>NZ_JBFAGV010000011.1:0-177870 GCF_040653855.1 Streptomyces sp. NPDC050856 | reverse complement strand
GGGGCGGGTGCTCGCGTCGTCCTGTGGCGCACGGGGGGGGGGCCCCCCCCGCGGGGGGCCCCCCCCGGCCATGTCACTCAGTGGGGAGACAACGCATGTACGACTACGACCTCCTGGTCGTGGGGTCGGCCAACGCCGACCTGGTGATCGGAGTGGAGCGCCGGCCCGGTGCCGGCGAGACCGTGCTGGGCTCCGACCTGGCCGTCCACCCGGGGGGCAAGGGCGCGAACCAGGCGGTCGCCGCCGCCCGCCTCGGCGCCCGTACGGCTCTGCTGGCCAGGGTCGGCGACGACGCGCACGGCCGGCTGCTGCTGGACTCGCAGCGGGAGGCCGGCGTCGACACGGCGGGTGTCCTGGTGGGCGGTGCGCCGACCGGGGTCGCGCTGATCACGGTCGACCCGTCCGGGGACAACAGCATCGTCGTCTCGCCGGGCGCGAACGGCCGGCTGGCCCCGGAGGACGTGCGCGCCGCCGGGTGCCTGTTCCAGGGCTCCCGGGTGGTCTCGGCGCAACTGGAGATCCCGCTGGAGACCGTGGTGGAGGTCGTACGGAGGCTGGCGCCGGGCAGCCGCTTCGTCCTCAACCCCTCGCCGCCGCGACCTCTGCCGCCGGAGGTACTGGCGGCCTGCGACCCGCTGATCGTCAACGAGCACGAGGCGAAGGTGATCCTGGGCGGCTCCGCCGTCGGGGACGCCCCCGAGGAGTGGGCGCGGGCCCTGCTGGCGAAGGGCCCGCGGTCGGTGGTGGTGACGCTGGGCCCGGAGGGCGCGCTGGTGGCGTCGGCGGACGGCGTCAGCCGTGTCGCGTCCGTGACGGTGGACGCGGTGGACACGACGGGCGCGGGCGATGCGTTCACCGCCGCGCTGGCCTACCGGCTCGGCGCGGGCGAGTCCCTGGCTCAGGCGGCGGCGTACGCGGCTCGGGTCGGGGCGGCGACAGTCACGAAGGAGGGCGCGCAGGCGTCCTTCCCGACGGCGGCGGAGGTCGCTGCCCAGTGAAGAAGGACGGGATACTGAACCGTTATCTCGCCGGTGCGCTGGCCGAACTGGGCCACGGCGACGGGGTGCTGGTCTGCGACGCGGGCATGCCGATACCGGACGGCCCGCGTGTGGTGGACCTGGCCTTCCGGGCCGGGGTGCCGGCGTTCGCGGAGGTCCTGGAGGGGCTGCTGGCGGAGCTGGTCGTCGAGGGGGCGACGGCCGCGGAGGAGGTACGGCGGGCGAATCCGCAGGCGTCGAAGCTGCTGGACGCCTGCTTCCCCGCGCTGGACCTCGTCCCGCACGCGCGTCTCAAGGAGCTGTCGGCGGGGGCCCGGCTGGTCGTCCGCACGGGCGAGGCACGGCCCTACGCGAACGTGTTGCTGCGCTGCGGCGTCTTCTTCTGAGACCACCGACCCGTTGCGAGGGGGCCCCGGTCCGCCGCCGGGCCCCCTCGGCTCCTCCCCTCCCGCCAGGTTCCCTCCCACGATCTCCCCGCAGCCACACCCCCGCGCGGGAGAGCGCCGACCTCGTCGCCGACCGCGCCGCCGCCCACCCGCACGGCGACACCGCCCCGCCGCTGGCGGCGCGCCTGCTCACCCACCCCGGTGCGGGGCCGTGGGCCCGCCCGGGGCGCCCCCGGCCCCCTGGTACGCCGCCGAGGCCCGCCGACACGTCCGGGCACTGCTCCGGGCCGCCGTGGCCCTGCCCGAGGCCGAGCGCCCCGCCCAGGCGGAACCACCGCGCCAGGCCCTGGCCGAAGCCGGCGAGGTGGACGTCACCCGGACGCCGACGACGGCCGGCTGACACCTCTCCGCCGGCCCGGCCCCCGAACCGGACCGCGCCCCCGCGGTCCGGACGAGCTCCACACGTCGACGGCTCCGCGCCGGCGCGGCGTGGACGCCGTATGCCCACCTCCCCGGGCTGCCGGGGACGTGCCGGCTGCACATCCGCACCGCTCCCGGCACGCGCCCGGTCGCCGTGGCGACCAGGGATCGCCGGCGCGGAGGGCCTGGGGCCGAGGAGCGGGGTGGAAGGGCTCGCGGGCATGGTGGGGGAACGGCACTGCCCCGCCGAGGCCAGCCGCCGATGTGGCCGCAGCGGCAATCGTGGCCCGAGGGGGCACTGCGGGAGACCCACGTCCGGCACGTGGTGTTCGCGAGGCCGACCGCTGCCGGCCGCGCCGCGCGAAGGCCGTCGCGGCGGACCACGGCGCCGGCCACGTGCCGCACCCCGCTGGCTCGGTCCACGTCGGGCGGCAGCACTGGCGCGGGCGTTCCGGAAGCGGTTGTGCGGCGGGCCGCGACGGGCATACGGCCCGGCCGGTGTGCCGTCTGCCCGGTCCGCCCGGCGGGCGTAGCGAAGCCACGCCTCACGTAACCTCCTCCTGTGCCCGCACCCCGCCTGCATCGCGTCGCCGTCCTTGTGCTCGAGGGTGCGAAGCCACTCGACGTCGGAATCCCCGCGCAGGTTTTCACGACCCGCGCGAGCATGCCGTACGAGGTGCGGGTGTGCGGGGCGACACCCGGTCTCGTGACCGGCGGCGATGGCCTCGCGTACTACGTCTCCCACGGCCTCGACGCGCTTGCGTGGGCCGACATCGTCTTCGTCCCCGGCTACCGCTTCCCGGACCGCGACGACCCGCCACAGGCCGTCGTCGAGGCACTGATCGCCGCCCACGACCGGGGCGCGCGACTCGCCGCCATCTCGACGGGCGCCTTCGCGCTCGCCGCCACTGGCCTCCTCGACGGCAGGCGCGCCACGACGCACTGGCACTACACGCGGGCACTCATGGCCAGGCATCCACTGGTGCGGGTCGACGAGAACGTGCTGTTCGTCGACGAGGGCAGCGTGCTCACCTCGGCCGGCGCCGCCTCCGGTATCGACCTGTGCCTGCACATCCTGCGCGGCGATCTCGGGGTGGCCGCGTCCAACCACGCGGCCCGGCGTCTGGTCGCCGCCCCCTACCGCAGCGGTGGTCAGGCCCAGTACGTGCCGCGCAGCGTCCCCGAGCCGCTCGGCGAGCGGTTCGCCGCCACCCGCGAGTGGGCGCTGCACCGGCTCGGCGAGCCCCTCACCCTCGGCATACTGGCGCGGCAGGCGGGGGTCTCGCCGCGCACGTTCTCCCGGCGCTTCGTCGAGGAGACCGGCTACACACCGATGCAGTGGGTGATGCGCGCCCGCATCGACCTGGCCCGTGAACTGCTCGAGCGCTCGCAGCGCAGCGTCGAACGGATCGCCGCCGACGTCGGGCTCGGCACCGGCGCGAACCTCCGCCTGCACTTCCACAGCATCCTCGGCACCACACCGAGCGAGTACCGGCGCACCTTCACCCGGGGCGAATGACCCGCTCGGCCTCGCGTGGCGGGATCCTTTTGAACCCTGGCGATCCCGCCACTGTCAGCGGGTGCGAGCCGTGGGCGAGCCTGGTGCGGAAGGGAAGGGACATCACTCATGACTCGCATCGCCATCAACGGATTCGGCCGCATCGGACGCAATGTGCTGCGCGCGCTGCTGGAGCGCGACAGCACCCTCGAGGTCGTCGCCGTCAACGACCTGACGGAGCCCGCCACTCTCGCCCGGCTGCTCGCCTACGACAGCACGGCCGGCCGGCTCGGGCGCCCGGTGGCCGTCGACGGGGACACCCTCGTCGTCGACGGCCGTCGGATCACGGTGCTGGCCGAGCGCGAACCGGCTCAGCTGCCGTGGGCCGAACTCGGCGTCGACATCGTCCTGGAGGCCACTGGCCGCTTCACCTCGGCCAAGGCCGCCCGGGCCCACCTCGACGCGGGCGCGAAGAAGGTGCTCGTGAGCGCGCCGTCGGACGGCGCCGACGTCACGCTGGCGTTCGGGGTCAACACCGACGCCTATGACCCGGCCGTGCACACGATCGTGTCGAACGCCTCCTGCACCACCAACGCGCTCGCGCCGCTGGCCGCGGTCCTCGACGAACTCGCCGGTATCGAGCACGGGTTCATGACGACGGTGCACGCCTACACGCAGGAGCAGAACCTGCAGGACGGTCCGCACCGTGACGCCCGTCGTGCCCGGGCCGCCGGCGTCAACATCGTGCCGACCACGACCGGCGCGGCCAAGGCGATCGGCCTGGTGCTGCCGAACCTCGACGGCAAGCTGTCGGGCGACTCGATCCGCGTACCGGTGCCGGTGGGCTCGATCGTCGAACTCAACACGACCGTCGCCCGCGACGTGACGCGGGACGACGTGCTGGCGGCGTACCGCGCCGCGGCGGAGGGGCCGCTGGCCGGCATCCTCGAGTACTCGGACGACCCGCTCGTGTCCTCCGACATCACGGGCAACCCGGCCTCGTCGATCTTCGACTCGGCCCTCACCCGCGTCCACGGCCGCCACGTCAAGGTGGTCGCGTGGTACGACAACGAGTGGGGCTTCTCGAACCGTGTGATCGACACGCTCGAGTTCCTCGCCACTCGCTGACCGCACGCCGGGCGGTGCCCCGCCTGCGGCGACCGCACCGGCCAGCACTTCCCTTGGGCGCTCCGGCCGACCAGTAGGGCCAGCCAGAGCGCTCAGTCACCGAAGCGGGTCCGCCCGGCTTCCGTGGGGTGCGGGAGCGCCCCGGCCGGTCAAGGCAGGCTTGGCGCGAGCACCAGGAGCTCGTGGTTGCGCCGCTGCTGCTCGGGCGTGAACGGCCGGGCCGCTTCGGGCCGTCCCGGCGCCGGAGCGGCGAGGGGCCGGCCGGGCTCGGGTCGGGCCGTCCCACCGCCCTTCGCCGGGTCGGAGACGAACCGGGTCTCGCCCGGACGCACCCCGTTCCGGAACTCCGGGCAGCCGCCCGGGCCCCGGCCGGTACCGCTGATCCCGGTACCGGCCGGGGTCGTGGTGCGGACCATGCCGAACACCTGCGGGCGTCCGCCGCCCCAGCCAACCGGGTCCCCACGACTGCACAGCGCACCTCACCGTCAGCTCCAACAGTTGACGGACTGCCAGTCGCACCGGCGTGTGGTGCGGCAGGGTGTCCGATCGGGCTTGCTCGTTCGCTCGTTGTCGATATCGGCCGTGGATGCGAGGACTCGGGCTACCGGGCCGTCGGTCGGCGAGCTGGAGTGGAGCCGACGGACCTCTGCGGCAGGCCGGACTCGAAGTCCGAGAAGCCGGTCCCGTCGCCTCGCTGACCCGACTGCTGGTCGTCGACGGCACCCCTCTCGGCCAGACCTCCCTCTCGGCCTCCGATTCGTGTTCGACACCGATCCCATCGGCTCGGCGCCACTTGCCCGCGAGTAAGCGGAATCATCGCCCCCCAGTGGTTGGCTCGCTGGATCCGGCGACGTCGCCCGCCACCCGGAAGTCGGACAACACCGCCTCCACTCGGCATCCGGTCGGGAACAACGACACCCAGTCGATCGAAACCGCGAACTCCAACGCCGTTCACGAAGGGACACACGCGCCATGAAAAACCCGACTCGCACCACCGGCGGCCCCGAGCGTCAACTGCTCGCATACATGCTCGACCACACGCGGACCGAACTGATCGACACGGTGCGCGGCCTATCCGAAACAGAAGCCCGCCGCCGTCTCGTCCCATCCATGACGACACCGATCGGGCTGGTCAAACATGCCGCGTTCGCAGACAGGAAGTGGTTCCAGCACATCCTGGGGGGTTTACCCGAATCCGCATGCGACGGCGCGATGGTGGGCGAGGCCAGTTTCGTGGTCAGCGACGACGAGACGGTGGCCGACGTGATCGCCGAATTCGAGCGCGCCAGCAGCCGCGCACGAACGATCGCCGCGGACTTCGATCTCGACGCCGTCCGAGAGTGCCCGGGCTTCGGCACCGTCAGCCTGCGATGGATCTACCTGCTCATGATCCAGGAGTTCGCCCGCCACGCCGGCCACAGCGACATCCTGCGTGAGCAGACCGATGCCAACCGCCGGACTTGAGCCGGACCGGCGAGTTCTTTGGTCCGGGTCGGCTGCCGCGGCGTCCCCGTCGGTGACCACACCGCCCGCCCGGCCCACCTGGACGACCTGGACGAGGCCGACCGCGCCCGCCGCCTACCGCACCGCGTCGTCACCCGGCACCGACACCGACCACCGCGCCACTGGGCGCCGGCGACCCGTGGGCCACGGTGTGCGGCGGGCCCGCGGCTGGAACTGCCGTGCGCTGTGTTCCGGTAAGTTGCGGTGGGCAACCGGCTTCAGTTCAGAGGAACGCGATATGAGCGCGCCGAAAGCGGTCGAGGTCCCAGGAGCACTGATCGCGTCGTACACCAGGGCCTTCGGCGAGGAAGGCAGGTCCTGGACCGACGCGTTGCCCGCCCTGGCTGCGCAGGCGCTGGACCGCTGGAAGCTGGAACGGGACGGCGAGCCGGGAACGGGAGAAGCCTCGCTCGTGTTGCCGGTGCGGCGCGAGGACGGCACGCGGGCGGTGCTCAAACTCCAGATGCCCAGGGAGGAGACCACCGCCGCACTCATCGGATTGCGCACGTGGAACGGGGAGGGCATGGTGCGGCTGCTCGACCATGATCCGGAGAGCGGCGCGATGCTCCTGGAGCGGCTGGACGGCACCCGCACACTGACCTCGATCGAGGACGACGACATCGCGATGAGCACCCTCGCCGGGATTCTGGCGCGACTGGTCGCGGTTCCCGCGCCGCCGGAACTCCGGAGCCTGGGTGACATCGCCGCCGACATGCTGGAGCGGGTTCCGTCGGCGGTCACGGCTCTGGCCGACCCGGCCGAGCGGCGACTCCTGCGCGACTGGGCGTCAGCGGTGTCCGAACTCGTCAGCGAACCCGGCGACCGGATGCTGCACTGGGACCTGCACTACGACAACGTCCTCGCCGCGGAGCGACAGCCGTGGCTCGCCATCGACCCCGAACCGCTCGCTGGCGACCCCGGCTTCGACCTGTGGCCCGCCCTGGACAGCCGATGGGACGACGTCGTCGCGAAGGGCGACACGCCGCGCCTGCTGCGCCGCCGTTTCGACTTGCTCACCGAGGCACTCGACCTGGACCGCGCCCGGGCAACCGGCTGGACGCTGGGACGGCTGCTGCAGAACGCCCTGTGGGACATCGACGACGGTGAGACCGCGCTCGCCCCGTCCTCCGTCGTCATGGCGGGATCACTGGCGCGCCGCTGACATCGACCTCCTGAGGGACGCGGAACGGCTGCCCCAGGCGAGACGACGAACGGACGCGCGGCCGACGGCCCACCCCGTGACGGACGACCGCGCCCCGCCCCGACCGGGCTCCCGGGCGGCAGTTCGCATGACCGGATCTGACAGGAACTGGTCATTGCGGACACAGCACCAGCCAGGGAACCATGGCGGCATGCCCCCCGCACCACACAGAGTCGTCATCGTCGCCTTTCCCGGAGTGGACCTCCTGGACGTCACCGGTCCCGCCGAGGTCTTCTCCGTGGCGTCGGACAACGTGGGAACGGACCGCCCCCGGTACCGGGTGCAGATCGCGGCACCTCGGGCCGGTGAACTCCCCACCTCCAGTGGGGTCCGACTGGTGGCCGACCTGGCGCTGCGGGAGGTGCGGGGGCGGGTCGACACGCTGCTCGTGCCGGGTGCGATCAACCTCGTGGACGGTGGCGTCGAACCGGTGATCGACACCGCTGTCGTCGAGTGGCTGCGCACGGCCGTTCCCCGGGCCCGCCGGGCCGCCTCGGTCTGCGCGGGTGCGCACGTACTGGCCGCGACCGGGCTCCTCGACGGGCTGTCCGCCACCACCCACTGGCTCACCGCCGAGCGGCTCGCCACCGATCATCCCCGGGTCACCGTCGACCCGGACCCGATCTTCCTTCGCAACGGGCAGGTATGGACGTGCGCGGGCATCACCTCGGGGATGGACATGGCACTGGCCATGGTCGCCGAGGACCACGACCCGGCCCTGGCGCTCACCACCGCCCGCACGATGGTCATGTACGTCAAACGCCCCGGCGGGCAGAGCCAGTTCAGCGTACCGCTCTCGATCCGCGCCCCCTCCGAGGACCGGATCGACGAGCTGCGCCGGTGGATCGCCGACCATCTCACCGACGACCTGTCGGTCGAGACGCTCGCCGAGCGGACGCACCTCAGCGTGCGTCACCTCGCCCGGCTGTTCCGGCAGCGCACCGGCAGCACACCCGCCTCGTACGTCGAAGCCCTCCGGGTGGAAGCCGCGCGCCGCCTCCTGGAGGAGACCGATCACGGTCTGCCCGAAGTGGCAGCGGCCAGCGGCCTCGGCTCCGTGGAGACCCTGCACCGGGCCTTCCGGCGCCGGCTCGCCACCACTCCGGCCGAGTACCGGCGCCGCTTCCGGTCCCCGCCCGTCCCCTTCCGGTCCCCGCCCGTCCCCGGCGCGTTCCCCGACGGCCCTGCTTCCGCACCCGGCCGGATCCCCGCACCATGACCCGCTGAGAGAGCCCCATGCCGTTCCCTCCGTTCCCCGACTCGCCGCTCGCCCGCGCAGCCGACCGGACGCTGTGCGCCGTGAGCCCACCGGCACTGGTGGCCCACTGCCACCGCACCTACCGGTTCGGTTCCGCCTTCCTGGAGGGGCAGCGGCGCACGTTCGACGCCGAGGCGCTGTTCATCGCCTCCGTACTCCACGACCTGGCGCTCACCGAGACGTACGACGACCGCCGGATCCCCTTCGAGGTGCACGGAGCCTCGCTGGCCGAGCGGGAGTTGCGTGCCCGCGGAGCCCGCCCCGATCTGGTCGAACTGGTCCGGGACGCGATCGCCCTGCACATGGAGATCACCACCGCCGACGACACCCGCCCGGAGGTGGCCGCGGTCCACCTGGGCGCCGCGGCGGACGTCATGGGCCTGCGCCTGTACCAACTGCCCCCCGGGCTCGTCGCCGACGTACTCGAACTGCATCCCCGGCAAGGGTTCACCGCCTTCGTGACCGAGGCGGTACGCAGGCAGGCGGCTGACAAGCCGGAGTCGCACATCGCCCAGCTGATCCGGCACGGCGGCTTCCTGGACCTGGTCGCTGCCGCACCGTTCGAGGACTGAACGCCCAACCCGGTCCCGCAGCGGCCGGGCGGCTCGGACCCGGGGCGGCGCGTCGAGTGCCTGGCACCGCCTCGCCCGCGGCTACGGCCCGAACCGGCCCACGCGCGTCACCGGGTCCGACGGCACAGACCGGCGGTCGACGGATCGTCACCGGAGCGGCTCATGGCCAGTCCTGGGCAATGAGGAACACGCGAAGACTGCGTGGTCCGGGCAGTGACCCACCCCGCTTCCCTCGGGAAGATGTTCCCGCCACACCCCACGACCAACACACAAGGTGGTTGACCCATGAGACTGACCCGCGTGCCCCTCGCCATCGCCGCCGGTGCCCTCGCCCCGGCCCTGCTGCTCGCCACTCCGTCACTGGCCGCCGCCGCGGCGACGCCTTCGGCTGCCGCAGCGGTGTCGGATGCGGGCTCCCCCTACGACGAGATGGACGTGGACGACCTGCGCGTCGCGATCCTCCGTGTCCTGGGCGACCCGGACAGTGGTAAGCGTGTCACTCGGGAGGCGAACGAGCTCCTCGACGACGGCACCGTGGCGGAGATGCGAGCCTGGCTGGAGACCGGCCACCGGCTCGCCCAGGCCGAGGACGACCGCGTCGCGATTCTTCGTATCCTCGCCGACCCGGGCATCAGCGACGCCCTGCGCAAGGCGGCGAACACGGCTCTGGACGACAACTCCCCGGAAGCGCTGCGCCACTTCCTCGAGGTCGGCCGGTACGAGGTCCAGGGCTGAGCCTCGTCCGGACTCGCCGGGTCGGGGGCCGGGCCTGGCGCGCGCCGTCGCACGGCGGTGGACGGGCCAACAGGGGAGTGCCGGCGCCCATGGCAACGTGGCGGACGTGCGTGCCGGGCCCCGGAGCCCGGCATGATCCGCGGAGCGGCAGGCCCTGGGCCGTGTCCGGCAAGCCGTGGGAGCCGGACACGGAGGCACGCGAGCGGGACCATGGCCTGGCAGAGGGTGGCCGGTCTGCCGCAGCCGGTGTCCTCGGCGGGTGCGGCCGCTGATCCGGCCGGCCCGCGCCGGAACCGCGCGGGCGCTTCCGTGCCGTCCCGGCCGGACGCGGAGCTGTCTGCCGGGCAGCCCCCTCTCGACCGACGTCGCACGGGTGGGCCCGCAGTCGGCCCGGCCCGGCCGGGCGTTACGGATCCCGGCCTGACGGGTCCACACCGGCCGCAGTCGCAGTCGCGGCCGTTGCCGTCGGTGACCGCGCACGCCAGAGGGGCGGCCATGGCCGCCGCAGGCCCGGGTACGCCTCGCCGGTCGGCCCGCCCTGTGAGCGGCCCGCCCATCACCGGGGCCCGGAACTGGCACCTTCGCACGCGCCCCGCGACCTCGTCCCGGCGGATCGGAACCGCGGGCCGCGCTCTTCCGGTCAGGGCCTCCTCCCCGGGGCGGGTGACGCGGCAAAGGATCGGCGGCACGCCCCGGGAACACATGACCAAAGTCCGTGCTTCCTCCAACGACATGGGGGTACCAGCACAGCCGTGACCGCTCACGGACCGGTTGACTTGCGTCCATCGGCCGGTGTGCCGATGGACGGATGTCTCCGGTGCTTCCGTTACGTACCGTCCCGCGGCGGTCATGGCTGAGGAGTGCCTGTCCCGAGCACGGAGGAAAAATGCCCCATTCCAATCCGCTGAAGGCCGCCGCCGACAAGCTGACCGACACCCTCCAGGGCGGCGGACCGGCCGAAGGCGTCCCCGGCGCCCCCGCCCCCGAGCCCGCCCAGGTCGAGGAGCCCACCGAGGCGCGGGACCCGCTGCCGCCCAAGCCGGACCAGGGTGAGCCGGCACCGTACTCACCCACCGGCCGCCACACCGGCAACCCGCCGCAGTCCCGGGCCCAGGACGGCGCCTACCTCACCACCGCCCAGGGCACCCGGCTGCACGACACCGACCACTCGCTCAAGGCGGGCCCCCGCGGCCCGGTCCTCCTCCAGGACCACCACCTGCGCGAGAAGATCATGCACTTCGACCACGAGCGCATTCCGGAGCGTGTCGTACACGCCCGTGGCTCCGCCGCCCACGGTGTGTTCCAGGCCTACGGCACGGCCGAGGGCGTCACCAAGGCGGCCTTCCTGCGCAAGGGCGCCGAAACGCCGGTCTTCGTACGGTTCTCCACCGTCCTGGGATCGCGCGGCTCAGCGGACACCGTTCGCGACACCCGCGGTTTCGCGACGAAGTTCTACACCGAGGAGGGCGTCTTCGACCTCGTCGGCAACAACATCCCGGTCTTCTTCATCCAGGACGCCATCAAGTTCCCCGATGTGATCCACGCGGGCAAGCCGCACCCCGACCGGGAGATCCCGCAGGCCCAGAGCGCCCACGACACCTTCTGGGACTTCGTCTCGCTGCACACCGAGGCCCAGCACCACACGATGTGGAACATGTCCGACCGGGGCATCCCGCGCTCGTACCGCACCATGGAGGGCTTCGGCGTCCACACCTTCCGCCTCGTCAACGCGGAGGGCGCGACCACGCTGGTCAAGTTCCACTGGAAGCCGAAGCTCGGCGTGCACTCCCAGCTCTGGGAGGAGGCCCAGATCACCGGTGGTGTCGACCCCGACTTCCACCGCCGTGATCTGGCCGACGCGATCGAGGCCGGTGCGTACCCGCAGTGGGAGCTGGGCATCCAGACCTTCCCCGACACCCCCGAGCAGACGTTCGAGGGCATCGACCTGCTCGACCCGACGAAGATCGTCCCCGAGGAACTCGCGCCGGTGCAGCCCATCGGCCTGCTCACCCTCAACCGCAACCCGAGCAACTTCTTCGCCGAGACCGAGCAGGTCGCCTTCCACGTCGGCCACTTGGTGCCGGGTATCGACGTCACCGACGACCCGCTGCTCGCCGGGCGTCTCTTCTCCTACCTGGACACCCAGATCACCCGGCTGGCGGGCCCCAACTTCAGCCAGATCCCGATCAACCGCCCGCACGCCCCGGTCAACGACATGCTCCGGGACGGCTTCCACCAGCAGGGCGTGCACAGTGGCGTCGCCCCCTACAAGCCGAACTCGCTCGACGGCGGCTGCCCCTTCTTCGCCGGCGCCGGCACCGGGGCGTACGTCGAGACCCCGGTGGAGGTGCCCGCCGCGCGCAAGGTGCGGGAGGCGCCCGCCAGCTTCGACGACCACTTCAGCCAGCCCAGGCTCTTCTGGCTCAGCATGTCCCCGGTGGAGCGCGAACACATCATCACCGCGTACACCTTCGAGCTCGGCAAGTGCTACGACAACGCCGTCAAGCAGCGCCAGCTCCAGGCGCTCGCCAACATCGACACCGAGCTGTGCGCCCGGGTCGCCGAGGGCCTCGGGCTCCCGGCACCCGAACCCACCCAGCCGCCGGCCGACGTCCAGCCGAGCCCCGCGCTGTCCCAGGTGGGCCAGGAGTGGCCCGCCGACGGCCGCATCATCGGCATCGTCGCCGACGACAACTGCGACGTCGACGGCGTCCGGACCGTTCGCCAGGCCGTCCTGGACGCGGGCATGGTGCCCCTCGTCATCGCCCCCGCGGGCGGCAGGATCGGCCTGAACGGCGCCGACCCCGTCACCGTGCAGCGCACCTTCGCCACCGCCCGCTCCGTCGAGTTCGACGCCCTGATCCTCGCCGGAGTGCCCGCGCCGGGCAGCGACGCGTACGGCGCGCGGGACGCCAAGGCCGGTGACGCCGGGCAGGCGGGCACCGCCCTCGACCCCCGCCTCCTGATGATGATCTCCGAGGCCTACCGGCACGCCAAGGCCATCGGCGGCTGGGCGGGCGCCGAGGGCGTCCTGCAGGCGGCCGGCGTACCGGCCACGGCACCCGGTGTGGTGACCGGGGACAGCGGCGAGGGTGTGCTCGCCGCGATCACCCCGCTCCTCAGCCGCCACCGCGTCTGGGACCGCTTCCCCGCCGCCGCGTAAGCGATCGGGGAACCGGGCGGCGGGTCCCGGTGCGCGTCGCAGTGGATAGTCAGCCGCTGGACGTCGTACCGGGCCCGCCGCGCGGCGATGACCGCGCGGTGCGGGGCCCGCCGCGGCCGAGGGTCCCGATGAGCTCCGGAGCACGGCCTGCCGCTCGCCCCGGGGGTCCGGCCCACGGAGGCGGTTCATCTCGCACCGCTGAAGGGCCAGGACTCGATGTCGCGGTAGTGGATGGGCCCCGGGCCGCGGCCGACGTTGCTGCCGACCAGGTGCAGGCGCCCGGCCTGCCATGTCCGGCCGGTGAACGCGGAAAGTCCCGCGGCGGCCTGTACGACGCCGGCAGTGTCGTCGCGGCGGGACCGGGCGAGCGTCAGGTGGGGATTCAGCGGCCGGTCCAGGAACGTGATGCCCTGCTCCCGCACCAGCGCCCGCACCTCGCCGACGAGCACCCGCAGCCCTTCGAGGTCCCCGCCGATACCGGTCCACAGCACGCGCTCGTCGAAGTGTCCGCCGCCGCGCAGGGCCAGACGCAGGGGTTGGCGCCTCGCGGCGAGAGCCGCGAGCGGCGGCCGCAGGAGCGAACCGGCCGACCTCGGCAGCTCACCGAGGAACGCCAGGGTGATGTGCCAGTCCTCGATACGGTTCCACCGCATGCGCGGGTGGGCGTCATGGGCGGGCCGCAGTGCCTGCGCCAGCTCCTCCTTGGCGTCGTCGGGCGGAGCGAGGGCTATGAAGAGGCGGACGGTCGGGGCCTGGATCTGTGCGTTCACAGAGGACTTCGTACACCACCGGCGCCCCGTGCCGCTGGGCGAGGTGACAGCGGTCGGGCACCCATGAGGGCCCCGGTGCCGCCCGCGCGCCTCCCACCGGGTGGCTGCCGCTCCCGGCCGCGCGCGGCCGCCGTCGGGCCGGCGCTTGCGGTCTCGGCCCCCCCGCGCGCTGTTGAGCCGGCGCGCCCCGCCGGCCCGGCTCCAGGGCCGCCGGCCCGACATGGACGACGGGGGCCGGGTTCCGGCTCCGCAGGGCCGGGTGTCGGCGCTGACGGACCCCCGCGCCCCGACGCCCCGCTCCGTCAGACCGCGATCGCGTTCAGCGTGACCGAGGCGGCCGGCGGGGAGGGCGTCGACGCCGCCTGGGGCGCGTACTCGCTCCACGCACGCGCCAGCCGGTCCACCGCCCGCGACAGCACGTCCGGCGGCAGTACGAAGTGCAGCCGCAGACAGCGCGTGCTGCCGCCCAGCGCGTCCATCGTGGCGCCCGGCAGCACCGCCACGCCGTGCCGGAGCGCGACCTGGGCGAAGGCGACACCGTCACCGTGGGGGAGGCGGACCCACAGCGTCTGGCCGCCCTCGGCCGGCGGGCAGCTCCAGGAGGGGAGCAGCCGCGCCAGCTCGGCCCGCAGGTGGTCGTGGCCGGCGCGCAGCGTCCGTGCCCGGTCCGCCACGATCGGCGCGAAGTCGCCCAGCAGCCGTGTGGCCACCCACTGTGCCGGCACGTCCGAGCCGAGGTCGTGGATGGCCTTCAGCCGCGCCAGCCGCGCGATCAACGACGCCGGGCCGCGCACCCAGCCGATCCGCAGCCCGGCCCACACCACCTTGCTCAGCGAGCCGACCCCGATCACCTCGCCGTACGGGGAGAGGGAAGGTGACGGCGCCCCCGCCTCGAACGCGAGGTCCGTCAGCACCTCGTCGTCCACCAGCGGCACCCCCAGCCCGTTCGCCGCCTCGACGAGCCGGCGGCCGGCCAGCGGCGCGAGGACCGACCCGGTCGGGTTCTGGAACCGGGGGACGACGTAGGCCAGGGCCGGCCGGTGACGCTCCATCACCGTGACCGCCTCCGCCACGTCCACCCCGTCCGGTCCCACCGCCACCGGGTGCAGGACGGCCGCCGCCTCCCGCAACAGGTCCAGCGCCCCCGGATACGTCGGCGCCTCGACCAGCACCCCGTCCCCCGGAGCGACCAGCAGCCGGGTCAGCAGGGAAAGGCCTTGCTGGGCACCTGTGGTGACCAGGATCTGCTCCGCACCGGTCGCGACGCCCCGTGCCCCGTACCGCTCGGCGATCGCCTCCCGCAGAGCCGGCAGCCCCGCCGGGTGGTAGCCCAGATCACCGGCCGGGAGCGTCATCGTCCGGTACGCCTCCCTCAGTTCGGGCGGCGGATCCACCGGTGCGGCGCAGCTCATCAGGATGACGTCGTCGGGTGTGTCGAGCAGATGCAGGAAGAGGGGGTTGGACGTCTCCCGCACGCGCGGCCCGGGCGTGAGCGCGGCGGATGCCACGCGTGTCCCACTGCCCTGCCGCCGCACCAGCCGACCCTCCTGACGCAGGGCGTCGTAAGCCGCCACGACCGTGGTGCGACCCACCGCGAGCGCTCCGGCGAGCCGGCGGTCGGGCGGCAGGAGAACACCCGGAGCCAACACCCCCTCGTCGATCAACTGCCGGAAACGGGCGGCGAGCAGGAGATACAGCGGCCCCCGCCCGGCCGACCAGCGGCCGAGACGGGCGACGAGTTCGTCCAGGGACGGAGAGATTGGCTTCATCACCGGACCAATCTGCCGGGATTGGCCCTGTGACCGCAAGCCGAGCGACAGTTGACTGGGTGCCATGAGCAACGACACCGGAGCACTCCGGCCCCAGACCCTCGCCGTCCACCCTCCCCAGGTGCACGTCACCGGCAGCACGCCCCTGGGCGTCCCCCTCCACCAGGGGCACGTCTTCTCCTTCGACAGCGCCGACGCGATGGCCGACGCCTTCCACTCGCCCGACACCTTCGTCTACAGCCGCCTCGGCAACCCCACCGTCCGCACCCTGGAGGACGCCGTCGCCCGTCTCGAAGGCGGTGCCTCCGCCCTCTCCTACGCATCCGGTATGGGCGCCATCAACAGCCTCCTGCTCGGCCTGCTCTCCGCCGGCGACCATGTCATCGCGCAGCGCGGGCTCTACGGCGGCACGTACGCGGTCCTCGGCGACCTCGCCGCACGCTGGGGCGTCGAGGTGACGTACGTCTCCGGGACCGACCCCGAGGAGGTGCGGCGGGCGCTGCGGCCGAGGACGCGGCTGCTCTACCTGGAGACCATCGCCAACCCCACCACGCGCGTCTCCGATCTGCCCGCCCTGATCGCCGTCGCCACCGACGCCGGCGTCCCCAGCGCCGTGGACAACACCTTCGCCTCGCCGCTGCTGTGCCGGCCGATCGAGCACGGCGCCGACGTGGTGATCCACTCCGCGACCAAGTACCTCGCCGGACACGCGGACGTTCTGGGCGGCATCGCGGTCTTCAAGAACCCCGAGCTGTACTGCCGCATCCGCCACTACGCCGTCGAACAGGGCGCCGTCACCGACCCCTTCGCCGCCTGGCTGACCCTGCGCGGTCTGCAGACCATGCCGCTGCGGATCGAGCGGCAGAGCGCGAGCGCCCTCGACCTGGCCGGCCGGCTCGCAGCGCACCCGGCGGTGGCGGCCGTCCGCCACCCGGCGCTCGCCGGGCACCCCGACCACGCCGTCGCCCGTCGGCTGCTGCCGCACGGTGGGGGCGGGGTCGTCTCCTTCGACCTCGCGGGCGGGCGCGAGGCGGGGCGGGCCTTCATCGAAGCCGTCCGCCTGGCAGCCCTGACCGCCTCACTCGGCGATGTGAAGACCCTGGTGATGCACCCGGCCTCCACTTCGCACCGGCAGCTCGACGCGGCGGCCCTGGACGCGGCGGGCATCGGTCCGGGAACGATACGGATGTCCGTCGGCATCGAGCACGTCGAGGACCTGTGGGCGGACCTGGAGCAGGCACTGGCACGGACGCCGGCGCACAAGCCGGCCGGGGCGGCGGCCGGGGGAGCGGCAGGTTCCGCTCCGTCGGACCAGCCTGCCTGACCCCCGGGCCCCGCTCCCGCTCGCCCGTCCGGATCCGCACGCCGCGGGACCCGTCGGCGCCGCGTCGGACACCGCTGCCACCGAGGTGGTGCCCGACAGCGGACCCGGTCGGCGACCGCCCACCGGGCCCCCGAGGCGCTTCACCGACGCCGCGGGTGCCGCCTTCGCACCGAGGACGGTCACCTTTCGGCCCGCCCCGCACCGGCGGCGCGGGATCTCGTGCGCATCGATGTCCACCGGCCCTCGGGCCGCACCCGTAGAGTGTCCGTCCAATACGGCGGAGCAAGAGGCGGAGTCGGGGAGCGCGGGGAGAGGCGGCACATGCTCGGGGCGAACGGGTTCGGGCAGGGTGGGACACCTCGGCGCGGGCCCACGACGACTCGGCGCGCTGCCACCGTGCGCGCGGTGGGAACAGCCGTCGCTGGCCGGCTCCCGCATCCGCTCACGCACGGGTCGTCAAAGGGAGCTCGCCCGCCACTCGGACGAGTGGCGGCGACCTCACCGAGCCCGACGGCCCGAATGCCACGGCCTTTCCTGTGAGGAGATCCTGTGACCACCTATGTCATCACCGTTCCGGGTACGTTCGTCCACGGAGTGACCGAGGCCGCACGTTCGGCCTTCGAACGCAGGCTGCGCCCGCAGGATCCGCGGAACACCGAGCTGGGGGAGAGCGAGGAGCTGAGCCTGCTGTCGGTCAGTGAGGGAGGCATGTTCTCCGTCCGGCTCGAGGTCGAGGCCGAGGACCAGGCCGGCGCCGAGGCAGAGGCGGTCCGCTTGGTTTCCGGCGCCCTGCGGGACAGCGGCATGGCCGAGGAGGACGCCCCCTTGGGGCCGGCCGCGGTGACGGGAATCGACAGCGGGATCTGATCGCCCGCCACAGCCCGTGCGACTGTCGTTGTTGCTGCGCTCCGCCCCGGCAGCCGCCGAAGCCGGGGACGGTGGATACGGACTTCGACGGCTTCCGGTGGTCATGGTCCACACCGTCCCGGCCGGCCGGGACGGGCGGGACGGCGTTGCCGTGGCCCGGCTCTCCGATCCAGCGGCACTTCCCGCGCCTGTCACCGCGCGGGGCGGCAGTGCCGCTCGGGCTGGTCCGCGAGGGCGGGATGGTGGTGCGGTCGGAGGACCGACCGCTTGTCTTCGAGACGCTGCGAGCGCCGTTCCCGCGGCCGTAGCGCCGGGCATCGGGGGAGGCGGTGTCGGGCACGGGCCACCACCAGCCGCGGCTGGGCCCCGGGACGGCAGACCTGGCCGGGACTCACCGCGGGCCCTCCGCGCACCCCTGCACCGCATCGGCGCCGGGGCGACCCGCTCAGGCCGTCGCCCGGCCGCCGATGGGGATGCCCAGCCGGTCGGCCACGGTGGTGAGGGCGCCTCCCAGAGGGAGCGCGACGCGGGTGAGGGCGTGCCGGTCGCCCCGTGTCGGGTCCCGGTTGACGATCAGCACCGGCTTTCCGGCCTGGGCGGCCTGACGGACGAACCGGAGTCCGGACATCACCGTCAGCGACGATCCCAGGACCAGCAGCGAGGCCGCTTCACCGACCAGTTCGCGGCAGTGCTCGACCCGTCGCGGCGGAACGGCTTCGCCGAAGAACACCACGTCCGGCTTGAGGATGCCGCCGCAGAGCGTGCAGGGCACCACGCGGAAGTCCCCGACCTGCTCATCGGTGAGGTCGGCGTCACCGTCCGGGTTCATCGCGGTGGCCACCGGATCGAAGCCCGCATTGGCCTCCTCCAGCCGCCGGGCGAGTTCACGACGCGGGCTGGAGGCGCCGCAGGACAGGCAGACGACCCGGTCCAGGCTCCCGTGGAGTTCGACGACCCCCTCACTGCCGGCAGCCTGGTGCAGGCCGTCGACGTTCTGGGTGATCACACCCAGGAGCAGGCCGTGCCGTTCGAACGCGGCCACGGCGCGGTGCCCGGCGTTGGGCCGGGCGCGGCCGAAGGTGCGCCATCCGAGGTGGCTGCGCGCCCAGTACCGGCGCCGGGCCTGAGCGCTGGCGGTGAAGTCCTGGTAGGTCATCGGGGTGTGCCGACTCAGGCTGCCGCCCTCGCCCCGGTAGTCGGGGATACCGGACTCCGTGGAGATGCCCGCCCCGCTGAGCACCAGCACACCGCCGGTGCTCAGCGCATCGGCGACCGGCTCCGGATCGGTGGTGCCCGGCGGCAGATCCTCGGTGGGGGTCCAGCTCAGAGTGGGGCGCATGCGCATGCCGCCAGGGTACGGTCAGCGAGCCGACGTCGGCGTCCGCCCCGTACGGCGGCGGAACGCGGCGGACCCCGCGACGCTCTCCTGCACCGGCCGCTCCCACAGGCGGCCGGAGGTCGCTGCGGTGCTTCAGCCACCGCGGTGACGGGGGCCGCCGTCGCGGTCGCGATCCCGGCCTTCCCAGCAGCAGCGGTTCCCCCGTACGGTCGGCGGCCGGCCGCAGCACGGCGTCGGACCTCGCGGAACGGGCAGCCGACACCACGCCGGACCGACGGACCGGGCGCCGGGCGCGGCGCGGGTCCCGGCGGCGCCCCGCCTGCCGGGGGGCCGGCGGGTGACGAGCGGCAGGCGGCCACCCGCGGCGCGGCGCGCATGGCGCGCACCCCAGAGCCCGTCGTCCGCTCCCCGTGCCCTCCCGGTGGGCTGGTGGGCTCGTGCCATCCGGCGAGATCCACGCACGCGGTTGCGGAGGAGAGCATCACTCGCTGGGGGACACGGGCATGAGGAAGCACCGCTTCCCGCCGTCCTCGGGCTGGGCCCCGCTCCTTCAGCGCCCGGCCCACGCCCGCGCAGCCCGACGGTCGGGGCCCGCGTCGGACGGCGGCCGGCCTCGACCACGGCTACTCGTTGGATGGTGCAGCCGTGTGGTCCGGGTGATGCCGGGTCCGCCGGGCCTCTTTCATCTCCGCCTCGTAGAGATGGTCCCGGCCGTCGGCGAGCTTGCGTACGATGTCCCGCTCAATGTCCGTGAAGGGCCGGTAGTACGTGCGGTTGTACGCTTCGACGATTTGAAATGTCCAGTGTCCAGGGATGACATTGCGCCCCAGGATCTCCCGTTCGACCAGGGTCGCCTCCTCTTCGTGACCGGCCTCGCGCAGTAGCTGTACCGCGCTGTCCAGTTCCAGGTCCGCGCCGCCGGTCAGTTGGTGGAAGGCGTACAGATGCCCCCGGGCCCGCTCCGTGGTCTCCAGCGCCTTCGAGAGGGAACCCAGGGCTTCCACCGTCTTGTCGCTTACCCCTGCCGGCCGCCGATGCGCGGCATCCGGCCCGTTGATCAGTTCGTCAGTCACGATCCCCGTATGCCCCGTGCCGCCGAGCCTGTGCCATTCCATTGCTCCGCCGTGCGCTGACCCGGGCCCCTGGTGTGCGTGACGCAGTCCGCCGTCGGGCCGGTGGCCCGTCTGATGTTCACCCGCCCGCCGGGTTTCTGCGCTGGGCCGTCCGGCCGCGCGCCGCGGCCCCCCTCGGCCACCGGTTGGCCCATGTCCCCGAACCCGCGCCGGCTGTCGCCACCGCCCCACCGTCCGGCGCGATCGGACGTACCCCGGTGGGGCGGGTCCTCGCGGCGCTGTCCCGGTGCCGGCCGGTGGGCCGGAGCCATACGTACTCCTGCGCCGCACCCCCGCTCGCGGTCACCGCGTCCGTGGCGGGTGGGGCGCCGGCACGGACACGGTCTCCGGCACCCGACGGGGTCTCCAAGGCGTCAGGACATGAGCAGCAGCCGCGTGTTCGGTACGAGCTTCCGGTTCACACTGGTGCTCTGTACGAAGATCGTGAAGTCGTCGTTGTGGTCCGGCTTGAGGCGAACCTCCACCTCCGGCAGGCCGAGCAGGGCTCGGGCCTCGGGCCCCGTGTACACCCGCTCCGTCTTCTTCTCCAGCACCGCGATCTGCTTCCGCGCCTGGATCTTCTCCGACTTGCTCAACTGGTAGAACGCACCACCGGTACGGTAGGTGTGCCCGCTTTCGACGACCCAGTCCCGGATCGCCGCGTCCCGGGCCACCGGGATCAGCCGGTACTCCGACGGATCCACCGGGGTGAGGCCGGCCGCCTCGATGGTGTCCTTGTTGACCACCTCGGCACCCGTGGAGAACACCGCCCGCGATCCCCGGATGCCCTTGGTGCGGCCCACCATGAACTTCTCGGTGGCCTCTCGGATGACCTGCCCGGCCTCCTCCAGACCCTGTGTGCTCGTGGCGTCCCAGATGGCGATGTTGTCCTTCGGGAAACCGCACCGCATGGCCTCACGCTTGCCCATCTGATCCGGCACGAGCACGGCCAGCGTCCAGTTGTCCTCCTGCGTCTCGATCATCTCGGCCATGGCCGTGACCAGTTCACGAGGATCCCGGGCAGGGGCGTCCGGGCAGCGATGACTGGCGTTCTCCTGCCCGTCGGTCAGGACGAACGTCAGGAAGCTGTGGTCGCCGTACAGTTGCGCCGTCTGCGCCAGCTCCCGCTGCGACTTCAGCGCGGCGGCCAGCAGAGCCGTCATCCCACCGACCCGGTACAGCTGCTTCAGCGACGGCATCCGCAGTACGTCCTTGTCGTAGATGACGCACTCCACCTTGTCCGCGAAGACGTACACCGTGACACGGGTCTCCTGGTCCAGTTCCCTCGACCGGCGGGCGAGATACGCGATCTGCTGGTCGGCGACTTCGACGACCTTGCGGCTCAGGCGGGACATGGACGAACTCGCGTCCAGCACAAGAGCGACGTGGTTGATGTAGTTCTGGCTTCCGGACATGGGCGGCTCCCCCTCTTTCCGACTCGATGCTCCTACCGTCTCACCCACCACTGACAATCGAGCCTGGCTCCTCCGGCTGGAAGAAGGGCCCCGGGGCCCACCCCGTGCCGTGCCGCTCCGGTGGCGCCGGCGGCCGGCAGCCCGAACAATTGCCGAACCGTTCCGGCCGGCCTGCTGCACCCGCCGCGCCGCGGCTGTCGGCCGGCCGCCGTGTGGGGAGCGGGATCCGTTCCCGACGGCAGCAACGCCCGGTCCCCGCTGCCCGCGCCGGCTGCCGGCTGTCCCGCCCCGGGCGTGACATCGTGCCGCTGACCGTCGTTCGTTGTGGGGACCGCCTGCTGCCGTGCGCCCGTGATGCTCTTCCGGTAGCTTCCCCGACGGTGGAGCATGCACTCTCGACAGCCGTGGATACACCACCCACTGCGCCCGCTGGTACCAGGATCGCGCGGACACCGTCGGTGGCGGTGTCGGTCCCGAGGGGCGCGTTCGGCTGCCCCCGGGACGGGGGTGATGAGCGGAGAGACACGGGGCGGGCAAGCCTCCCTTGGGGAACACTGTTCCGTCCGGGGCAGTGCTGAGCGGCAAATTACACGGTCACAGTCCGTTTTCGCCGTCCCCGAACCCGGCGGCACGGCTCGTGATCGACGACCGGCCGCCCATGCCAATCTGCTGCAACGCAGTTGTCCGGAACCGGAGGTACACCGCCCGTGGCGGCGAACAACAACCCCACCGTCAGGGGACGACGACTGGGAGCGGAGCTGCGCCGGCTCCGTCTGGCCAGCGGACTGACCGGCACGCAGGTGGCGGCACGACTGCTGGTTTCCCAGGCCAAGGTCAGTCATATGGAGACCGGCCGCCGTGCCGTCAGCCCCCGCGATGTACGAGATCTCTGCGAGCTCTATGGCGTCACCGACCCGTATGTCGTCGACTCCCTGATGGAGCTCGCCGGGAAGTCGAGCCGACAGGGCTGGTGGCACGCCTACGGCGACATCCCCCACAGCGTGTACGTCGGCCTGGAGACGGACGCCACCATCATTCACGCCTACGAGCCCATGGTGATCCCCGGCCTGTTGCAGACTCCCGCCTACGCGGCCGCGGTCATCGAGGAAACGATCCCCCTGGTCACCGTCGAGCAGGCCGCCGCGCGTCTGAAAGTGCGTCTCCGCCGCCAGCACCGGATCTACGATCCCGCCCGCCGCCTGCGCCTGTGGGTCGTCCTGGACGAATCGACCCTGAGGCGTGTCGTCGGCAGCCGGGAGATCATGCGCGAGCAACTGGACCACCTGCACGCACTGAGCACCGAGCCGCACATCACCGTGCAGGTCCTCCCTCACACGGCGGGCGCTCACCCGGGCCTGTCAGGAGCGTTCTCCCTCCTGCAATTCCGGGACAGCCGCCAGGCGGTGGTGTACTTGGAGAGGTTCACCAGCGACCTCTACCTCGAAAAGGCATCCGACGTGCAGCACTACAACGTGATGTACGCCCACCTGCAGGCGCAGGCCCTCGGCCCCGAGCTGACCCGGCACTTCATCACCCGGACCAGCAGCAGGCTCTACACCTCATCAGCACCCGGCTGATGACGGCCCGCCCCCGACTGCACCGTCACCTCGCCATCGCTGACCGGCCTGCGGCTGCTGACGCGGGAGGGACGAGGTCACGATCACCACCGTCAGGCATTCGGCGCACGGACTGGTCACCGGGTTGGCCGTATGTGCGTGACTCCGAGTGGGTCGTCGGTGTTGTCGGGCCGTCCACGCCGCAGAGTTGCGGCAGGAATCTCGTTCAAAGGAAGATCGCGATGTCACTTGTGAAGAGGGCGGTTGCTGTTGCCGCCACCGCCGGTGTGGTCCTGATCGGCGGTGCCGGCGTGGCCAGCGCGGACGCCGAGGCCGATGCCGTGGCCGTAGGCAGCCCGGGTGTCCTGTCCGGGAACATCGTCCAGCTGCCGATCCACATCCCGATCAACATCTGCGGCAACACGATCAATGCCGTTGGTCTGCTCAACCCGGCATTCGGCAACGTCTGCATCAACGACGGTGACTCGAAGAAGGGTGAGTCGAAGAAGAGCGACTCGAAGAAGAATGACGACGGCAAGCACGGTGACGACGGCAAGCAGGACGGGTACGGCAACAAGCGCTGACCGCGCAGTCATCGTGGTCCCGAGGCCGGTGGGGACCTCCAACGGCTTCGGGGGCCGGGCTGTGAAGGCGCCCCGGGGTACAGCCACTGGGTGACAACCCGGTCCGGTACCGCCCTCCCAGCCCACGCGTCCGTCCGCTCTGCGGCGGACGGTGAAGACACGCACCGGAGGCAGGCATCATCTCGCGACGATGCCTGCCTCCAGGGTCCGGGCAGGCTTCGCCCCCGCCGAACTGCGGCCCCGGGCATCGAGCGCGGACGGGTCCCGCCCACGGGGGGAGCCATCGACCGGCCTGGGCCCTGCGTGTCGCCGGGCCTGGCCCCGTCCATCCGCCGCGCCCGGCCACCGCGGGCCGGGGGAGCCGCTCAAGGGCGGGAGGTCGCGGCGATCCGCTCGATCGCGGTCCCGAGGAAGGCTAGGGTGAGTTCCGCCCGCCGGGCGAGCCACTGCTGCGAAGGCGGAGCGGGATCACCGTAACGGCGCTGCCTGACATCGTCCACCACCTCGGCCGGAGCGCCCAACTCGCGCAGCACGCCCAGGGCCTCGGCCTTGGTGATCAGCCTGCCGTCCCGCAGCGTCACCGTCGCCCTGGCCACCGTCAGCAGGCCGAGATCGACCCAGATGTCACGCGTCCACAACTCGGGGCGATCCAGGGACGGCCGCCAGAAGCCCTCCATGTCCGCGACGACGAACTCCGTCAGCTGACGGTCGGACACCGGCGGCAGCCGGAGGGCGGGCGGCTCACCGTGCAGGACGAGCCCGAAGGTGTGCAACTCTCGCCTGGTCACCGGGGTGACCGGACGGCGCAGGAACTCCTCGTGCGCCCACGTGAGATGCGTGCGTGCGGGATCGTCCAGCTCCGCGACCGCGACGTAACTGCAGTGCAGCTTCGCCGCGAGGGGACCAGTCTCCCCGAGGCGCTCGTGGACCTCTGCGAGCCGCCGTTCCTCCGCCGGCGTGCACGGCCGGTCGAGCACGGCGATGAGGTCGAGGTCGCTGCGGCCGGGTTGGTAGTCGCCCCCGGCGAGCGAACCGTGTGCCCACACCGACACCAGGGGCAGAGCCGGCCGTACCGCGCCGATGAAGCGGTCGAGGAGGTGGCCGGTGGCTTCGTCAGTCATGGGGACACTCTGCCCTTCGGGGCGTCGTCGCGCTCCGCGAACGCCCGCTTTCCCGGCCCGGTGAGGCGGGGCGGAAACCCCTGCTTCCCGCTGCGCCCGCTCCCCGCTCCGGTGGTCACCGAGGGCGCGTCCGCCGCGGGCCGGCCGGGGACGGCTTCGCGCGGACGACGGCCTGATCGCCCCGCGGGCCGAACAAGTGCAGGATCTCGACGGTACCGACGCCGGCCGGGCCGAACCAGTGCGGCTCCCCGGTGTCGAACTCGGCCGCCTCGCCGGGACGCAGCACGAGTTCGCTCCGCCCCAGGATGAGCCGCAGTTCGCCCGCGAGGACGTAGAGCCACTCGTAGCCGTCATGGGTGACGAGCTTCGGCTCACGGGGAGCCAGTACCTGCTTGAACACCTGTACACGGCCCGGATACTGCGTCAGCGGCACCACGACGCTGCCGTGACTCCTGCGCAGGGGCTGGAGGTGCACCCGGGGATCACCGCTGGCCGGCGCGGCGACCAATTGGTCGAGGGCGACCCGGTGCGCCCGCGCGAGCGGGATCAGCAGCTCCAGCGTGGGGCGCCGCTTGCCGGACTCGAGGCGGGACAGTGTGCTCACCGAGAAGCCGGTCATGGTCGCGAGCGCTTCCAGAGTGAGCCCCCGGTCCCGGCGCAACCCGCGCAGCCGTGGCCCGATGCTGTCGAGTATTTGCTCCAGTTCCGCGTCCATGCCCCCATTTTGCAGCCTCCGCAAAAACGCTGTGCCGTGGTCGCCGTCCGGCCGGAGCCTTACCGGGCCGGCGCTCCCGGACCTGGGGCGCTCCCGAACGTGAGAGGCAACCGTGACCACGACGACCCACCCCGCTCCACCCCTCCTCAGCGCTCGCGGACGCTGGACGGTGCTGGCCGTCTGCTGCCTGAGCATGTTCCTGGTGGGCCTGGACACCACCATCGTCAACGTCGGTCTGCCCGCGATCGGCCACGGTTTGGGTGTCGGGACGCGCGGTCTCGAATGGACGGTGGACGCGTACACCCTCGTCCTGGCGGCCCTGCTGATCTCCTCCGGTGCGCTGGCGGACCGGTTCGGGCGCCGACGGGTGTTCCGGACGGGACTGGTCGTGTTCGCGGCGGCCTCGCTGGTTTGCGCGGTGGCCCCTTCGGTGGGGGTGCTCGTCGCGGCGCGCGCGGCGCAGGGCATCGGGGCCTCGATGCTCAGCCCCGTGGCCCTGGCGATCGTGGTGAACGCGATGCCCGACCCCAAGGAGCGAGCCCAGGCCATCGGCATCTGGGCGTCGGTCTTCGGCCTGAGCATGGCGGCCGGCCCGGTCACGGGCGGCGCTCTCATCGCCGCGTTCGGCTGGCGGTCGGTCTTCTGGATCAACGTGCCGGTCGTCGTGGTGGCCCTGGTACTCACCGCGGTGTTCGTGCCGGAGTCCCGGGCGAAGCAGGCCCGGCGGCTCGACCTGCCCGGTCAGGCCCTGCTGACCGTGGTCATCGGAGCCTCGGTCGGCGTCCTCATCGAAGGACCACGCATCGGCTGGACGTCGGCGACGGCCGTGGCCCTGTACGCGGTCGCCGTCGTGGCGACAGCCGCCTTCATACGGGTGGAGTCCCGTCTGCGCGAGCCGTTGATGGACCTGGCGCTCTTCCGGCGCCCGGCCTTCGGCGGCGCGGTCCTGGGCGCCGTGGCGATCTTCACCGCGCTGAACGTCACCCTGCTGCTCAACACCCTCTACCTTCAGCACACCCGGGGGTGGGCACCGCTGGCGGCCGGTCTCGCGACCCTGCCCATGGCGGTCGGTGCGACCCTCTGCGCACCCTGGTCCGGCCGCCTGGTCGGCCGCCTCGGGCCGAGACTGCCACTGGCTCTGGCCGGCGGCTTCCTCACGGCCGGCGGATTGTGCCTGGTCCGGCTGGAGACGGACACGAGCGTCGCCCTGCTCCTGCTGGCCTACGCGCTCATCGGCATCGGGTTCGGCTTCGCGAACGCCCCGATCACCAACACCGCCGTCAGTGGACTGCCTCCGGCCCGCGCCGGCGTGGCCGGTGCGATCACATCCACCGCGCGCCAGTTCGGTGCCGCCGTCGGCATCGCCGTCGCGGGCGGCCTGGTCACCGCCGCCGGCCGTGCGGAGCTCGCCCACGCGTCCCGGCCGGGCTGGGTTCTGGTCGCGGCGTGCGGAGTGCTCCTCCTCTTCGTCGCCCGCGCGGCCGGGCCGAAGGACAGCGTTCCGCGCCCCGGCGCCGCGCCGGCGCGATGAGCTCCCCGCGGCGGCGTTCGGGCCCCGGTCATACGGGCGAGGTGGAGCTCCTGGCAGTACGGCAGCGCGCTCGCCCCGCCCAGTTGTCGCCGCGTGCTCGGTGATGCCCCGCAGGCGGTCGAGGACCACCGCCCGCTCCGGTGGGGCGCGAGGTCAGGCCGTCCGGCCGTCCGCCTGGCCGCAGTGCTGCGGCCGGCCGCTGACGCGCCGGCCCGCGCCGCCCGCGCCCGGCCCGGCCGTGCCCGCCGTCCGGCCCGCGCCCGGCTCCCCGTCCGCCGGCCGCCGTCGCCCGGTGCGCCCCGGCGGGGCGGCACATGCCTCGGCCCCCGAAAGCGCGGCTCCGGTACGGCACCCTCGGGGCACGGCGTCGAGTGTCCGCGGCCTGCGTGCCGAGGCGCCGGTCCGGTACGTACGAGGCGGGGGAGCACGCGCTGTCCTCAGCCCTCGATGACCGGAGGGCACCGGCGCGGACACCGCCCGTGTCCCCGCCGCGGCGTCTGAGCTCCCGTCACGTCCGCGGGTGGGCCGGGGTGTGCGTAAGGAAGCCGTTAGAAGCCGGTCAGGGCCCGTATGGGAGCCGTCAAGGACGATCTTCGGGGTGCAGGAGCGCGCTTTGCTCTGGGGGTCCGATCATCTTTCAACCGACACTCTTCAGGAGCTCGCGATGGCCGACACGGCCTTCGTCGTCATCACGGTCGCGGTGTTCGCGCTGGTGGCCTTCATCGCCAGGGGGGTGGCGAAACTGTGACTGCCGAGAACATCGTCGGCCTGATCGTGGCCGCCGCCCTGCTGGGCTATCTGGTCCTCGCCCTCGTCAAGCCGGAGAGGTTCTGAGCACCGCCATGAGCTCCTTCCTCGCTGGTGCGCTCCAGTTCCTCGCACTGATCGCCGCGCTGGCGCTGGCATACCGTCCGCTCGGCGACCACATGGCCGAGGTCTACTCCTCCGACAGGCATCTGCGTGCGGAGAAGTGGGTCTACCGGGCCATCGGCGCGAACCCCACCGCCGAGATGCGCTGGTCCGCCTACCTGCGCGGCGTCCTCGCCCTCTCCGCCGTGGGCGTACTGTTCCTCTACGTCCTGCAGCGGGCCCAGGGCAGCCTGCCCGGCTCCCTGGGCTTCGCCTCCATCGACCCGGACCAGGCGTTCAACACCGCCGCGTCATTCGTGTCGAACACCAACTGGCAGTCCTACGCCGGCGAGCAGGCCATGGGCCACGTCGTGCAGACCGGCGGCCTTGCCGTGCAGAACTTCGTCTCCGCCGCCGTCGGCATGGCCGTCGCCGTCGCCCTGGTTCGGGGCTTCGCCCGGTCGCGCACCGGTGAACTCGGCAATTTCTGGGCCGACCTGGTCCGTGGTGTCGTACGCGTCCTGCTGCCGATCTCCGTCATCGGCGCGCTCATCCTGGTGGCCTGCGGCGCGATCCAGAACTTCGCCGGCATCCATGAGGTCGGGCAGTTCACGGGCGGTTCGCAGCAGTGGAACGGCGGGGCGGTCGCCTCCCAGGAGGTCATCAAGGAGCTGGGCACCAACGGTGGCGGCTACTTCAACGCCAACTCCGCCCACCCCTTCGAGAACCCCAACGCCTTCAGCAACCTCTTCGAGATCTTCCTGATCCTGCTGATCCCCTTCTCGCTGACACGCACCTTCGGCCGGATGGCCGGGTCCGTCCGTCAGGGGTACGCGGTCCTCGCCACGATGGCGACCATCTGGGTCGGCTTCGTGCTGCTGATGTGGGCGACCGAGTTCTCCGGCCACGGCCCGGCCTTCGAGGCCGCCGGCGGAGCGATGGAGGGCAAGGAGATCCGGTTCGGCATCGGCGCCTCGTCGCTCTTCGCGGTCTCCACCACGCTGACGTCCACCGGCGCGGTGGACTCCTTCCACTCCTCGTACACCGGGCTCGGCGGTGGGATCACCCTGCTCGGCATGATGCTGGGGGAGATCGCCCCCGGCGGTGTCGGGTCCGGCCTGTACGGCATGCTGATCATGGCGATCATCGCGGTCTTCATCGCCGGTCTCATGGTCGGCCGCACCCCCGAGTACCTGAGCAAGAAGATCTCCACCCGGGAGATCAAGTTCGCCGCCTGCTACATCCTGGTCACCCCGGCGCTGGTACTGGGCTTCACCGCCGCGGCCATGGCCCTGGACACGCCAGCGAACTCGATGACCAACTCCGGCGCGCACGGCTTCTCGGAGATCCTGTACGCGTACACCTCCGGCGCCAACAACAACGGCAGCGCGTTCGCCGGCCTGAACGCCGACACCCGGTGGTTCAACACCACCATCGGCCTGGTGATGCTGCTCGGCCGGTTCGTCCCCATGGTGTTCGTCCTGGCGCTGGCCGGATCGCTCGCGGAACAGACGCCCGTACCGGAGACCGCCGGAACCCTGCGCACCGACAAGCCGCTGTTCACCGGCCTGCTCGCGGGCACGATCGTCATCATCACCGGGCTGACCTACTTCCCGGCCCTCGCACTGGGCCCGCTGGCCGAAGGACTGGCGTCATGACCACCGACGTGAAGCAGCAGAACGAGCCGCGGTCCACCGCCGTGCCGACCCCCGCGCCGCACCACGACGTGCCCACCGGTCACAAACCGGCGGGCGGGCGCGTCGGAGGGGGCGTGTTCGACCCCCAGCAGTTGCTGAAGTCCTTCCCGGACGCACTGCGCAAGCTCGACCCACGGGTGATGATCAAGTCACCGGTGATGTTCGTGGTGCTGGTCGGCTCGGTGCTGACCACCGCCCTCGCGCTCACTGACCCGGCCGACCGGTTCGGCTGGGCCATCGCCGGCTGGCTGTGGCTGACCACGATCTTCGCCAATCTGGCCGAGGCGGTCGCCGAGGGCCGGGGCAAGGCGCAGGCGGACACCCTGCGCAAGGCCAAAACCAACACGGTCGCCCGCCGGCTGGTGGACGGTGCCGAGGAGCAGGTGCCCGGCACGGATCTGCGCGTCGGGGACCTGGTGGTGTGCGAGGCCGGCGACATCGTCCCCTGCGACGGTGACGTCGTCGAGGGCGTGGCGTCGGTGGACGAGTCGGCGATCACGGGGGAGTCGGCGCCGGTCATCCGTGAGTCCGGCGGCGACCGGTCGGCGGTCACCGGCGGTACGAAGGTCCTCTCCGACCGGATCGTCGTCAGGATCACGACGAAGCCCGGCGAGACCTTCATCGACCGCATGATCAACTTGGTGGAGGGGGCGGACCGGCAGAAGACGCCGAACGAGATCGCGCTGAACATCCTGCTCGCCTCGCTGACCATCGTCTTCCTGCTCGCGGTCGTCAGCCTCCAGCCCTTCGCGACCTACGCGGGCGCCGGACAGACGATGATCGTGCTGATCGCCCTGCTGGTCTGCCTCATCCCGACGACGATCGGTGCGCTGCTGTCCGCGATCGGCATCGCGGGCATGGACCGGCTCGTCCAGCGCAACGTCCTGGCCATGTCGGGGCGGGCCGTCGAGGCGGCGGGTGATGTGTCGACGCTGCTGCTCGACAAGACCGGCACCATCACCCTCGGCAACCGCCGGGCCGCCGAGTTCGTCCCGGTCAAGGGGACGACAGCCGCCGAACTCGCCGACGCCGCCCAGCTCTCGTCGCTGGCCGACGAGACGCCCGAAGGGCGCTCGGTCGTCGTCCTGGCCAAGGAGCGGTACGGCCTGCGCGAGCGCCACCAGGGGGAGCTGGCCCGCGCCGAGTGGGTGCCGTTCACGGCCCGGACCCGGATGTCGGGCGTGGACCTCACCGCGGACGGCGAGGAGCGGAAGGCGCGCAAGGGGGCGACCGGTGCGGTCGTGGCCTGGGTGGAGGAGCTGGGCGGTCATGTCGCCGAGGACGCGCAGGCGCTCACGGACCGGATCTCCGAGGCTGGTGGCACGCCGCTGCTGGTGGCTGTGGAGGACGGCGGGGGAGCGCGCGTCCTGGGTGTCGTCCACCTCAAGGACGTCGTCAAGGAGGGCATGCGGGAGCGGTTCGCGGAACTGCGCCGCATGGGCATCAGGACCGTCATGATCACGGGCGACAACCCGCTGACGGCCAGGGCCATAGCGGACGAGGCCGGTGTCGACGACTTCCTCGCCGAAGCCACCCCCGAGGACAAGATGGCCCTCATCAAGCGGGAACAGGCCGGCGGCAAGCTCGTCGCGATGACCGGCGACGGCACGAACGACGCCCCGGCCCTGGCCCAGGCGGACGTGGGGGTGGCCATGAACACCGGCACCTCGGCCGCCAAGGAGGCCGGGAACATGGTCGACCTCGACTCCAACCCGACCAAGCTCATTGAGATCGTCGAGATCGGCAAGCAACTCCTCATCACCCGGGGCGCCTTGACGACCTTCTCGATCGCCAACGACGTGGCGAAGTACTTCGCGATCATCCCGGCGATGTTCGCGGTCGCCCACCCCGGCCTGGACAAGCTCAACATCATGGGGCTGGCCTCCCCGCAGTCGGCGATCCTCTCCGCGGTGGTCTTCAACGCGCTGATCATCATCGCGCTCGTACCGCTCGCCCTGAAGGGCGTGCGCTACCGGCCGATGAGCGCCGACCGGATGCTGCGCCGCAACCTCGCGATCTACGGACTCGGCGGCCTGACAGCACCCTTCATCGGTATCAAGATCATCGACCTGCTCCTCTCCTCCCTTCCCGGAATCGGCTGATCGCCATGAACAACACCGCGAGGAACACCGCACGACTGGTCGTGGCCGGATTTCGCGCCCTGCTCGTCCTGACGCTGGTGACGGGCGTGCTCTACCCCCTGGCCGTCACCGGCATCGCCCAGGCGGCCTTCCCCCACCACGCCAACGGCTCCGAGATCACGGACGGGGACGGCAGGGTCGTCGGCTCCGGACTCATCGGACAGCGCTACGACCTGCCGCTGACAGCCGGTCAGGAGACCCCCGCCCCCGACCTGAGGTGGTTCCAGCCACGCCCGTCCAACGGGCTCGGCACCAACACTGCCAACACCCGGTACGAACTGCTCCTCTCCGGCGCCACCAACCGCTCCGGTGACAACGCCGACCTGATCAAGTGGGTCGGCGACGCCAAGGCCGCCGCCGTACGGGACAACTCCACGGCCGGTTTCACCGTCAAGCCCGAGGACGTGCCCGCCGACGCCGTCACCTCCTCCGGCTCCGGCCTGGACCCCCACATCTCGCCCGAGTACGCGAAGCTCCAGGTCCACCGCGTCGCCGAACGCAACCACCTCGACGCCACCCGGGTGGAGCGGCTGGTCGCCGACCACACCGAGGAACGCGTCCTGGGCTTCCTGGGCGAGCCCCGGGTCAACGTCCTGAAGCTGAACATCGCCCTGCGGGAACTCACCCGGAAGTGACCGTGCCACGGGCGGGAGCCGCCCGCCCCGCCCATGGCCGTCGTCGGCATGGCCGCGGCCCTCATCGGTCACCGCGTTCCCGGCAGCCGATGCGGCGTCTCAGGAGTGCCGCCGGCCCCGGGACCACCCGCCGCTGGACAAGGCCGCCGTCACTTGCCGCTAGACAAGGCCACCGTCGGCCACGAGGTTCTGACCGGTCAGCCAGGCGGCATCCGGGCCGAGCAGCAGCGCGACGACGGCGGCGATGTCGGAGGGCGTGCCCACCCGGCCCAGAGCCGTCATGTGCGCCACCCCGGCCAGCACCTCCGGCGGGGTCCCGGCACGCAGCATGTCGGTCCCGGTGGGGCCGGGCGACACCGCGTTGACCGTGATCCCGCGCCGCCCCAGCTCCCGGGAGGCGACCCGGGTGAGCTGCTCGATGGCCGCCTTGCTCGCGGCGTAGACCGACTCACCCGGGCTGGGCCAGGCGGTGCCGGTGGAGGAGATGCTCACGATCCGGCTACCGTCGGCCATCCTGCGCGCTGCCTCCCGCACCGCGAAGAACACACCGCGTACGTTGATCGCCATCACCCGTTCGAACACCTCCGGAGTCAGCTCGTCGATCGGCGTGTGGTCGATGACGCCGGCGTTGTTCACCAGTACCGAGAGCGGCCCCGCGGCCCGGTCGGCGAACACCTCGTCCGCCGTGGTGAACAACCGCTCCATCTGGTCCAGGTGCGCCGCGTCGGCGCGCACGGCGACGGCTCGCCCGCCATACGCCCCCTCCACCTCACGAGCCGCCCGCTCGTCGGCGACGTAACTGAACACCACCGTGGCGCCCTCGTCCGCGAGCCGTTCGACCACGGCCCGCCCGATCCCGCGCGACCCGCCCGTCACCAGTGCCGCTTGCATGGATGTTCCCTTCTGCCCGAGAGGCCCCCACCATGGCAGCCCTCGCGGAAACAGGACTTCCGCGAGGTGCGGAAGACTGCACGACATGACCACGAGAGACCCCGCCGCGCGGCTGCTGCGGCTGCTGTCGCTGCTCCAGTCCCGCACCGACTGGCCGGGACCCGAACTCGCGGGCCGGCTCGGCGTCAGCACCAGGACCATCCGTTCCGACATCGAACGGCTCCGCGACCTCGGCTACCCGGTGTCGGCGACTTCCGGCACGGCGGGTGGCTACCGGCTGGGGCCCGGCGCCCGACTGCCGCCCCTGCTCCTGGACGACGAGGAGGCCGTCGCGGTGGCCATCGGCCTGCGTACGGCGACGGCACAAGCGGTGGGCGGCATCGAGGAGACGTCGCTGCGCGCGCTGGCCAAGCTCGAACAGGTGCTGCCGGCCCGGCTGCGCCCCCGTGTGGCCGCGCTCGCGGCCTCCACGGTGCCCGTGCCCGGGAACGGCCCGGTCGTGGAAGCCGACGTGCTGGCCACGCTGGCCGCCGTCTGCCGGGACCAGCGGCGTGTGCGGTTCGACTACCGCGATCACGACGGGAATCCCACCGTGCGCGACGTCGAACCGTACCGGCTCGTATCGACGGGGCGACGCTGGTACCTGGTGGCGTGGGACGTCGATCGCGACGACTGGCGGATGTTCCGCATCGACCGGCTCAGGCCGCGTACCCCTCCCGGGCCGTCCTTCCGGAGCCGGTCGTTGCCTCCGGGAGACGCGATCGACTTCGTGACCCGAGGCATGGCCTCGACACTGGGACCCTGCCGCGCGGTCGCGACCGTGCACGCGCCGGCCGTGGCCGTCAGTGAGCGGGTACCGCCAGTGGCGAGGGTCGAGCACCTTGACGACGAGCGGTGCCTGCTGCACATCGGCGGCGCCACGCCGCTGACGCTGGCCGTCCACCTCGCCGCGCTGGGCCTGCCCTTCACCGTGGACGCCCCGACCGCGCTGCTGGAGGCGTTGCGTCAGGTGTCGCGGCACTGCGCGAACGCCGTATGAGCCGTACGCCGGTCACCCCGGCTCCCGGCCGGTCACGGACGCGGCGATGACTGCTCCCGCCAGTGACGCTCCACCCGCTGCGGCGCCCGCGCCCGCGCCGCCCGCGCCTGAGGCCGCCGCACCCGGACCGGGCCGGCCCCCGACGAGTCCGCCGGGGGCCTTGCCTGCGGAGCCCGGTCCCGGCGGCCGGACGGAGCCGGTGGGCTGGGACGGCCAGTTGGTCGGACGCCGCCGCCCGACGGGCGGTCGCCCCGGCAGGTGCGGCCGTTGGCCCCACGATCTCCTCCGAGCACCGAGGCGGTACCGCTGTGCGCCGAGGCCGTACCACCGACGACCGCGCGCGCCCGGCCGCCGGTTCGGACCGGGAGCCGGGGCGTCTCGTGCTGTCCGTCCTTCCGTATGATCCTTTCTGACCGTGACGGGGAGGGCGGACGGCATGACGCGAAGCAGGAAGCGCGACCGCGGGAAGGACGCGGCCGACGCGAAGGAGGAGGGCTGCTGTGCGGGGGCGTGCGACACAGTGACGCACCCCTGCTGTTGGGGGTGGACACAGACAGCCTTGCTCCTCGCCGTCGTCCGTCCCTCGCTCACGGCCGCCGCTCACGGCGCGGATCCCGCCGCGCCCACTCCGGGCGGGCGAGTGGCCGCCGCGATGTACCGGTCCGTACGCCACTACCGCGTTGCCGTCAGCCCGAACCGTCCTCCGTGCTGCCCGTACACCCCGAGCTGTTCCACCTATGCGGTGCAGGCGCTCCACCGCCACGGCGCCTTCCGCGGCGGCCGGCTGATCGTGGCGCGTCTGCTGCGCTGCCGGCCCGGTGCCGCCCGCCGCCGGGGGTTTCACGACCCGGTACCGCCCGGCCGCAACTGACCCGCCTCTCCCGTGTCGCCCCGCCACCCACCGGCGGCGGGGCCGCTGGAGGCTGCGGTACGTGATCCGGAGCGCCTGGACCTCCTGGCGCGGGCGACGCAAGGCTTCCAGCCGCGGTGGGCGTGCTCCCCGCCGCGGCCGTGACCGGCAGCGTCCTGGTGCTCGCAACTCCTGGACGTGCTCTCGGCCTTGTGGTGCTCCACGCCCTGCTGGCCAGCGGCAGCCACCGCTGCGGCAACGCGTACACCTGGGCAGCGGGTCCGGGGGGACAGCCACGTGGTACTTCCGCTGAGCCGAAGCCCCGTCGGCTGTCCCGTCCCAGTGGAACGCCGGCGGTCAGCGGAGGCTGGACATCACGCTGCGGACGATGGCCGCCTTCGCCAGCCGCCCCGTCGCGCCCGTGAACACCGCCGGCCGCATCGAGTCGTCGCCGTGGACCAACTGCAGCAGGCCGTCCCGGCGCCCGAGACTCAGGCACTGCGCCACGTAGGTGAAGGCGAACGGCTTCGACGTCGCGCCGCTGAGCCGCTTGCCCACATAGCTGCCCATCGGCAGGGCAGTCGCGCAGCCCGGCCGCAGCGTCCCGACGCCCGGCACCGTGACGGCGGCCGCGTCACCGATCACGTACACCTCGGGGTGTGAGACCGAGCGCAGGTACTGGTCCACCACCGCCTGGCCGTTGGGAGTCACGGCCAGCCCGGCCTCGGCGGCCAGTTCGTTCGGTTCAACCGAGGCGGCCCAGGCCACCACCCCGGCCTGGATGGGCCCCCGCGCGGTGTGCAGTCCGTCCGCGTCGACAGCGCTGACCCGGCAGTGCTCGTACAGCCGGACGCCGAGCCGTTCCAGCACCCGCAGCACATGGGCCCGTCCCCGGGCCGAGAGCCAGCCGCCGACCTCGTCGGCCGTGACCAGCCGGACCTGCCACTGCGGGTACGCCTCGGCGAGCTCGGCCGCCAGCTCGATGCCGGTCGCGCCACCGCCCACCACGGCCACGGTGCCCGGCCGCGGTGCCTCCTTCAGCCGCCGGCGCAGCTCGGCCGCCCGCTCCGGCGGGTAGGTGTGCTCGGCGGCACCCGGTACCCCGTGCCAGGCGGTCCGGCTGCCCAGGGCGTACACCAGGGTGTCGTACTCGACGGCCGGGCCACCGTCCACGACCAGCTTGCGGCCCGCCGGATCCAGCTCGGTCACCCGGGCCTTCAGGTGCGTGGCGCGCCGGCCTCGCAGCAGGTGCTCGATGGCGGGCCGGTCCTCGGGGTGGCCGGCGGCGGTCTCATGCTGGCGGATCCTGTGCAGGAACCGGGACTCCGGGGCGATCAGGGTGACCCGGTGGCGCCGGCTCGCGCGGGTGGCCGCGGCCAGGCCGGCGTAGCCCGCGCCGATGACCACGATGTGTTGCTCGGTCATACCGTTCTCCTCCTCCGATGCGATGTCTCACGCGTGCGGGAAGAGGACGGAGCGGTGGAGCGAAGTGTGACAGTGAGCCGCGTCACACCAGATGGGCGAGCTTCTCCGGATTGACCACCACGTGCGCCTCGGTGATCCGGCCGTCCGTGACCGTGAAGGCGAACACACCGCCGATCCTGCCCGAGGACTCGTACGAGACCACACCCAGCTCACCGTTGACCTGGGCGAAGCCGACCGACGTTCCCGAGCCCGGGGTGAGCCACTTGGCGGCCAGACCGGCCACCAGCCGGGAGACCTTCTCGGCGCCGTGGATCGCGCGCACGCTTGCGGTGACGACGCCGCCACCGTCCGAGTGCCAGACCACATCGGGATCGAGTACCGCGAGCAGGCCGGCGATGTCGCCCTTCACCGTGGCGGCCGCGAAGGCGCTGACAGCCCGCCGGTGCTCGGCTGGATCGACCGTGCAGCGACGGCCGCCGTCCCGGACCCGGCGACGGGCGCGGGAGGCCAGTTGGCGGGCGGCATCGGGGGTGCGGCCGAGTGCGGCGGCTATCTCGCCGAAGCCGACGGCGAACAGGTCGTGCAGCACGAAGGCGATCCGCTCGGCCGGGGAGAGCTGCTCCATCACCGCCAGCATGGCCAGCGACACCGATTCCCCGGTTTCGGCCCGTTCGGCGGGCGAGTCGTCGTCCGAGACCAGCGGCTCGGGCAGCCACTCGCCGTAGTACGACTCCCGGCGGGCCCTGGCGGAGCCGAGCAGGTCGTAGCAGAGCCGGGTGACGACGGTGGTGAGGTACGGACGGACCTCACCCACCTGGGACTGGTCGACCGCCTGCCAGCGCAGCCAGGCCTCCTGCAGTACGTCCTCGGCGTCGGTGACCGAGCCGAGCAGCCGGTAGGCGACCGCGCCCAAATAACGCCGCTGGGCTACGAACGCGTCCACGGGAGCTGAGTCGATGTCGGTCACCTGGCTCACTGTAGTGCGGCAACCGGACCACTTCCCGGCCGGCCTCCTCCGGCTCCAGCCGTCTCCCGGACGTGGCGCGGCAGCTTCTCGCCCGCCTCCCCGCCGGGGGCGGTGTCAGGTTCCGGTCGGTCCCGGGCCACTTCGTCGTCCGGACCGCGTCCTGGAGGCGATCAGGATGGAGAGGGTGTAGGTCGCCACGAGGCTCGCCGTCATGACCAGTCCCACGCCGATCACGAAGAGGCCGCTGCCGTCGTCCGACCAGTCGTAGTAGGCGGCGGCGGTCAGGCCGGTCGTGGTGCCGAGCACCGCGCTCGCGACGAGGCGCCGGGACGCCGCCCAGTACACCGGTGCCAGCAGGGTCAGTACCAACCCGATCACCTGCCAGGCCTCGTACGGGCCGGTCAGCGAGCCGTCGGGTCGGACATCACGGTGCTGGTCCCAGCCCAGCCAGGCGGCCCATGCGGCAACCGGTACGAGGACCAGGAGGGGAGGAGCGAGTCGCAGTGATCTCCGGCGCATGGCTCAAGCGTCCCGGCCCGCCCCGGACTTGTGGCAGAGCGCACGTACTCACGCTTCGCTTGAGTAGCCGGGCGCCCACAGCCCTGGCCACGACGGACCACCGGCTGGGCCACGCCCGTACCCCGCCGCGCCGCGTCGCCGCCGGGGGAGGGCTGCTGCGCGGTGAGCGGATGCCCGTCCCTGAACCGTCCCGTGGAGCAGGCCCGCTCCTCGGGTGACGGACGGCGTCCCCGCCGGGGACGGCGGAGCCGTCCCCGGGCTCGTGACGGTGGCGTCCGTGTACGGGGTCGGGGTCAGCCCCGGTCGAGCGGATTGGACTCAGTCCGTTCCGCCCAGTCTTGTGCCACCAACTTCGCCGCCGCGCAGCCCGGCTTGCGTTCTGCCTGATCCTGGAAGAGACGTACGAAGGACCTGGCGAAGCCCAGCCGGGGGTAGGCCGACACGAGAGCCTCTCGGAAAGACGGGTCGAAGGCGTCCAGACCGGCCCCGGACACATCCGCGCTGGTCCCCACCTGCAACAGCCGGCTCTCCACGTCCACTTCCGGCGCGACATCGTCCCGCATGTGGAGCACGATCAGCTCAGCCGCCCGGTCACGCCGCTCGGCCGACCAGCCGAGACCGGCCGTGAAGACCCGGGCCAGGTGGCCACCGGCCTCTTCGAACGGGAGCGTGTGGCTGTCGAAGGGAGGAACAAGAGCCAGGTCGTGCAGCAACGCCGAGACGAAGAAGAGCTCACGGTCGAAGTCGAGGCCACGTGCTTCGGCCCAAGCCGCGCCGAAGAAGTACGACCGAACCGAGTGGTGATACAGCGCGCCGTCGGCGTACTCGGCACAGACCAGCCGCGCCGCCTCGGCTGCCCGCCCCGCGGGCACCCGGACTCCCGCAACCTCGAACAGCATCCGCCTGCCCCTTCAGCCGACCGTCCATGTGATGAGCAGCCTAGGCTCTGTTTCTCCGATCAATGTCTGCCGCCTGCCGCCTGCCGCCTGCCGCCTGCCGCCTGCCGACGGTGGCCAGGGCCTGCCCGGCCCTGATCCGCCGGGCACGCCCTAGTAGTGCTTCGTTACGTCGGGTGATCTTGCCTGGTGGTGGGCATCTTCTCCGGTATGAGGCTGGGGGAGGTGGAACGGCTCCGGGGTGAGTTGGCGGAGTTCGTTGCCGATGTGTTCGCCTCGGTGCCGCGGCGGGATCAGCGGCGGTGGGGTGCGTGTTGTCTGCGGGGTCTGATGCTGGAGGGCCGGCGCAAGTCGGTCCAGCCGATGGCCGAGCGGCTGCCGGACGGGAACATGCAGGCCCTGCAGCAGTTCGTGAACCAGTCGCCGTGGGATCCGCTGCCGGTGCGGCGGCGGATCGCCGAGCGGCTGTGCGAGACGGTCCAGCCCGAGGTGTGGGTCATCGACGATGTGTCGTTCCCCACGTGCGGCGCCGCGTCGGTGGGGTGGCCCGGCAGTACTGCGGGGCGGTCGGCAAGCGGGCGAACTGTCAGGTCGCGGTCAGTGTCCATGCCGCCACCGACACCGCGTCCTGTCCGCTGGAATGGCAGTTGTATCTGCCGCGCGAGTGGACGGAGGAGCCGGACCGCTACCGCAGGGCCGGAGTCCCCGACGGCATCGTCCACCAGGAGAAGTGGCGTCTGGCGCTCGGTCTGCTCGACACGCTCGACGAGTGGCGTTTGAAGGCCCCGGTGGTGGTCGCCGATGCCGGCTACGGCGTCAGCACCCCGTTCCGGCTCGGTCTCGAGGAGCGAGGGCTGGCCTATGTCCTGGCACTGACCGGGAAGGAAGTCGCCCGTCCGGAGAATGCCCGGCCGCACCAGCCTGCTTATGGCGGGCTCGGTCCGCCGACGCTGCCCCGCTACCGCACCCCACCGCGGGCCGTCTCCGCCCTCGCAGCCGAGGCCGGTGCCGGCCGCTTCGCCGAGGTGACCTGGCGCCGCGGCAGCCAAGGCGCGATGACCTCACGATTCACGGTGCTGACAGTGCGGCCGGCGGGCAAGCAGTCCCTGGCAGCGGTCCAGGAGGCAGGCGGCGGCCGCAGCCGGTGGGACGGCGTCCTGCCCACCCGGACGCTCCTGATCGAGTGGCCGCACGGCCAGGACGCTCCGACGGACTACTGGATCTCGAACCTGCCCGCCACCACACCGGTTGCCGACCTGGTGCGGTGGGCGAAGATGCGCTGGCGGATCGAGCACGACTACCGCGAGCTCAAGCACGGTCTGGGACTGGACCACTCCGAGGGCCGCACCTGACGCGGCTGGCACCACCACGTCACCCTCGTCACCGCCGCCCAGGCCTTCCTCACCTTCCGGCGGCTCGACCCAAAAGCCCAGACGCCGGCCTGACTTTCTACCAGGTCCGCGATCTCCTTCAACCTGCTGAGGTGCTGGACCGGCACCTGCACCACCTGCGGACGACCCCTGCCCAACCCGCGAAGCCGCCGCAGACAAGGCAGAACTTAGCGAAGCACTACTAGACCTCGTATGAGCGTACGAGGCGGGCGAGTTGCTGGCCCGCCACTTGTAGGGGTTCCTCGCTGCGGTGGACCTGGGCGGTGACTTCGGCACCTTCCAGGGCGGAGATGACGGTGGTCGCCAGTCCCCGGGCGCTCTGGGAGGGGAAGCCGCAGCGCAGCAGCTTGTCGCGGACCAACTGCTCCCAGCCGCGCAGTGCGTCGGCGCACGCTTGCTGGATCTCCGAGTCGGTGCCGAGCGTCTCCAGGGCCGCTGCCGTGATGGGGCAACCGTCGATCCAGCCCGACTCGCGCAGTTCATCGGCGAGTTGTCGGGCGCAGGCCATCACGGCCTCCGCCGGGTCTTCCTCGCTGTCCAGTGCCTTCCGTAGGAGCGTCGCGAATTCCTCGGTGCTGTGCTTGATCGCGGCGACGGCGACGGCCTCCTTGCCGCCCGGGAAGAAGTGGTAGACGGAGCCGAGGGTGGCCTGCGCCTCCTGGGCGATCTGCTTGATTCCCGTGCCGACGTAGCCCTGCCGCTGCAGGAGGCGTGATGCGGCGACGACGATCCGGTCCCGTGTGCTGGTCTGCATGCAGCCACCGTAGCGGCCCATTGAGTAGAGCGCTCGTTCTAGAGCTGTGGTACGTTCTCACCACGCTCTAAATAGATCGTTCGTTTTAGCGAGAGGTGGAGCCCTCATCATGAGCAGCACCAAGCAGTCGGTCACCGTCATCGGCCTCGGCCCCATGGGGCAGGCCATGGCCGGCGCCTTCCTCGACCGCGGATACGAAGTCACCGTCTGGAACCGCACCGCGTCGCGCGCGGACGCCCTGGTCGCGCGCGGGGCGGCGCTCGCGCCGAACGTGGAAGAGGCCCTTGCCTCCAATGAGCTGGTGATCCTCAGCCTCACGGACTACGACGCCATGTACACCACGCTCGAGCCCGCCGCGGCCGCACTGACCGGCCGGACCCTGGTGAACCTCAGTTCGGACACGCCCGAAAAGGCCCGGGCCGCGGCCCTCTGGGCGGCCGAGCGGGGCGCCGTCCAGCTGACCGGCGGCGTCACCGTGCCGCCCTCCGGGATCGGGCAGGCCGAATCGTCGACCTTCTACAGCGGCCCGCGCCAGGTCTTCGACCAGCACCGGCCTGCACTCGAAGTCATCACGGGACGGACCGACCACCGGGGAGAGGACCCCGGGCTCGCCGCGCTCATGTACCAGATCGGCATGGTCATGTTCTGGACCTCCATGCTGAGCTACTGGCAGGCCATCACCCTCGCCGACGCCAACGGCCTGACGGCAGCGGACATCCTGCCGCACGCCGTGGAGACCGCGAACTCGCTGCCGGGTTTTTTCTCCTTCTACGCCGAGCGCATCGACGCCGGCCGGCACATCGGCGACGTGGACCGCCTCGCCATGGGGATGGCCAGCGTCGAGCACGTCCTGCACACCAACGCCGACGCGGGAGTCGACACCACGCTTCCGACCGCGGTCGTCGAGCTCTTTCAGCGCGGCATGGACGCCGGCCACGCCGCGGACAGCTTCTCCACCCTGGTGGAGCTGATGAAGAAGGCCGAGGTATAATCGCGCCTGCCCGACGAGTACTTCACTGCGCCGGACATGATCAGCAGAGGTGATCCGACCAACGAAGAGTGGGCCATGCTGGAGCCGCTGCTGCCGGTGAGCGGTAACCGATGCGGCCGATGGCGCAGCCACCGCCAGGTGATCAACGGAATCATTCACCGGCTGAGCACCGGAGTGCAGTGGTCAACTGCCTCAGCGGTTCGGCCCGTGGCGGACCGTCCACAAGCGGCACCTGCTGTGGTCGGCGGACGGCACCTGGGACAGGCTCCTGCAGCATGTCCAGGCCGTCGCTGACGCCACAGGGGACATCGACTGGGACATCAACTCGATTCCACCTCAGTACGTGCCCACCAGCATGCCGCCGGGGCACCCAAGCACGGCTCATTCGTGTCGTCGAGCCCTTCGAAGAACGGTGAGGCAAGAGGTGAGTCAGGTACGCCGACAGCGGCGAGCCCGCGCGATCCGCTGGTGAAAACGGGGCGGCAGGCGAAGCCGGCGTATGAGGGGTGTCGCCAACGGGCTCGTACGTACTCGATGTCGATGCCCGCTCCGGCGTCGTCCACTTCGAGAAGCAGGTGGGGCTGCCCGTCCGAGTCCAGCGTGCGGCCGACGCGGATGCTCACCGGCGGCGCGCCATGGCGTGCGGCGTTCTCGGCCAGTTCCGTGATGACGATCAGAGCGTCGTCGATCACCGCGTCCAGATGCCAGGTGATGAGGCGGTGGCGTAGCTCCGCGCGTCCACCGGCCGCCGTGTGGCACACCGTTTCCGGGTTCATGTCCGTTGTTCGTGACCGACCGTGCCGCGGATGGGCCCGGACGGTGCCCGGGCCCGTCCGCCGTCCGGGTCACATCTTGGGCATGAGGACGGTGTCGACGATGTGGACGGTGGCGTTCGCCGTGGGCACATTGCCGCACACGACGTTCGCGGTGTTGTTGACCTTGTAGGACTCGCCCGAGCCGGACGTGGTCAGGGAGCTCTTCTCCAGAGTGTCGAACGTGCCGCTCTCCAGCTGCTGGGGAGTGAGCTTCTGGCCGACGACGTGGTAGGTGAGGATCTTCGTCAGCGTCGCCTTGTCGTTGAGGACCTTGTCCAGCTCCGCCTTCGGGATCTTCGCGAAGGCGTCGTTGGTCGGTGCGAAGACCGTGATGTTCTGCGCGTTGTTCAGGGTGTCGACCAGACCGGCCTTCTTCACGGCGGTGACGAGGGTCGACAGTGCCGGGTTGTTCGACGCGGCGGTGGCGACGGGGTCCTTCGCCATTCCGCCGAAGCTGCCCGCCCCTTCCTCGGGTACCGACGCGCAGGCCGGGCCGAACGGCCCGGCCGCCGTGGCCTTCTCCGCGGTTCCGCCCGGAGTGGAGGCGGCAGCGGTGGCCGACGCGTCCGACGTCGAATCGTTCGAGTCGTCCATGCCACAGGCCGTGAGGGCGAGGGGCAGGGCGGCGGTTGCTGCGACAGCGGCGAGAACGCGGCGGGAGCGGATCGTGAGCATGGGTCGGTCTCCTGGTGAGGAATGCCGGCACCGCCGTGCGGGTGCCGAGCGGGGTCGAGGAGGGCAGCGGACAGGACCGGCTCGAAGCCCCGGAACTGGTGAGGAGTCCTGCCGCTGCCCTCACGTCCCCCATTCGGAGATACCGCCGGAAGGGATTGGTCCTGGGCCGGAACATTTTCCTGTGGAGCCTCACCACGGGGAAGGTCACACAGGCGGGCGGTCCGCGGACCCATCCGCGAACGGCTCGGCCACGAATCGGCTACGAGTCGGCGCGAGGAAGCGCAAGGAAGCAAGGAAGCGCAAGGAAGCAAGGAAGCGGAAGCAGAGGTGTGCACCGTTTCCTCCCAGGACGACACGGATGAAGGGGTCGCTCATGGACGACCATCAGGTCGCCGCCCGGCCGAGGGGCCGCGCCAGCAGGGCGGGTACGCGGTGAGGGAGATCGAACGCGTGGGTGGGCCGACCCGGCGCGAGCCGGATCTGGCGGAGGTCGTCGCGCAGGTGGCGGGCGGTGACCAGCAGGCTTTCGCCACGCTGTACGACTCGATCGCGGGGCCGGTCTTCGGGCTGGTGCTCAGAGTGCTCAGGGATCCGGCCCAGTCCGAGGAAGTGGCGCAGGAGGTCATGGTGGAGGTGTGGCGCCACGCCGCCCGGTTCCGTCCGGAGCGGGGAAGCGTCATGACATGGGTGATGACCATGGCTCACCGCCGTGCCGTGGACCGCGTCCGCTCCGAACAGGCGGCCACGGACCGCGACCGGCGCAGTGCTCGCCGGGAGCACACGCCCGCGTACGACCAGGTCAGCGAGGAAGTGACGGTCCGGCTGGAGAGCGAACAGGTACGACGGTGCCTGCGGTCCCTGACCGAGCTGCAGAAGCAGGCGGTGACACTGGCTTATTACCAGGGGTACACCTACCGGGAGGTCGCCGCCTCGTTGTCCGCGCCCCTCGGGACGGTCAAGACGCGTCTGCGTGACGGGCTGATCAGGCTGCGGGACTGCATGGGAGTGAACGCGTGAACGAGGAACACCTGCACGCCCCTTCCGGCGCGTACGCGCTGAACGCGCTGCCGGACGACGAGCGCGCCGAGTTCGAGCGCCACGTGCGGGACTGCCCCGCGTGCGCCCAGGAGGTGCGCGAGCTCTCCGCCACAGCCGCCCGCCTGGGAACCGCCGTGGCCTCCGCCCCACCGGCCGCGATGAAGCAACAGGTCCTGGCCCAGATCACCACCGTCCGCCAGCTTCCCCCGGCAATGGCGTCCGGCGCGATCACACCGCGAACCGCTCCCGGCCGCACCGGCCGGCTGCCTCGTCTCGTCCTCGCGGCGTGTGTCGCGGTCGCCACCGCGTTCGGTGGCGTGGCTCTCTGGCAGCACCAGGAGGCACGGCAAGCGGAGGAACAGGCACGACGGGCGGAACAGCGGGCGGCCGACATGGCCCGGGTGCTGGTGGCCCCCGACGCCCGCACCGTCACGGGGAGCAAGGGCGGCGCCAAGGCCACCGTGGTCGTCTCCCGGGAGGAGAACAGCGCGGTGTTCCTCGCGTCCGGCCTGCCGGAACCGGCCTCCGGCAAGACGTACCAGTTGTGGTTCGACGACGGCGGCACGATGAGGCCGGCCGGTCTCCTCGGCGGCGACGGCAGCCTGATGATGGAGGGCGGCGTCGACGGCGCCACCGGGATGGGCGTCACGGTGGAACCGGCCGGCGGGTCACCGCGGCCCACCACCCCTCCCGTGATGCTCATGTCGCTTCCCGCCTGAGGGGCGACGGCGCTGCCGGGCGGCTCGCGGTTTCTCCCGGGGAGCGCGAGCCGCCCTCCTCCAGGTCGCCGAGCCCGTACGGCGGAGGCGCACGCCGCGACGCCACACGGAGCACGGGCCCGCCGGAAGCCGATGAACGCCTGGACCGTCCGTGGACACTCGCGGCGGCCGCGCGCTGCACCGGCGAGGCCGGCGTGGTACCACACCGTGGGAGTCCGGGGGGGGACGGCCGTCATCCGGCGCGGCGGGAGGACCGCTCCTCATGGCTCACCACGAACACCGGTCCGCGAGCCCCGTCCCGGGCCGGTGAAGTCCCCTCCGGCCCACCGCCGGCCGAGGCTGCCCGCGTGAGGGGCAGGTCGGTGCCGTCCCGGATCCGGTGGCGTGGGCTCGACCAGGGTGCGCCGGCCACGACGAGGAGCAGCGGCGCAGGAGGAACCCGAGGGGTCAGTCCACGCTGACCACCACTGAATGCCACCCGCTCGCCCCGTCGGGGATCGTGCGGGTGCGTCTTTGCGTCTGTGTCCGTCCGGTGCGGTCGGTGGCGCGGACGGTCAGGGTGTGGCTGCCCGGGGTGGCCCGCCAGGGGAAGGACCACTGGCGCCAGGTGTCGATCGTGTCCTCGGCGGCGAGGTCGGCCTGCTGCCACGGGCCGTCGTCGACACGTACCTCGACGCGGTCGACGCCCCGGCGCTGGGCCCAGGCGACGCCGGCGACCATGACCGTCCCGGTGGCCGGGCGGGCGAACGGTTTCGGTGTGTCGATGCGGGCCTGGGTCTTCACGGGCGCCTTGCGGGCCCACTTGCGCTTGACCCAGTACGGGTCGTAGGCGTCGAAGGTGGTGAGCTCGATGTCCTCGATCCACTTGCACGCCGAGACGTAGCCGTACAGGCCGGGCACCACCATGCGGACCGGGAAACCGTGATCGAAGGGCAGCGGCTCGCCGTTCATCCCGACGGCGAGCAGCGCGTCGCGCCCGTCCATCACCTCCTCGACCGGTGAGCCGAGCGTCATGCCGTCCACGGACCGGGCCACCAGCTGATCGGCCGGGCCGCCCTGGGACGGCGCCCGCACACCGGCCTCGGCCAGCACGTCGGCCAGGCGCACGCCGAGCCAGCGGGCGTTGCCCACGTACGGGCCACCGACCTCGTTGGAGACACAGGCGAGCGTGATGTCCCGCTCGACCAGTTCCCGGTCGAGCAGGTTTTGGAAAGAGAGCACGAGGGGCCTGCGCACCCCCCGGCCGTGGACACGCAGCCGCCAGCGCCCGGCATCCACCTTGGGCACCACCAGGGCGGTGTCGACACGGTAGAAGTCCTTGTTGGGAGTGATGAACCGGCTGACACCGGCGACGCGCAGCCGCGCCCCCTCGGGCACCGGCGCGGCAGGCGAGCCCGGACGGGGCAGGACGACGGCCGATCGGGAGGACACGGCGTCGCGCCCACGCGACACGCCCAGCGTCCGGCCCAGTGCACCGGCGCCGGTGGACGCCACCGCGGCGGCGCCGGCGGTGATGAGGAAGGCGCGCCGGTCGAAGCCCTCCTCCGGCCCCCGGGCGCGCGCCGGAGCGACGAGCCGGCCGGTCAGCCGGAAGAGGAGCGCGGCCCCGGCGAGCGCCCCCGCCAGTGACGGCACCGCGTCGGCGAAGGAGTCGGAGTCCGGTCGGCTCATGGCCGCGACGGCTCCCACCACGCCGAACAGTAGTACCCCGGCCGCGCCCGTCCGCCGGTGCCTCAACGCCAGCAGACCCAGCACCACGGCGAGGGCCGCCAGGACGGCGACAATGCCCAGCTGCAGGACCAGTTTGTCGCTCTCGCCGAAGGTGCGGATCGCCCAGTCCTTCACCGGCGCGGGGGTACGGTCGATGGCCGCTCCACCCACTGCCGTGACCGGACCCGCCTCGGGGCGGACGGCGGCGGCGGCGAGCTCGGCAATCGCGAGCGCCGCGTATCCGGCGAGCAATCCGCTCAGCCCGGCGAGCAGCCGACGGAACCAGGAACTTCCAGAAGCAGTCACACGACCTCTTCGGAGCCGGACCGCGGACGGATTGGGTCCGCCGCGACAGGACGCCCCCAGGGGGTGCTTGACGTTCCCGGTCGAGGGCGGGCGTGCGGAAGGCCTGAGCCGGCCCCCGGGTGCGCGGCGCTGCCCGAGGTCTCCCGGCGCCCGGTACCAGGCCGCCCACGCTCGCTGAGCCGGGGATCGGCTCGGCGCCGGGACAGCCGCTTCCTGGCCGGTGGGGGACTGGTACACGGCCGTGCGGCGGCGACAGCGCGCGCGGGACACCTGGAGGCGGGTGGCGGCCCGGACGACGAGCCGGAGGAGCGCGGCACCGATTCCCCGGTGGCCGCCCCTACGTCGTACTGCCCCTCCCGGAGCCGTCGCCGCCCCTGTGCCCGCGCCCGGTTGAGGGAATGGGCCGGCGGCGAGGAGGGTGACGTCGCCGGCCTGGCCACCCGCCGTGCCGGTGAGGCGTTCGTCGCGGAGGACGTCGCGGAGGACGTCGCAGGGACGTCGCAGGGACGTCGAGGGGCTCGCGGGCGAGTGCGGCGGGACGCGGCCGGTATCCCGGCTGGTCCGCGTACCGCGTGTGTGCCCTGGCTGGGGGTAGGCCGCATACTCGGTGATCGTTGTGGTGCCGTCGTGCCATGACCGTTGTGACCACTGGTTGAAGACGCGAGAGAGTGATGGGGGACATGGACGAGGTGGCGGCACGCGCGGTGCCGGAAGTGGTGGAGAGTCCAGCTCTGCGGGCCCAGCCGACGGGAAGGCTGGGGCGGTGGCTGCTTCACCACCGGGTGCAGCCGGTCGGGCCTGCGGCCGGTGAGGGACACGCCGAGTCCCACGCCTGGTGGAAGGTGATGTGCCTCACCGGGGTGGACTATTTCTCCAGCCTGGCCTACGTGCCGGCGATCGCCGCCCTGGCGGCCGGAGCGGTCTCGCCGCTGGCGACGCTGCTGATCGTGGCGCTGACGCTGCTGGGCATGCTGCCCATGTACCGGCGGGTGGCGAAGGAGAGCCCGCATGGTGCCGGGTCGGTGGCGATGCTGGAGGATCTGCTGCCGTTCTGGTGGGGCAAGCTCTTCGTCCTGGTCCTGCTGGGCTTCGTGGCCACGTCATGGATCATCACGATCACGCTGTCCACTGCGGACGCCTCCGTACACGTGGTGGAGAACCCCTTCTTCCCCGCGGCCCTGCACGGCCACGAGGTCGCCCTCACGGTGGCGTTGCTGCTGGTGCTCGGAGGGGTGTTCCTGCTCGGGTTCAGCGAAGCGGTCGGCGTCGCCATCCCCCTCGTCGCCATCTTCCTGGTCCTCAACGCCGTGGTCATCGCCGTCGGTCTGGTGCACGTGTTCACCACACCGGGCGCGTGGCCGGCCTGGACGGACACTCTCGTCGAAACACCGGGCGCGTGGCCGGCCTGGACGGACACTCTCGTCGAAGGCGGGGGCGGCTTCGGTGACCTGATGGGGCCGGCGCTGCTGGCCTTCCCGCTCCTGGTGCTCGGCCTGTCCGGCTTCGAGACCGGGGTGAGCATGATGCCGCTCGTGGCCGCGGACGGTGAGACCCCGGAACGCAGGCTGAGTGCACGGATCCGCAACACCCGCAGGCTTCTGACCACCGCCGCGCTCATCATGAGCGTCTACCTGCTGTCCGCCAGTTTCGTCACCACCGTCCTCATCCCTCATGCGGAGTTCGAGGCCGGCGGCGCGGCCAACGGCCGCGCGCTGGCCTGGCTGGCCCACGAGCACGTCGGAGAGACGTTCGGCACTGTCTACGACATCAGCACCATCCTGATCCTGTGGTTCGCCGGCGCCTCCGCCATGGCCGGACTGGTCAACATCGTCCCCCGCTACCTGCCCGACTACGGCATGGCCCCTGAGTGGGGAAGAGCGGTACGCCCCGTGGTCATCGTCTACACGGCCCTGTGCATCATCATCACCATCGCGTTCGACGCCGACGTCGCCGCCCAGGCCGGCGCCTACGCCACCGGCATCCTCGCCATGATGGTCTCCGGTGCCTTCGCCGTCACCGTCTCCGTCGCGCGCCGCCGCCGTCGAGCCACCACCATCGGCTTCGCCCTCCTCACGGCCGTCCTGCTCTACGCCCTGGTCGCCAACATCATCGACAAACCCGACGGCATCGCCATATCCGGCTTCTTCATCGCCGGCATCATCGTCGTCTCGCTGATATCCCGGGTCTCCCGCACCACCGAACTGCGAGCCGACCGCATCGCCTTCGACCCGGCGGCCCGTCGCTTCATCGCCGACTCCCTCGCCCACGACGACGCCATCAACATCATCGCCAACCGCCGTCAGGCCGGTGACCACGCCGAGTACAGCGCCAAGGAACGCGAGCAGCGCGGCACCAACCCGGTCCCCGCCCCCGCTGACGTGCTGTTCCTCGAAATCGACGTCGTGGACCCCTCGGACTTCAGCGAGACCCTCACCGTCCACGGCACAGAGGTCGACGGATACCGCGTCCTGCGTGCCGAAGCGCCCGCCGCTCCCAACGCCATCGCCGCCATCCTGCTCGCCCTGCGCGATTCCACCGGGGTTCAGCCGCACTGCTACTTCGCCTGGGCCGAAGGCAGTCCGCTGAAGCACATGTTCCGTTACTTCCTCCTCGGTCGCGGCGACACCGCACCCGTCACCCGCGAGATCATCCGCAAACACGAACCCGACCCCGACCGCCGCCCCGGCATCCACGTCGGCGGCTAGGTTCCGTCTCTTCGGACGGAAGCCGGGTCCTGGAGGAGGGCGCCGGCGAGGCGGAGCGCGGCCTGGTGGACAAGGACGAGCTTGCCGGCTCGTGTCGCCAGGCCGCGCCATGGCTCGGGCCTCGGGCCGGCGAGGTCCGGCAGGCCCGCTGGTGTCGGGGCCCGCCTCGCCCATGTACTCGTGCCATGCGGGGAGTGTTGTCACCCGCTTGGGGTCCGTACCGCCCCGCCACGCTCCGGTGCCCCACGGACGGCCGGGAGACGGCGGATGACGGGCCAGCGCCAGGCCCACCTGTCGAAGACGAGCACGCCGTGACCAGGGCAGTGCCAGGCGCGCAGCCCAGCACGCGGGTGTTCATCGGCGTCCCACCGGCTTGCGCCGGCGAGCTCGCCCACCCCGCCCGGTTCCCACGGGCCGGCGGCCCCACGGGCCGGCGGCCGGAAGAGGGCGGTGAGCTGCCGGTGGACCGTCCACGTGCTCGCGCTGACCACGTCGTCCAGGTCGCGTCGAGAAAGACGTGCTCCGAAAGGTCATGGAGCAGGTACTCAGGGAAAACCGACGGCAGGGCTCGGATCACGCCCTCGGCCGCGAGGTCGTTTCCCACGTTTCGCGACCGGCACTTAGGATTTCGTCGTTCAACGGCATTTCGTCTTCTCCCGTGCGAGGAGTGCGGACGTCCAGCCAACGGGAGGGGCATCAGGTGAGCGCACATCCGCCGGACGCTGGCAGCGCGGCCGGCGCACAGCTCTCTCCGGACACCGATCGCCCCATGGGGAGTGGGGGGCTGGCCGGGGCATTGGCCGCGGCCGAAGCCGCTCCGCCGGTGGAATCGCTCGACGTCGTCGCCCGCATGCTCAGGCAGCGCCTCGGCGCGAAAAGGGTTTCCTTCCTCATCACGGACTTCACCGGCACCTCAGTGGTGCGCCTCGGCGCCGCCGGGGAAGTCGAGACCGACCGGCCGGTCCAGCGCATCGACCTGCCCGGCACCTTGTACGACGAGGTGATCCGGACCCAGCAGCCGGCCACCCGGACCGAGGACGGCGGGAGCACGGTTCGAGTCATCGCTCCCGTCACCAACCGTGGGGATGCCATCGGCCTGCTGGAACTCTTCCTCCCCTCGGTGCCCGACGACATCGCGATGCGGCAGATCGGCGAGACCGCGCACGCCCTGGCCTACATCGTCATCGCGAACCGGTCGTACACCGACGTCTACCAATGGGGCCGCCGCACCCGCCCGCTGAGCCTGGCCGCGGAGATCCAGCACCGGCTGCTGCCGTCATCACTCGCCTGCGAGGCCGCACAGTTCACGGTCGCCGGAGCGCTGGAGCCTGCCGACCACGTCGGAGGTGACACCTTCGACTACGTGATCGACCGCGACGCCGTACAGCTGTCCGTGACCGATGCCATGGGCCACGACGTCGACGCCGCGCTGCTCGCCACCCTCGCCGTGGGTGCGCTGCGCGGGGCCAGGCGAGCCGGTGCCACTCTGGTGGAGCAGGCCCGGCAAGCGCATCAGACGATGCTCGACCACGGCAGGCAGGGGTACGTCACCGGTCAGCTCCTGCGCATCAGCCTGCTGGACGGCGGCACCGAATTCATCAACGCGGGCCACCCTTGGCCGCTGCGGCTGCGTGACGGGAGGGTGGAGCAGCTCAGCGTCAAAATCGACATGCCGTTCGGCTTCCGCTTCCCGCACGAGTATCAGGTCCAGCGGCTGGACCTGAGGGCCGGCGACCGGCTGGTCATGTTCACCGACGGCATGCTTGAGCACAGGTCCCGCGACGTGGACCTGGCGGGCCTGATCGCGCGCACCAGCGCACTGCACCCGCGTGAGGCCGCCCGAACAGTGATCGCCGAGGTCACTGCCGCGAACGGCGGTCACCTCCAGGACGACGCCACCATCATGTGCCTGGACTGGCACGGCGTCAGGCACTCCCGACGGCACGCCGCCGACACGGGGGCGAGCCTGGCCGACGCCTCACCCTCCCCCTCACAGACGGTCTGACGGGCGTCGGGCGCGCAGGCACCCGACGCGCATCGCCCAGCACGAGCAGCACGCGCACCGCCGGCATCCGTACGGGCCCCGGGCCCATGCCGAACCGTACGGAGAAACGTACAGTTCCGCCCCGAGGCGGCTGCCGCCAATGCCGGCCGGGCCGCCGGTCAGGCGGGCCGCTGGAGCCGCCCGGCCGGCGGTCGCGTCACGGGCAGCGGTGCCCGGCCGGTGAGTGACGGTGGTGCTCGGGTGGTCCGGCGAGCTCCGTCAGCGAACACCGGGGGGACCGTCATCGCCCCGTGGCCCGCCACCTCAGTCGGCAACGCCTCGACGGTTTCGGGCGTGTGGTCGGGCAGGCCGAGAGCGAGGCGTTCGTCGAGGCCGCCGGGGTTGACCACGTTGTACTCGAAGACGTACGGGTAGGCCCGGTCGGGACCGGCGAAGCCAATACCGCACTTCAACAGTGGTTCGCCGATCAGCAGGCTCAGGGCTGATCACCCGGGCTGCCCTGCCTCTCGCTGACGCCCGCTGTTTTTGGAGGCCGCCCTTGTCTGCGGTCCGCGTGTCACCTCGCCCCTTCGGAGCGGCTGAGCTGCCCCGCGACCCACCCGGCTTGACGGACGACGTTACGCAGGTGGTTGGAGAAGGGGACGCGCACGTGGGTGGCGACACCGGCCACCCAGATGCGCTCCGGCGGCCGAGCGGGCCGGAGAGTCAGCCGCAGTTCGTCGTCGAGGCGGTCGACGACGCGGGCGTCCGGTGACGGCCGGTCGAGAAGGAGCGCCTGCCGCTCACCGTCCCAGTACAGCCAGGGCAGTTCGAACCCCGTGGCGTTGACGACAACGTCGAACGACTCCCGAGCACCACTGGGCCATCGCAGGTGCCAGCCGTCACTCTCCACCTGGATGTCGCGGGGGTAGGCAGGACTCACACGCAGCGCACCGGTGGAAAGGTGCCGCAGCAGACGTCGGGCGTTGACGGTGGTCATGGCGGTGAGGTAGCGGTCGATGAACCAGGCGAAACGCTCCAGCAGTTCCCCGCGGCGCTCCGGCCGCACGGTGGGGAAGAGTTCGATGACGGCCTCGATCAGCGCGACGCTGATCTCGGCCCAGGCGCAGGCGCCTGATTCCGCCAGCGTGGTCTCCTGCCGCAACCGCTCGACGGAATCGCCGGCCGGTGACGTCTGCCGGCGCAGTGGCCGGGTGTCGAGCAGTCGGATCGCTTCGACGGCCAAGCGGGTGAGCCGCTGGGCGAGAAGCGGATCAGTGGGATCGAGGCGGACCAGGCGCTGAAGTGACGGGAGCGCGGCCGGGGGTTCACGGAGCGCTTCGCGTACGGCCGGCAAGCGCCCGGAGCGGGAGGCCATGGTGACCTGATGCCCTTCGCCGCACAGCAGGAGCGCGGCGTCGATCGCCGACTGCCGAGTGCCGAGCACCAGTACGCGTGAGTCGGCCGGCACGTGTCCCCGAAGCCTGCGGGAAGGGTACGGGCTGGCGACGTACCGCGGGTGATCCGTGTACGCCGCGAATCCGTCCGGAACACGCGCGCGGTGCACCCCGACGCACACGACGACATCGCTGGCCGCCACCTCCGTGCCGTCCCGAAGCACCACCCGGTAGCCCTCCTCCCGTACACGCACCGACGTGACCACCCCCCGCACATGCCGCACCGGAATGCCCCATCGCGCCGCCTGCCGGCGCGCGGCGCGGAATCGCCTTTCGCAGTACCGCGCCAGCTCACCGCGCGGCACCACATCCCCCGCTCGCCCCGTCCACCCGCATTCCCGCAGGTACATGGCGAAGTCATCGGGACGGTCGGCGCGCAGGGAATTGACGTTCACCGCGCTGTTGCACATCAACAGGGGGTCGTCATCCCCGAAGGCCAGACCCCAGCCCACCGCACGCGGCTCGACCACGTCCACCGAGGCGATGGCCCCGGCGGCGTCCCGCGATGCCATCAACTGAACCACCAGGCTCGTCCCGGCGACACCGCCTCCGATGACCACCACCCGCCGGCCGCGCCCGCCCACGCTCCTGCCCGCATACTCCATGGCGCTACCCGTACCCGGTCCCCGGCCTGGCCGCGCCCGGGCACCCGGCGGGACGGGGACGTTCCCCGCCGCCGGGGACCATCCCCGGTCGGCGCACCTGCAAGGTGTTCCGACGGGTCAACCGCGGTGATGTCCCCGTCCGCCCGTCCGGGACACGGCCCGCCGTCGCCCACTCCCGGTGCCGCCCCGCCGTCCGGCGCCGCTCAGCCTTGCCGGCCGGCCCCGCCGCCAACGACGGTCGCCACCTCACCCGTCCGTTGCCGTGTCGCCGGCCGTCCGCCGGTGGTGTGGCTCCAGGGTCCGACTGCCGGTCGAACCTCCCTCCGCTCTCGATCAACGGTGCGGGTCCTCACTCCGACCCAGGTCCCCAAGTTGCGGTGGCAGGTCACCACGAGCTGATGAGCGGCGCGCCGGGTGCGTGCTGCCGCCAGGCCTCGTTGAGGCGCGTGAGCCGGTCCGCGGCGGCGATACCGCGCAGGGACGCGACCTTGCCGTCGCTGACTTCGAACACCACGGTGCCCACGACCCGGTCCTCGACCACGGCGAGGACGGCCGGGGAGCCGTTCACCAGCGCGATATGGAACGCGGGGGAGCCGCCGGCCAGCCGCCGCTTCGCCGCAGTGGGCTTGAACCCGGCCCGCACGTAGGAAGCGACCCGCTCGGGCGTCTGGCGCCGCAACAGCCGCTTGCCCAGTCCGGCACCGTCCGAGACCGCCGTCACGTCGTCGGTCAGCAGCGCCACCAGCCGTTCGGTGCGCCCCGACACGGCGGCGGCGAGGAACTCCTCGACCACCCGGCGCGCGGACGCGGAGTCGACCTCGCCGCCGCGCCGGCGCTCGGCGGCGACCCGGATCCGGGCCCGGTGGACATGCTGCTGGCTCGCGGACTCGGTGATGTCGAGGATCCCGGCGATCTCGGCGTGGCCGTACAGGAAGGCCTCACGCAGGACGTAGACGGCCCGCTCGACCGGCGAGAGCCGTTCCATGAGGGTCAGCACCGCCAAGGACACCGATTCCCGCTGCTCGAAGGTGTCGGCCGGGCCGAGCATCGGATCGCCGTCGAGGAGCGGCTCGGGCAGCCAGGCACCGGCCGCTCGCTCGTGGCGTGCCCGCGCCGAGCGGAGCCGGTCGAGGCAGAGATGGGTGACGACCTTGGTCAGCCACGCTTCGGGCACCTCGACCCGTTCGCGGTCCGCGGCCTGCCAGCGCAGGAACGTGTCCTGCACGGCGTCCTCGGCGTCGGCGGCCGAGCCGAGCAGACGGTACGCGAGCGAGGCCAGCCGGCCCCGGCTGGCCTCGAACCGATCGACGGCCGCATCGTCCATGCGGAACAACCTATGCCGCGACCCGCACAGCGGCCCGGTCGGGCGTGGCGACCGGACGGCGCTTGCGCTTCGGCATGCCGAAGGTCGGGTGGGCGATGCCCCACCCGGCCGTCTTGAGCACGCCCGACTTGAGCCGCGCGGCGGTCCGGCCGCCCAGGTACCAGGACTTCGGCCGGACGTCCCCGTCCACCATCTGGAAGATCGCGTCCCGCCGCCCGAGGCTGATGTGGTTGCCGTAGTACTTCAGCCCGGTGATGGGGACCTCGCCGCCCGTCAGACGGGCGACGATCGCAGCGGTCGCCTGCATGTTGGTCAAGCCGGCCGAGGCGCAGGACATCGGCAGCGGCCGGCCGTTCTCGCCGATCGCGTAGGCGCAGTCACCGGCGGCGTAGACGTCCGGGTGCGAAACCGATCGCATGGAACGGTCGACGACGATCTGTCCGGTCTCGGCGACCTCCAGGCCGCTGGCAGCCGCGAGGGGATGCACGGCGAACCCGGCCGACCACACCGTCACCTCGGCCGGAATGGACCTACCGCCGGCGGCGACGGCCCGCATCGGTTCGACGGCTTCGATGCCGGTGTGCTCATGGACGGTGATGCCGAGCCGGTCGAAGGCCCGGCGCAGGTGACGGCGGGCCTTGGGGGAGAGCCAGTCACCCGGCTCGCCACGGGCGGCGAGCGCGACCGAGAGGTCGGGCCGGGACTCGGCGACCTCGGTGGCGGTCTCCATGCCGGTCAACCCCTCACCGACGACCAGCACCGTGCCGCCCTCGCCCAGGCCGGCCAGGCGCTCGCGCAGACGCAGCGCGGATGACCGGCCGGTCACATCGAAGGCGTACTCGGCCACGCCGGGGACGCCATGGCGGGCGACGGAGCTGCCGAGCGCGTAGAGAAGGGTGTCGTACGCCAGCTCACCGTCGCCGTCGTCGCCGGCCACTGCGACGGTCCTGCGCTCGGGGTCGACGCCGGTGACGCGCGCCAGCAGCAGCCGCACCCCGGTGCCCGCGAACACGTCGGCGAGCTTGCGGAACGGGAGGTCCCGCCCGACGGCGAGCTCATGAAGCCGCATCCGCTCGACGAAGTCGGGCTCGGCGTTGACGACGGTGATCTCGATGTCGGCGGGGGAGAGGCGGCGGGCCAGGTTTCCGGCGGCGAAGGCCCCGGCATATCCGGCGCCGAGTACGACGATGCGGTGCTTCATGGCTTTGCTCCTGTCTCGTTCGCGTGCCCCTTGAACGAGACGCTGCTCCCCTTCCTGACAGGAGCCGGGTGTGACGTGGCTCACCGGTACCGGCACCGGTTTCGTCGTCCCGCGCACCACCTGCGTCCGCCTTCAGCTCAGGCGGGGGGCGCGCCGCACCTGCGGTGCGTTGCGCGTCCGGCCGAAGCCATACCGCCGGTCCAGTGCCCGCCAGGGATCCGGTGCCCGCGCCCGTCGACGGCCCGCTTCCCCGAACGTCGACGGCTCCTCGCGTACGGGCCCCCTCGCTGATCGCGGCGGCCTCCCATGGAGCCTCGGGGTGGACCTGCGGGCGGAAGGCGTCCGCACGTCGGGGAAGGGGCTCCGTCCCCGCGCACCGCCGGACTGCCCACAGGGCTGGGGCGGCCGATAGGGTGACATATGGGGGAGTTGGCTATGAAACGGGGCAAACATCTTTTAACTTCACGTTTGTACGGTTCCACTCATCACTGATCACGTCGCCTCTGACGGAAGTGGAGATGTTGTGCGCACGATTCGCAATGCTGCCCTGGCAGCTGCCACGCTCGGGATTTTCAGCATCATGGGAGCCGGTGTGGCAACGGCCGCCCACGCCACCGGGGACAAGGAGGACACGGGCAAGGACGGCAACGTGGTCCTCTGCGAGCAGCAGTCTCAGATCAGCGATGACACCACCCAGATCGGCCTCATCAACCTCGCGACCGGACCCATCACCCTCCTCGGCAGTGGCCCGGCGACCGCGGTCTCGGTCCAGCAGATCTGCAGCGGCGAGGACACCGTGGCCGCGAACGAAGCCGACGCCGAGACGGGGCCGGGCCTCATCCTCGGCCTCGATCTTCTCTGACGACGCGAGACGCGTACCAGTGCTCGCCGCCGAGCCGGAAACGGGCGTACCCGCTGGGCTCGGCCGACCTGGGCGGCAGAGTGAACAACCGCTGTACGCCCGTCCCGCGAGCCATGGTGCCTAGTCCGTTGACTGCCTGAACCGCAGGAAGGTGCTTTCGAGCCCTGTCGCGAAGGCAGTCGGTCGGTGGACCGCGAGCCGTTCACGCAGGCGCTCGGCCGGGATTCCCGGCCGAGCGCCTTGCCTGAGCGGCTGTTGTGTTGGCGCCGCGCCGGCGACCGGAAGCGTCCCGGCCTGACCGCCAGGGCGCGACTGTCGATCGCCCTCTTGAACGACGGGCCCTGGATCGTGCGCCGTGCCCAGGGGTTCCGGGGCCCCGGCCACTGCGCCCGGTCCAGGGCTCCGGGTTCTTCGTTCCCCGGGCGACCAGCGGCTCTGGTGCCGACCAGGCCCGAGCGCGCTCGGGCCCCTGTGCCCATGACGTCGGCGGTCTGCCGTGGCGGCCGGTGTCACCGTCACGTCCCGGCCCGGCAGCCCTGGACGCCGCTGCGGCCCAACACGACAACCGCTCACGCGAGATGCTCGGCTGGGAATGCCCAGCCGAGCATCTCGCGTGAGCGGCTCGCGGCCCATCAACCGACCGCCCGACTACGACGGCCTGGAGAGCGTCGCCCTCCTGTGGTTCCGGCAGTCGACGGACCAGCCGCCATGGCCTGCGGGATGGGTGCACAGCGGTTGTTCGGACCCGGGCCCGTGCCGGCCGAGGAGCTCAACGGGTGGCACCCGCTTCCGGCTCACCGGCGAGCGCTGGTACGCGTTCCGCGACGTCAGAGAAGGTCGAGGCCGAGGTCGAGTCCCGGCCCCGTCTCGGCGTCGGCTTCGTTCGCGGCCACGGTGTCCTCACCGCTGCAGATCTGCTGGACCGAGACCGCGGTCGCCGGGCCGCTGCCGAGGACCGTGATGGGCCCCGAGACGACGTTGATGAGGCCGAGCTGGAACGTGTCCCGGCTGACCTCGGACTGCTGATCGCACACGACCACGTTGCCGTCCTGGTCGCCGTAGGTGTCGGAGGCCGCGGCGGCACCGGCCCCGAGCATGCTGACACTCCCGAGCATGGCAGCTACCAGGGCGGCGTTGCGAAGCTTGCGCACAACATCTCCACTTCCGTCGGAGTCGACATCATCAGTGCTGGATGGAATCGGACAAATCAGCACATTAGTCCCGGTATATGCCTTTTCCTTTATGACGCGCCGAGGTGTCACCCCGCTGTGGAGAAGCCGGGTGGCTCCGACCGTGACGGACGCGGCGGCGTCGGCTGCCCGTGCCCCGCCGGCCCGCAGCCGCTCCTCCCGCTCCGTCAGGTCCGGCCCGGCCCCCGGTGAGGGACGCGGCGCCACCGTCGGTCGCTGTTGTTGCTGCCGGTGGGCATGTGCGGGGCGGTCGGTGCCGCCGCAATGGTGGACACCTCACGGGTGTGTCGCGGGCGGTACGGACAGGGGGAAGCCCCGCTCACCGGTAGGGCGGTGGCGGGGCTTCCCGGGGCGGTTTCGGGTCCTCGTGTCAGGACCCGGTCACCTCGGTGGCGCGGAGGTTGTGCAGTGTGCCGTCTGCGGCGTCGGACTGGGAGCGGTAGAGGATCTGCACGCGGAAGGTGAGGGGTGTGCCGGGGTCGATGCTGTGCCCCTCGCGAGGGGAGGTGAGGAGCACGGTTCCGTCGAGGCCGTTCCTGGTGACGGTGAACCAGTAGGTCTGTGTCGGGTTGACGCGCGTCTCGCCCACGGCGCCCTGCACGTCGAAGGACACCTCCCACGCGTGTACCCGGTTCTGGTTGGCGGCCAGGGTGAGGTCATAGCTGATGACCCAGCCTCGCGCGTCCTGCGGGTCGCCCTGACCCCAGCCGGGGTGCTGCACGTACTCGATGCCGACCCGGGGCAGTTCGACGTCGGTGTCCACGGAGCCGGAGTGGTGTTCGGCGGTGTTGGCGCGGGTCGGCGATGTGATCCGGCTCGTGCACGTCAGGCGGCCTTCGAACCGCGAGTCGATGGTGCCGGTGAGCCGGGCGGTCGCCTCGCCTCCGCTCGGCAGGTCGACCGGCAGGCTCAGCCCCTGTGCTGGGGAGCGCGTGGCGGGGGCGGTGTCGTTCTGGCCCTGGAGGATCAGCGACGGATCGATCAGCTCGGGTGGGACGGTGGCCTCCACCACGGCGTCCGGTGCGTCGTTGGGGCCCAGGTTCCGCACGCCGATGTCGTAGGAGACCTGGTGGCCCGACTCGGCCGTCCGGGGGCCGGTCATTTCCAGCGGCATGTTCACCGGCAGGGCCACCGTGAGGTTCCTGATCCGGTGCGTGGCGGTGGCACTGCCCGTTCCCGCCGCGAAGCCCAGCTTGAACGTGTCGGGCATGCGGGTCTGGCCCGAGGCGCCGGCGAGGTCGAAGTCGTCGATCACCAGGGTGCCGTTGGGGTTGTTCTTGTCGGCGTGCCGTACGGTGAGCCGGCCGCCGATGACGGACACCTGGACATGGGCGCCCGCCTCCCAAGATCCGCGGAAGCCGCCGGGGACCGGGGTGCCGGTGAGCCAGTGGAATCCCTCTTCCCCGCTGCCGGAGCCGCGTACCCCGACGGTGTTCGACTGGCTGCCCGGGCCGCCGGAACCGGCGAGAGGCGAGGCGAAGTTCCCGTAGTTGTCGAAGCCGACGCCCACGTACCCGGCCGTGACGCCGGGCGCGACGACGGTGTTCGGTGCCGACTTCGTGCACGAGTAGCCCAGAGCGCCGCCCGTGCCGCCGGGGCCTGTGGTCTGCTCCCCGTCGATCAGGTAGACGCTGAAGCCGTCCCCGACGGTGCCGGCTCCCTCGCAGGAGTAGTCGAAGTCGATGGTGACGCCGAGCTTCGACGAGAACGGCTGGTCCAGGAAGGCGGTCCCCGACTGGTTGTTGGTGGCGGGCGTCAGTTCCAGACTGCCGTCCAGCCGGGCACTGCCCGCGAGCTTCCAGTGCGGGTTGGCCGTGCTGGTGCCCGTGAACGGTTCGACGATTGGGAACTGCACCGGCGTGGAGGCGGCGCGTTCGGATGTGGAAGCGGTCATATCGGTACTCCTGGCTCGTCCGGCAATCAGGCATCACTCGATGAGGAGCATCAGGGGCGTTGGGGGACGCCGGGTCCGGGCGCACGGCCCACCCCGACCCCCTGTGTCACTCAACGTCAATGTGTCGTGGCGAAGCGTGTCCAAGTGGTGGGGTGGCCATGCCGAGCCGCTGGTGAATGGCTGATACATCTCCCGGCGGCGGGAAATGCGCGGACCTGTGACCGGGAACCGAAAGCGTTCTTGGTGCGCCGTAATGAACGACGGGTGCGGCGGCAGAAACGAGGCGGTACCCGTCCCGGGCGTGGCCCCGGGGTCTGGTGCTGTTGGGGTTCGGTGAGGCCGACCACACGCTTCTCGACCTCTGTCAGGTTTTCTTGACATGCGTCGGTTGTCAGGGCAGCCTGACGTACATGGGGGCTGAGGACACACCGACCTCGCTGGCCGGACAGGTCACCAACAAGGACCCGGCGGTAGGGCTGCGGGCCGTCGTCGCCCTGCGCCGTCTCCTGGAAGAACTCGAACGGGTCCACGTCGACAATGCCCGCGACCAGGGCTGGTCGTGGCAGAGCATCGCCACGTCGCTGGACGTCAGCCGGCAGTCGGTGCACGAGAAGCACGCGAGCAGACGCAGAGCCGAAGGCAAGGAGAAGTAGAGTGTTTGAATTATTCACCGACCGTGCGAGGCACGCCGTGGTGCTGTCCCAGGACGAGGCGATCGCCCTCGGCCATGACTTCATCGGTACGGAACACCTGCTGCTCGGCCTGGTCGGCACCGACCGGAGCACGGCCGGGGACGTGTTGCGCCCTGTCGTCCATCGGCATCGACGTCGAGGAGATCCAGCGCCAGGCCAATGACAACTTCGGCCCCGGCGCCTTCCATTACCCGAGGCCCGCCTACACCCCGGATGCCAAGAAGGCGCTCGAACACACCCTGAGTGAGGCGCGCGCCCTGGGCCAGGAGACATTCGGCACTGAACACATCCTGCTCGGCATGCTGGCCGCGGGAGAAGGTCGCGGGCTCGATGTGCTGGCGGCCCTGGAAGTGGACCCCGGCGGCCTGCGCGAGGCGGTATTGGCCCGGGTGGCCGGGGACGCCTGGTAGCGACGGTCGCGCGTATACGGGCGCCGCCCGGCCGGTGAAGCCGGGCGGCGCCCCGGGCCAATCCCGGAACACTGCACCCTTGCGCTGCCCCGGCCGCCTCCAGAGGCGCCCGGGCCGCCCCGGCCGTCCGTCGCGCCCGTGCCGCCCCCGCCGCTCCGGTCGCTCCCGGGCCGCGCCCTCGGCGGCCCGGGTGTGCGGGGCCCGCCGCGTCCGGCCTCGTCACCGCTGTGGAGCGCGCCCTCGCGGCGCACCCCGGCCCGGTTCCGCCGCCGCCGAGGCATGCGCGAGACGGTGCCGCCCGGCTGCCGCTGACCGCAGCGGCCGCGCTTGGCCCTGTTCACTTCACGCGACAGCGTTCGACGGCTGGTCCGAGCGGCAGTTGCGTTCCGGCGGGCGGGCGAATGTGCACGAGATCCGAACACACGCTGCTTGTGTCGTCGGTCGGATGCCATGATCACTCCACGGCCTCGCGCCCCGGCATGCCGTCCGGCGGCCCCGAGCCGCACCGCGACCGTGTGACCGACGAAAGGACCCCGACATGCGCAAACTCGTCCACTACATCGCCACCACTCTCGATGGCTTCATCGCGGGCCCGGACGGCGCGGACCCCACCGGTCCGAACGGCTTCTGGCCCATACCGGAGGACTACCTTCAGCACCTCGTGGCCGAGTACCCGGAGACGCTGCCCGTCCATGCCCGGCAGGCACTGTCCGTCACGGCGGAGGGCACACACTTCGACACGGTGCTGGAGGGCAGGCGGAGCTACGAGATCGGTCTTGCCGCCGGGATCACCGACGCCTACCCCCACCTGCGTCACCTGGTGTTCTCCCGGACCCTGACCGAGAGCCCGGACCCGACCGTCGAACTGGTCGCCGACGACCCGGTGGCGACCGTGCGGGAGCTCAAGCAGCAGGACGGCAAGGACATCTGGCTACTCGGCGGCGCCGAGCTGGCGGGCTCCCTGTACACCGAGATCGACACCCTGATCCTCAAGGTCGGACCCCTGACCATCGGCGACGGGATCCCCCTGTTCTCCCGCAAGGCCGCCTTCGACCCGCGCACCTGGACACTCGCCGACCACACCGTCCTCAAGGGCGGCGCGGTGTTCCTCACCTACACGCGCGTCAGCAGCTGAGCGCTCCAGGCGGGCGGCACTCGTGCGGGACCGGGCGCGGTCAGGCGCGGAGCGTCACGCAAGCGCCGCCGTGGCCGCGGCCCGGAGCCGCCGGGGGCCTCCATGTCACCCACCCGCGGTCAGGGAGGCGGCTGTTCCGCACGCGCACCGCCGAAGGTCACCGGCACCAGCTCGTCCGCCGGCGCCGCTACGCCGGCCGACCTGGGGACACCGACGCCGTGGAGCAGTAGTGGGCGGGACGGACCGCCGCCCCACGGCTTCACGAACCCCGCAGTCGGCCGTGGACGGCCGGGATCGCCGACCGGCTGCCTTCCTGCGGCGTACGGGCCGCCGGCGCACCCCCGCTGGCGCGCCCTGTCAACGGCCCACGAGATCGCCGTCAGCGCCGTCGTTCCGGCTGAGCAGCATGACGTGGCCGCCGTGGTGCAGCGGCGTGCGCAATCGCAGACGGTTCACCTCCTGTCCCGTCCCGGCGTCCACCAGGTGTACTTCACCGTGGCCGCCGCGGGTGACGGCTACCCAGTCGGAGCCCGGCGAGGCTGCTACGGCCCGGCGTTCCACACCCTCCCAGGGGGTACCGCCTCGCTGCGGCGCGCCTGCCATGGCGGGGAGCGGGACACGGCGGAGGGTGTCGTCGGCGCCCAGGAGCACCAGTTCGTCGCCGTCGGGGTGGACGCGGGTGAAGGCGGTGTGGTTCCGGGCGAGGGCCAGCCGGAAGACCAGACCGGCACCGAGCTCGGTGAGGAGCGTGCGGCCGGTCTCCAGGTCGTGCCGCCAGACCTGGTTGGTCCAGTCCGGCCACCGGAGCGGGTCGGGATCGCCACCGCGCAGCGTGGTCCACAGCGCCCGCCGACGGGTGTCGAGACGGAGGTACCAGCCGCGGGCGGGCGACTCCCAGGGGATCACGCCCTCGGCCACGAGCGCGTCACCTTTCCTGCGGGCTGAGTGAACCCCCTCACCCGTCGCCGCGAACACCCGCTCGGCACCGGCGTCCTGCGCGTCACCGTGCCCGTCGTCCGGCAGCGGCAGGAGCGCGTGAGGCGTGACCACGGGGCAGCCGGGCGGAGCCGTGAGGAGATCGGCGAACCTGTGGACCGCCAGCGCGCCCGGCTCCCTGTGCCGCAGGACGACGAGCGGATCGCCACCGCCCAGTACCGTCACACCCGGTTCGCCGACGCGTGTGCGTACGCGAGCGACCTCTCCGGTGGCCAGGTCGACGACTGTCAAGAGGTCCGACCAGGGCGTGCCGTTCTCGCCCAGACCGGTCGTGACGGCCAGTCGGCGACCGGACGGATCGCAGGCCAGGTGCTCGGCCGGCACGGCGACAGGGACCGCGCGTTCCACGAGCTCGTCGCCGAACGGGTCGAGCACCAGCAGTTCCCCCCGGCGGTCGTCGACACAGGCCACTCGCCCTTCCGGCAGGGCCAAGAACCCGGCGTGCTCCGAGAGATGGCGCCCGGTGAGGCGTTCTGTGACAGTGCCGTCCGGCACGCTCGCCACGTACACGGACCCGTCCACGTGGTCGGAGACGAGGAGCGCGGATGCGGTAGCGGTCATGGGTCCTCCAGCGGTCTGACTAGTGAAAACGATTATCATGTATCTTCGGTGCGTTCCAGGTCCCCCAAGAAGAAGCGAGGGCATCGATGCTGCGCGCACCGTCGAAGTTCGTCCGTAGTTGGCTCACCGCAGCGGTGGTGGGTTCCGTCCTGGTCGGCTGTGGCTCACCCTCGGGCGAGCCCCCGAGTGGCAAGGCGAGGCCGGCCGGGCAGACGGAGGTCACGGTCGAACCCATCAGGGCGACCACGGAGCTGACCGACGTGAACGGGACCAAGGTCTCCCTGGAGAAGGTGCCGGAGCGGATCGTCTGCCTGTTCGCGCTCTGTGACGACATCCTGACCGAACTCGACATCGTCCCGACGGCCACCAATGGCGCACTGCTCGCCCACCCCGGCTTCCTCGGGGAGGACAAGGCGAAGAAGGTCGGCGTTGTCCCGGGCGGATTCATCGCCCCGGAGGTGGAGGCGATCCTCGCCCACAAGCCGGACCTCGTCATCGGCCTGGGGGACACCCACGGCAAGCTCGCCCCCGCGCTGAAGGGCGCCACCACCTTCTGGGCCATGCAGCCCGAGACCTGGCAGGACAGCGTCGGCTACCTGCGCGACACCGCGGCCCTCACCGGCCGAACCGCCCAGGGGGAGAAGGCCGAACGGGCCTTCCGGAGCAAGCTCGCGAAGGCAGAGAACGCCCCGAGCGACAAGACCGCCCTCATCATCTACGGCAGTGACGAGAACTTCGGCGTCGCGACGCCGGAGGGGGATGTGACCGCCAGCCTGTTCCCCCGGATCTCCGCGTACCCGTGGAAGTCCCGCGGAGTGGACGGCAGCTACAGCCTCGAAGAGATCCTGGCCCAGGGGGTCGACGTCCTGTTCGTCGAGACCATGAGCTTCGGCGGCGCGGACGGCAAGCTGTCGGAGAAGCTGGCGAAGAACCCACTCTGGAGCAAGATCCCGGCAGTCAGGAACGGCGACGTCCACGAGGTGGACTCTGAGGTGTGGGCCAAGGGGCGCGGTACCCGTTCGATGGGCATCGTCCTCGACGAGGCCACGGCCGCGCTGCGGTGAGGGCGCCCACCGCGGTGGACGACCCGGCGGGCGGGGCCCGGCGGCTCTCGCCATGGGGACGGAGGTGGCAACCCCTCCTGGTGCTCGGGGTGCTGATCGCCGCGTCGGCCTGCGCGCTGTGTCTCGGCACCCCCTACGTCCCACCGCACCGGCTCGCCGGAGCCGTGCTGGAAGGGGACACCACGCTCGCCGGGATCGTCGTCACCGAACTCCGGCTCCCACGACTGGCGCTGGGGCTGATCGCCGGAGCCTGCCTGGGCGCGGCGGGGCTCGTGCTCCAGGAAGCGCTCCGCAATCCGCTGGCGGTGCCGGAAATGCTGGGTGTCTCCTCCGGGGCGGCGCTGGGCGTGGCGGCGCCGCTGGTACTGGCCGTGTCGCTGCCCGCCGCGGTCCAGCCCCTGCTGGCCCTCGGCGGGGCCGCGCTCGGCGGGGGGCTGACCATGCTCGCCGCCGGGCTCGGGCGCAGCCCGTCGGCGGTGCTCCTGACCGGCGCCGCGGTCGCGGCCGCCCTGCAGGCCGCGCTGCTCGTCCTGATGGTCATGGCGGACCAGCTCGACCTCCAGCTCATCTACCGCTACTTGCTGGGGTCCCTCTCCGCCCGGACCTGGGATGACGTCACCGGGCTGTGGCCGTGGCTGCTCGTCGCGGTCCCCGCCCTCGTGGCCTGCGCGCCGGTGCTCTCGGTCATGCGGCTGGGCGACGAGGACGCCGAAGCGCTGGGCGTGCGCGCCCAGCGGGCCCGGCTGGCAGCGCTCGCCATTGCCGTCGTGCTGATCGCGCCCGTCACGGCCGTGTGCGGGCCCGTCGCGTGGGTGGGGTTCCTCGCACCGCACCTGGCGCGGCGGTTCAACCCGACCTCGGGAGCCGTGCGCTGGCTTCCCTGGTCCGCCGCGTGGGGTGCCGTCGTGGTGACGGTCGCCGATGTCCCCGCCCGGCTGGCGCTGGCGCCCGTGGAGACCCCGGCCGGTGCCTGGACGGCCCTGCTGGGGGTCCCGGCCGGAGTCGCCCTGATGCGGTCGGGCCGTGGTGGCCGGAGCGGCGGGCGCGGGTCCGCTGGTTCGGCGCGCGGGCCGGTGCGTCACGACGAGCCCGGCGCCCGCGTCGCCTCCCCCCACCCCGTGGAGAGGACCGGACGGGAGAAGGCGTGGTGAGCCGGCGTTTCGCGACCCTCGTGGCGCTGGCCGTCGTGTGCGCGGGGGTGGAACTGGTGGCCGGACGCGGCATGTCCCCCGGCGCGGTCTGGGACGTTCTGGGTGGCGGTGGCGATATGACGGAGCGCCACATCCTGCTGCAACTGAGGCTGCCCAGAATGCTGGTGGCCCTGGGCGCGGGCGCGTCACTCGCCGTCGCGGGGCTGATGCTGCAGGCCGCGTTGCGCAACCCCCTCGCGGGGCCCGAAGTGACGGGTGTGACCCCGGGGGCGGTCCTGGGGGCCGTCACGGCGACGGCCCTGGGCCTGGCCGGGTGGGACTCGCCGCTGGCCGTGGTGCTCGCCGCGTGCACGGGCGGATGCGCCGGGGCGCTGCTGCTGTGGCTGCTCGTCGGCCGTGGCGGTGGTGATCCGGCCCGGACCGCCGTGCACGGAGTGCTGGTGTCGGCGGTGCTGGGCGGACTCACCGCGATGGTGCTGCTCGTGGAGCCGGGTGAACTCGGCAGCGTCGTGCAGTGGCTCGTCGGCACCACCGAAGGCCGGGTCTGGGACCACTGGCACCTGCTGTGGCCGTGGGCCCTGGTCTGGGGGGTCGCCGCCTGGCTGATGGCCGGGCCGCTGACCCTGCTTCGCTGCGGTGACGACATCGCGCTGGCCGCCGGCCTGTCCGTCCGGCGCTCCCGAGCCCTGGCCCTGTTGTGCTCGGTGGCGTTGACGGCGGGTGCGGTGGCCGCCGTCGGAGCGCTGGGTTTCGTGGGGCTGCTCGTCCCGCATCTGGCCGTGGCCGTCTTCGGCGCGGACCTGCGGGTGGGTCTCCCCGGCGCGGCTCTGCTGGGAGCGGTGGTGGTGTGCGGGGCGGATGCGGCGGCGCAGCTGTCCTCGCGGCTGTTGGCCGAGCTGCTGGACGCAGGCCGGCTCACGCTTCCGGTCGGAGCGCTCACCGCGTGCCTGGGCGCCGCCCTGCTGCTGGTCGTCGTGCGCCGCGCACCGGGCCGTACGTTCTGAATCGACGGAGGACAGAGCATGACCGACTCCATGGGGATACACGTCGAGGGGGTCCACTTCGGCTACCCCGCACAACCCGTGCTGCGGGGCGTCGACCTGACCGTGCGGCCGGGCGAGCTGACCGCGCTCATCGGCCTGAACGGATGCGGCAAGTCGACCCTGCTGCGGGTGGTCGCCGGGCTGCTGAGGCCGGACCGGGGGCGGGTGCTGCTGGGCGGGGACGACCTCGCCGCGCTCTCCCGGCGTGCCACCGCGGCCAGGGTGGCGGTGCTTCACCAGGCGGCGCCGGCGGTACCGGGGATGACGGTCCGGCACCTGGTGCGGCAGGGCCGGTACGCGGCACGTGGCCCGCTCGGCATGCTGCGCGAGGGCGACGACCCCGTGGTGCTCCGGGCGCTGCGCGATGTCGGGGTGGAGCAGTGGGCCGACCGGGACGTCGACGCGCTGTCCGGGGGTGAGCGGCAGCGGGTACGGCTGGCGATGGCGCTCGCCCAGGACACCCGCGTCCTGCTGCTCGACGAGCCGACCACCTACCTGGACCTGCACCACCAGCTCGATGTGCTGCAGACGGTGGTCCGCCTGCGCGAGGAGCGCGGACTCACGGTGGTGATGGTGTTGCACGACCTGGCGCACGCCGCCCGGTTCGCCGAACGCATCGTCGCCCTGCGCGAAGGCCGCGTGGTGGCCGACGGAACGCCGAGGGAGGTCGTCACGCCGGGCTTGCTGGCGGACGTGCTGAAGGTGGCCGGCCGTGTCGGTGCGGATCCCGAAGGCGGCTGGCCGGTGTGTTACCCAGATCACCCTCTTCCCGCACTAGAAAATGAAAATCAGTTCCATTAGTGTTCGGGTTGTGGCGCTCATCCGAACGCCTCATCTCCCTTACGAACAAGGAGAGTTCATGGACAACGAGCAGATCTTCACCCCGATCGCCGACCCGGGCCAGCTGGCTCACGCCTCGGCCACCCACTCCAACGCCCTCGTGGAGAACCCCTTCGAGGACACCGAGGAGTAAGCGAGGGCCTCACCACCCTCGACCGTGGGCCCGCCCGTTGCCTTCCGGGCGGGCCCACGCTCACACCAGCCCCTTCCGCCAGGAGGATCACCGTGTCCCGCAACCGGCTCGCACCCGGTGTCGAAGTCGTCGCCGTGCCCGGGCGGGGTCTCGCCGTCCGTACGACCGACGGAGAGTTCCTCAGCGTCAGCACACCGGACGCGGACGGCAGCGCCCTGCTCTCCGTGCTGTCCGGGGCCGACGCCGCCCCGCCGGACCAGGAACTGCGCCGTGTCGTCGCGGCCTTCGAGGCGGCCGGTTACCTGGCGGGCGAGCCCGAGCCCCCGCGCTGGCCGGCCGACCGGCGCCGTATCCGTCTCCTCGGCGCCCCGGCCCTGACCGGGCCGCTGGCCGCACACCTGGCCGCCGCGGGCGCCGAGCCCCGGACGGCACACGCCGTGACCGCGCCGGGCGCCTCCGCGCCGGAGATCGAGGACCTGCTCGAAGGAGACCCCGCCGCCGTCGTGTGGTGCCTCGACGGACCAGTACCCGACGGGCTGTGGGAGGCCGCCGACCGGCTGCCCGAGTACGGGGTCGCCTGGCTGCGCTGCCACCGCGAGGGCTGGCAGGCGTACGTCGAACCCCTCGCCGCCACCCCCGGCGACGTCACCGCCGCCCACGTCCGGGCCCGCCGGCTCGCGGCCACCCCCGCCCACCGCGAACTGGCCGCCTACTGGAGCGGTCCTCGTACATCGGGCGCACCGGTCCGGCTCACCGTTTCCGCCGCCGCGCTCATCGCGGCTCTCCTGGCCGACGATCTCAGCCGGTGGGCCACCGGGGCCCCCGACACGGCCGGGCACCCGGCTCGGCGCCGACTCCGACACGTGGACCTGCGCACGCTGGGCGTCGCCGAGCACCCCGTCCTGCCGGTGCCCCCCGCCGCGTCGATACCGAGGAAGGACGGATGACGTCCTTCCACGCGGTTGTCGGAGGACTCGCCACGGACGTGCGCCTCCCCGACGGCGCCGGTCCCTTCCCAGCCGTCCTCATCCGCACCCCCTACGATCGCGCCCGGCACCTGGCCGAGGCGCGCGGCTGGGCCCGCCGGGGCTTCGCCGCCGTCCTCCAGGACGTGCGGGGCCGGTTCGCCTCGCCGGGGCGGTGGCTCCCGTACGAGAACGAGGCCGCCGACGGGGCGGTGACCGCCCGATGGATCCGGCGGCAGCGGTGGAGCGACGGCCGGTACGTCGCGGTCGGCGCCTCCTACGCCGCCCACTGCGCCCTCGTCCTCGCCCTCGAAGGGCCCGGGGAGGCGGAGGCCCGGCCGGACGCCGTCCTCGCCGCCGTGCCCGCACTCGGCGCCGCCGAGACCGCCCGCGAACCCTCCGGGGCGGAACGGCTGCTGGCCCGCGCCGGATGGTGGGCCGCCCACGGCGACCGGCCGGACTCCGACGAGGCCGCACTGGACAAGGCGCTGGCCGCGGACCCCGGCCTTCTCACCCATCTGCCCCTCACCGGCCTCCCCGAGCGGCTGGGCCGGGACCTGCCGTCCTGGGCGGCCCTGTGGCGGCACCGTGATCGCGGCCGACTCGCGTCCCGGGCGGCGCACGCCGAAATGCCCCTGCTCGCGGTCGGCGGCCACCACGACCACTTCACCGAGGACACCGTCGCCCTGTGGCGCGCCTGGGGCGGACCCTCGGCGCGCCTTCTTCTCGGCCCCTGGGGGCACGGCCTCACCTCCGCGCCCGGACCCGGCGCCGGCCCCGCCCACCGGGTGGTCCTCGGCGAGCTGTACGCGCGCTGGGCCCGCCGCGCCCTGACCGGTGGCCTCGCCCCCGGCCGCCACGGCGCGGTGGCACTGGGCGACGGCGACCTGTGGCTGCCCGCGAGCACCGAAGGCGAACCGCGCACGCAGCGGCTGCGGCTGCTGCACGGCCCCCGCTTCACCGCCGACCCCGCCTGTCCCGTCCGCTCCGACGACCTCACCGTGCCCACCGGGGGAGTCCCCGACCGCTGCCTGCTGGCCACGCCACCGCTCGCACGTCCGCTGGACGCCGTCGGGCCCGTGCGGGTACGGCTGCGGGCCACCACCGACACCCCGTCGGCCGACTGGGCGGCCCGCCTCGTCGCCCTCACACCCGACGGGATCGCCGAGCGACTGGCCGTCGGCGTCCTGCGACGCGAAGAACCGGCGGACTGCGAGTTCACCGTCGATCTCGGCCGGCTCTCGCGTCGGTTGCGGGCCGGCACGCGGCTGCGGCTCGAAATCGCCGGACACCACTTCCCGGCCCACGCCCGTAACCCGCACACCGGCGAAGACCCGGTCACCGCCGGCCAACTGCTCGTTTCCCGGCGGGAGATCGACCCGGCGAGCGTGACCCTGACCCTGCACGTCCTCCCCTCCCGCCCCACCTCCACCGACCCCGCCAAGGAGATCCTGCGATGACGGCGCTGCCGCTGGAAGCACTCGTCGACCCCGTCTGCGGCATCGTCCGCGAGGTCAAGCCCGTCGAACACCCCGCGGGCGCCCCGCCCCGCTACACCGCGTTCACCGCGGAGATATCCGACGCCCGCAGGCTCGGTCTGTGGCCCGCCGACCGGGTCTCCCTCGGCACCACCTTCGGCGACCCCGGGCAAGCCCGCGTCGCCGCGATAGCCGAGGGAATAGAACGGTACTGCGGCAACCGTGTGCCCCCGCCCGGTCACGCCGACGCACCCCTGCGCGCCACCGCCGCCGAACTCGCGGAGAAGGGCCTGCGGCTCTACGGCCCCGACGACCTGCCCGCGTACGCGCCATGGCAGTACGCCCGGGAGAAGTTCCCCTACCGCCGCCTCGCCGCCGACACCCCGTCCCTGTGGACGCGCGGCACCGAGCGGCTGCCCGGCGGGGACACGACGGAGGTCTGGGCACCCGTCGCCCTCACCCACCTCAACTGGCGCCAGGGCGACCTGCGCGAGCTGCCCCGCACCCACCACCTCAACTACGCCGGCATCGCCACCGGGGACGGCTTCGACGACGCCGTCGAACGCGGACTGCTGGAGATCGTCGAACGCGACGCCCTGGAACTGTGGTGGCACCTCGACGGACCGACCCGCGGCATCGACCCCGCCAGCGTGCCCGGCCTCATGGACGACCTGGCCGGATCCGCGCTCGACGTCCACCTCGTGGAGATGCCGTCCGAGTTCGCCCCGTGCGTGGCCGCGCTCGTCCACGACCCCCGACTCGGCCTCTACGCCGCCGGGTTCGCGTGCAAGTACGACCCGGCCGAGGCCGCCCGCAAGGCGGTTCTCGAAGCAGTCCACACCTGGGTCTTCACGCAGGGCCTGACGGACCCCGGCGGCTGGGTCTTCCGGGCCGTCGAGGCAGGTCTGCTCGCCCGCGGCCTCTACCTGGAGCACCGCGCCGACGGCCGCTATCTCGAGGCGTGCGGGAAGCACTTCGAGCAGGTGCGGGACCTGGGCGCGCACGTGCAGGTCTGGCTGGACGAACGAATGGCCGGCGAAGCGCGGCGGTTCACCGAACCCGCCCACGGGACGGTTTCCGTCGACGCGGTCGAGCCCGGCAGCCAGGAGCGGCTGGAGAGCGCGCTGCACGCGGGCGGCCACCGCCTCATGACGTTCGACCTGACCACCGAAGACGTGGCCGAAACGTCCCTGCGGGTCGCCCGGGTCCTCGTCTCCGGGCTCCTCCCCAACGCCCCAGCCGCCTTCGGCTACTTCGGCTGCCCGCGGCTCGCCGGGGCCGCCGTCCAGCGGGGCTGGCGCACGACCGCGCCGAGCACACCCGAGGACTTCACACTGGCGCCTCCGCCGCACATGTGAGGTCCTCCGTGGAACATCTCGACCATGACCGCCCGGCGGACGGAGATCACCGCTCCGGGGACCGCCCGCGGGGCACGGGCCACCCCGGTACCGGCCGTCCGGCGGACACCGACCACCTGGGGGAGAGCGGTCCGGTGAACCTCGTCGTCGCGCTCGGGCGCGCCCGCTCCGCGCGGCACCCCGGCCCCGACACACCCGCGGGGCCGGCCGTCCCGGCCTGGCCCGGACCGCCGCGGCAGATCCCGGAAGCCGACCCGGCCGAACTCGACCTGCACGCCCTGCTGCGCCTCTCCCTCGCTGCCTCGGACGACTCGGGACGGCTGCGCCCGGCCCCCTCCGCCGGCGCGCTGCACCCGGTGGACACCGAACTCGTCGTCGGCGCCGGCTGCTCCCTGCCGCCCGGCCGCTACGGCTACGACCCGCTGCGCCACCGTGTCCACCGCCTCGGCCGGTACCACGACCGCACGCCGCCGGGCGTGACCGTCGAACTGTCCGTCACCGCACGGCGTACGGTCTCCCACTACGGTCACCGCGCCTGGCCGCTGCTGCTCCTCGACACCGGGCACGCCGCCGCCGCGCTGTTCCTCGCGGCCCGGGCGCTGGGTGCCCACGAGCCCGAACTCCGGCTCGGCGGAGCCGCCCGGAGCCCACTCGCCGCCGTCCGCGTTCCCCCGCCCGGCGAGGCGCACCGGTTCGATGCCCCGCGGGGCGCCGAGCCGCCGGCGAGCGCGCCCACCCCTGCGGAACTGCTGGCCCGCCGCAGCACCCCGCCGCCACTGCCCGGCACCCCCGGCCCGGACCAGCTGCGGGCGGTCCTCACCACCGCCGCACGGGCGGGTGGCGGCGACCTGCGGTGGTGCGTCGCCGTCGGCCCCCCACGGCCCGGCCTGCTGGAACTGGCCCCCGACGGCACGGCACTGCGCCGGTGTGCCGCGGGCGAGGCCCGCCCGACGCTCGCGGCCTGGGCGGCGGGTCAGGCCTGGATCGCGGACGCGGGTGCCGTCCTGCTCGCCCGCGGCTGCCCCACGGACGCCGACGCGGCGCTCATCCGCCGCACCCACCTGCGGGCCGGATTCGCCGTCCACCTCGCCCACGTCACGGCCCGCCGCCACGGACTCGCCGCCCGGCCCGTGGGCTCCTGGCAGCAGGCGGACCTCGGCGCCGCGCTCGGCGCCCCACCGGGCCAGGACTGGATCGTCCACGGGCTGGCCCTGGGCACCTTCCAAGCCGAAGAGGAGACCACCGCATGATCGTCCACCCCGAGCTGCGCCGGGCCGCCCGACGCGCACGGCGCGCCCTGCTCACGGCCACCCTCCTGCAAGGCGCCGTCACCCTCACCCACGTGGCACAGGCGGTCTTGCTCGCCCTCACGCTCGCCGACCTGGCCCGCGGATACACGGGGCAGCTCCTGTGGCTGCTGATCGCGGTGCTCGCCGTCGTCGCCGCCCGCGCCGGACTCAGCACCCAGCAGCGGCGCACCGCCACCCGGGCCGGAGCCGAGGTCAGGGTGGCGCTGCGGGACGAACTCATCGCCCATCTGGGGAGGCTGGGCCCGGCACACCTGACCACCGCGCGCGCCGGAGCCGTCCGCACCACCCTCGTCGACGGCGTGGAGGGCGTCGACGCCTACGTCTCCCGCTACCTGCCCCAGCTCCTGATCACCCTGACCGTGCCGCCACTGGTGCTCGCCGCCCTGGCCGTGGTCGCACCGGTCGTGCTGCTCGGTCTCGTCCCCGCCCTGCTCCTCGCCCTGTGCGGCCCCCGCGCCTGGGATCGGCTCCTCGCCGCCCGCGGCAAGGAACACTGGGACACCTACGAAGGACTCGGCGCCGACTACCTGGAAGCCCTCCAAGGCATGCCCGCCCTGCGGGCGGCCGGCGCCGTCAACCGCACTCGCGCACGCCTGGAGAGGCGCTCGGCGGCGCTGCACCGGGCGACCGTCGCCAAACTCCGCGTCTCCCTGGCCGACACAGCCATCACCGACCTCGCCATCCAGGGTGGCACCACCGCCGCCGCGCTCCTCGCCTCCTGGTCGGCCGTCAGCGGAACCACCACGGCGACCGGCACCTACCTTGCACTGCTGCTGGCCTCCGAATGCTTCCGACCGGTCCGCGACCTCGCTCGCGAGTGGCACGCCGGATACCTGGGCGTTTCGGCCGCGGACGGGATCACGGCCCTGCGCACCGCTGAACCCGCGGTCCGCGACACCGGAACGGCACCCGCGAACTGGCCCACACCCCCGGAGATCCGCTTCGAACACGTCCGGTTCGCCTACGACGGCGCGTCGGCGCCCGCCCTCGACGGCGTCTCCTTCACCGCACCGGCGGGACGCACCACCGCCATCGTCGGCCCGTCCGGCGCGGGCAAGTCCACCCTGCTCGCCCTGCTCCTGCGCCACCACGACCCGAACGAAGGCCGCATCACCCTCGACGGGCGCCCCACCACGGAGTACTCCCTGGACGCGCTGCGGCAGGGCGTCGCCGTGGTGTCGCAGGACACGTACCTCTTCCACGCCGGCATCGCCGACAACCTGCGCATGGCCCGGCCGGACGCCACCGACGACGAGCTGACGGCGGCGGCGCGCGCCGCCGGCATCCACGACGAGATCGCCGCCCTCCCCGACGGCTACGCCACCGTCCTCGGCGAACGCGGCGCCACCCTGTCCGGCGGGCAGCGGCAGCGGCTCGCGCTCGCCCGGGCTCTCCTGGCGGACGCCCCGGTGCTCGTCCTCGACGAGGCGACCAGCTCGGTCGACGAACGCCGCGAGGAGGACATCGTCCGCGAACTTCTGAACGCCGCCGGCAACCGCACCGTCCTGGTGATAGCCCACCGGCTCGCCGCCGTCCGGCACGCCGATCGCATCGTCGTCGTCGACGCGGGGCGGGTGGACGCCACGGGCGATCACGCCGGCCTGGCCGAGGCCGGCGGCGTCTACGCGCGACTGGTCGCGGCCGGCCGTACCCACCGAGGAGAACTCGCCGCATGAGCCACGCCATCGACACCGTCACCGCCGAGACGGGTCTGCCCGAGCGGGGCTCGCTGCGAGCCCTTCTCCCCGCCCTCGCCGGGCACCGCGCCATGACGGTCCGCACCTGCGCCGCCGCACTCCTCGAACAAGGTTCCCTCGTCGCGCTGGTCACGCTGGCCGCCCACACCGTGGGCACCGCCGTCATCGGGACCAAGGCCCCGTCGTCCGGCACCGTCACCGCACTCCTCGCCCTGGTCCTGGTACGAGCCCTGACGACCTGGCGCGAGATGGACCTCTCGCACGATCTGGCCTACCGGGTCCTCGCCGCGCTGCGCGTGCGGGTCTTCGACGGGCTCGCCCGCAGCGCGCCCGCCCGAGTCGCCGGCCGGCGCAGCGGGGACCTCGCCGCCACCGCGATGGCCGACGTGGAGGCACTGGAGTTCTTCTACGCCCACACCACCGCCCAGCTCCTGGCGGCGGGCACGGTGTTCACCTGCGGCACGGCCGTCCTCGCCACGGTGGAGCCGTGGCTGCTCGCGGCCGTGCTGCCGGTCGCGGCCCTGCTCGCCGCGGCTCCCTTCGCCGACGCGCGCGGACGCGCGGTACGCGGCGCCCGCACCCGGACGGCGGTCGCCACACTGTCGGCCGACACGGTGGAGATCATCGACGGACTGCGTGAGCTGCTCGCCTGCGGCACCCTCGCCGGACGCCGACGCCGACTGGCCGAGCGCGGCCGGCAGGTGGGCGACGCCCAGCGCGCCGAGGCCACGTGGGAAGCCGCCACCGCGGCCGTCCGCGACCTCCTCATCGTGGTGGCGGTGCTCGGCGTGGTGACCGCGGCGGCGCAGTCGATCGCCTCGGGACGGCTGCACGGCGCGTGGGCGCCGGCAGCCATGGCGCTCGCCCTGGCCGTCCTCGGCCCCGTCGCGGAGTCGGCCCGGTCCCTGAGCCAGGCCGTGTCCCTGCGCGCCGCCGCCTCCCGCGTCGGCGCGGCCGTCAAAGCTCCGGCGCTCGCTCCGCCGCCCGCCGCGCCCCGCCCGCTTCCCCCCGGCCCGCTGGGCGTCCGGTTGCACCGGGTGAGCTTCGACTACGGCGCCGGTCCCGTCCTCGACGGCGTCGAGCTGACCGTCCGCGCAGGGCAGACACTCGCCCTGGTCGGCGCCTCGGGCGCCGGCAAGTCGACCTGCGCCCACCTCCTGGCCCGCTTCTGGGACCCCTCCGAAGGAAGGGTTCAGCTGATACCCGCCGATGGTCACCCCATCGACCTGCGCGAGGTGGACGACGCCGAACTCCGCCGCGCCGTCGCGCTGGTGGGGCAGGAGACCCCGCTCTTCCACGGCACGCTCGCCGAGAACCTGAGGCTCGCCGCCCCCGAGGCCGACGACGACCTCCTCGCCGGGACGGCCCACCTGTGCGGCGTCGACCGGATCGCCCCGCTGGCCACCCTGGTCGGCGAGCGCGGCTCCACCCTCTCCGGAGGTCAGCGAGCCCGCATCGCCCTGGCCCGCGCCCTCCTGGCGCAGCCAAGGGTGCTGATCCTGGACGAGTCCACCGCCCACCTGGACAACGCGAGTGACGCCGAACTCGCCACCGCGCTCCACCAGGAAGGCCGCACGTCCGTCATCATCGCCCACCGGCGCGCCACCATCCGGCGTGCCGACCGCATCGCCGTCCTCGAAGCCGGCCGCGTCGCCGAGGAAGGCACCTGGGAGGAGCTCACCGGCCGCCCCGACAGCGCGCTCAACCGCAGCCTCGTCGACATCGCCCCGTGACGACCTCCCGCCCGGCGCTGACGGGCCGGTCGGCTCGGCGAGTACGGCGAGCAGGTCGCGCCGGAAGCCGCAGAAGGTGTCGCCGCGCCACCGGTTCACCCGTTCGCGCACCCGGTGCCTCGCCCGGGTCCGCGGGAGGTGGCCGGGCCGCGGCCTCACCCGCCTCGCGCCGGCGGACACTTCCGCCAGCGAGGCGACCGACACCAGGCCGTGCCGCACACGACCTGATTGGTCGTCATCTGTGCAGCGGTATTCCACGGATGTGTCGCGATCGGAATGCCCCCGTGGCGCTCAGGCTCGTCGTCCGGTGCGGCGGGACGGGGGCGTTGTGCTCGTTTGTGCCGGTGAGGAGGCTTGCCCGGCGGCTGTTGCGGCCGACCGGATCCGACGAACGAACAGATCGTCCGCTATAGTTGACATCGACTTCCGGGCCCTGCCTACAATGCGGGTGATCACTTCCCTGTGGAGGGCAGGCGGTTGGCCGGCTGCCCGGCACCCTGCGCACGAGAGCCGAACGCGCCCTTCGCGACGAGGGTGAGGCTTTTCTGCGGTTGGCGTGCGCTTCCTGACCTGGAGGCTCGGCATGATGCATTCTCCGGTCCGTGACCCGATACGCCCGGCACGCTCGGGCCTGAATCCACGATTACCCCGCCCCGTCCACCTGTGGGGGAGGGGGTGATGGCGCCGATGCCGGCCGGGCGGTACGCCAGTGCGGGACTCGCGAGAACGGGCGGGGAGGACGTTCTGCGCGTCGTACTCGCGGAGGAGAAGGACGTGTACCGAAGCGGGATAATGGCGCTTCTGGACCGCATTCCCGAGGTGGAGGTCCTTCCGGCTCGTGACCGTGACGAACTCTTCACGGTCGCCGAGAAGACGGAACCACACGTAATGATCATCGGCTCGTCCCTGTTGGCACCCAACGGGTTCGAGCTCCTCCACCTGGTTTCCGGCGAGCCCTCTCCGGCAGCCGTGATGGTCGCTGACGACGACACCGACACCTTGCTGCACCAGGCGTTGGAGGCGGGCGTCAAGGCGTACCTCCCGGTGAGCTCCCCGCAGAGCGATTTCGTGGCGGCCATCCGCGCGGTGGCGGAGGGAGGGGCGTTCCTGCCGGCGGGCGTCACCCGCCGCCTCTTCGGCGGCTTCCGGCTCATCCCCAGGGCCCGGGACGTCCCCACGGAACTGCGCTCGCTGAGCGCACGAGAGCGCGAAGTCCTCCGCCTCATCGCGAAGGGCAGCAACAACCGCGAGATCGGACGCGGGCTCAATCTCAGCGAGGCGACGGTGAAGAGCCACGTCTCGCGCATCCTGGCCAAGCTCCACCTGCGGGACCGGGTCCACGCCGCACTGCTCATCTGGCAGCTCGGCCTCGCCTTCGACGCGCCGGAGGACAACCTGTGAGCAAGGGGTGGAGAGACCGATCGACATCATCGACGAGCACCTCGAAACGGTGAAACGGCTCCCGCCGGACGAGGGCGGGTACGGGCTCCCGCCGCACCGGGGACAGTTCCACGACGTCGTGGCCGGTGCGGAGCCCGACGACGGCTTCCTCGGCCACCACTGAACCGCCCGCGCCGGCTGTCCCACCGGGCGGTACGCCGTGCCGCCGGCCGTGAACGGGCCGACGGCACGGCGGTCCCCTTTCCGCCGGACCGCTCAGGACGCGGCCGGCACGTCGGCCCCGGTCTCCCCGCCGCCCCGCACGCTCAGGGGCCGCATGTCGACCCAGACGCGTTCGATGTGGTCCAGGCACTCCTCACGAGTGCCGGTGGTGCCCTCGCCCCACCACCCGTCGGGAGCGTCCCTGTCGGTGGGCCAGACCGAGTACTGCTCCTCGTGGTTCACCACGACCTGGTAGGTGACGTCGTCGCGGTCCCGCGCGCCCTCGCTCATCACTTCTCCTCCTTCTGGATCGTCGGGCCGGGCACCGGGAGGCCCGGGGGGTACCGCACCCGTGGTGTCGGGCACGGCGGATGCCGGGACGGAGGCGGCCACCCGTTCGAGGACCGCCATCGCGCCCGCCGCCTCGACGCCCGCCTGTGCCCACGCCAGTGAGGCATTGCCGTCCAGGACCGGGCACCGGTTTCGTCGCCGGCTCCCTCCGCTCCATCGGCGTGGCCGGGGCCGAGTACCGGGCCGTCGTCGCGGAGCCCCACGCCACCGCCGTCGCGCCACCGGGTCGGCACCGGTGCCCGCGGGCGCCACGCCCGTTCCAGGTCTTTCCCGTGCGATGCTCCGCGCGGAGACAATGCCCGTCGCGGCCATGGCAGAGCGTGGAGTTCCGTGGTGCTGACCTTTTGGTACTCCGCTTCCGATTCCGGCCGGCCAAGGGGATCTCCTCGATGTCATCGACATTCCCCGGCAGGGAACCAGGGGTGAACGGGGAGCGGGAGTCGCCGGCGTCGCGACGTGACCATGATGGCAAGGTCGCGCCGTATTCCTCAATTGTTCCCGAGTAGTGGGGGAGTTGGTCATTTCGTCAGAGGGGCACCGCTACCGGAGTAGGGGGCGCGGGACCTCTCGGGGAGGTGAGGGAGTACGCCGTTCGTCGGCCCGGCCGGGAAAGCCGGTGCTCCCGCCCCCGGCCGGCGCCTTGTGCACCCTGCCGGACGGCTGTATTGGTTTGAGAAGGTAGTCTGTTCGCCCCGGCGGACAGGCCGGAAGCGTTGGGTCCCTCTCGTCACGTGAAGGCGGCACATGGGCAGCGACAGGTCAGCACCTCGGGGAGCCGAGCGGCCACTGCCCCGCAAGCTCGCCCAGCGGCTCAACGAACTCATCGAGACCGTCTATCCGGACGAGCGCAGGCGCCCGGGGTACGCCAAGCTCGCCAAGGAAATCAGCGAGACGACCGGCGGTACGATCTCCGGCACCTATCTGTGGGAACTGGCGACGGGCAAGAAGTCCAACGTGACCCTTGAGCAGCTCGACGTCCTCGCCGAGTTCTTCGGTGTTCCACCCGAGTTCTTCTTCAACGACGAGGTGTCGGAACGAGTGAGTGCGCAACTGGCACTCGCCACGGCGTTGCGGGACACCAAGGTCCGCCATCTGGCGTTGCGTGCCGAGGGGCTCTCCCCGGCCACCCTGGACGCGCTGCTCGCCATGGTCAACGAGGCCCGCAGAGTGCAGAACCTTCCCAGCGCGGACGGAAACGACGGCACATCACCGGGAGGATCCCCGGAGTCCGGCTCCTGACCGGCCGCCGACACGGGGAGACAGGACACGCCCCGGTATTCCCGTCCTTCTCCTGACAACCACTGCGGCAAGAAGGGTCCAGAGGACGTGCGTACGCATTACCGGCATGCCGGCATACGTCGAGAGTGCGAAGCGATCCTGCGCCGGATCACGGTGCCGAACCCTTTCTCGATCGAGGCGTTCTGCGAGCGGCTGGCCGAGCAGCGGCAGCGTCCGATCCACCTCCACCCCATGCCGCCGCAGGCCGCCGTCTCCGGGATGTGCGGCCTGTTACTGGCCACTGACACCGACGACCACATCTTCTTCGAGCGGTGCACCGTGCTTCCGCACCAGGAGCACATCGTGCTCCACGAGATCGGGCACCTGCTGTTCGACCACCACGAGCTGCTCGACGACGACGCCACTGGCCGGCTGGTCCCCGGCGGGCTCCTGCCCGACCTCCATCCCGGCCTGATCCGTCGGCTCCTCGGACGCTCCCGCTACACCACCCGTCAGGAACTGCAGGCCGAGACGTTCGCCGACCTCCTGCGGACGGGGCACGGGCGGGTGGGCAGGCGCGGCGAGTCGGCCGGCGTGCTCGACAGACTCCAGGCGGCCATGGGCCTCGACCCCTGACACCCGGGCCGGCCGCCGCCCCGTCAGTCCGACGGGTAGGCAGCGAAACGAAGGTACAGCGTGACGTCGGGGGTCCGGCGGCCGCACCTGACACTGACCAGCTCCTGCAGCCCGGTGGTTCGCGACAGCGGTCCGGGTGCCAGGGACTCGATCATCGAGCGGTACGGAGCGGGGTCGATCCCCTCGGCCTCCATCAGGCCGCTGACCCGGCCGCGCGCCTCCTCGTCGGAACCGACCAGGCCGGGGAGGCGGAGGTAGGTCGTGGCCTCGACCGGGATGTCGTGGTCCTGGAGGAAGGCCAGGCACGTCAGGGGTTCGTTGGGGATGGGCAGGGACTGCCGCACCATGGCGTCGCCCAGGATCCGGCGGTACGCCGCCGTCGCGCGTTCGCTGTCGTGGTGACCGGACAGGCCCGCCACCCGGTTGAGCACCGCCGCCGTCGGGGCGTGGTGCCGGTAGTAGACCTTGACCCGGGAGCGCGGGGTGTCACTGAGGTCGAGCGCCAGGAACTCCAGCTCGTGCTCCTGGTCCTCGGACGGTCCCAGAACGCCCCGGACATGACTCCACGCGGTGCTGAGCCCCAGCCTCCCCATGGCCTCTTCCACCAGGTGGTGGCTGTGCGCACGTCCTCGGGCCTGCGCGCTGAAGTAGACCTTGTACTGGGGGGAGCGGCCAGGGGTCCAGGCCAGCGAGTGCCATATCAGTCCGGGACCGGGCTCCGGCGGTGCGGGGAGGACCAGGTCCTCGATCTTCAGGTAACGGTCCAGGGACACACCCGGCCGTGCGGCGAGTCTGCCGTTCAGCGCGACCCCGGCCCGCCGGCAGGACAGCGGTGTCATGGGACCGCCCAGCGATTCGAACAGGATGCGCACCTGTGGCGGTCCATCGCTCCAGTTGACGGACAGCTCGGCGGGAAAGCCGTCGTGGGACACGGCGGACGGGTAGCGGCTGCGAGTGCCGATCGGCTGCCGGCCCCAGGGGTCGAGCAACGAACGGACCTCCCGCAGGACCGGCCGGGACAGTCCCCGCACGATGCCGAGGGCGTCGCACGCGCGTGCCATCCGGTCGGTGAGGAAATCCGCGTACGACTGCTGTGCGAAGGCGGGGCCGGTACGGTGCGTCGTGGTGCTGTCCACGGGGGCGCCTCCTTGACCAGACGACGGATGGGGCCCGTTCACCGACGCCCGGAGGGCGGAGGCGGAGCGGGGAGGAAACCGGAGGCCACGAAGTGGCCGATGTAGGTGTCCAGCAGGTTCGCGTCGACGCCCGGGCAGCGCACCGGTGATCCGGCGAGCCCGGCGAGGACGTTGCGGCGATCGAAGCGGAAGGCACCTGTGCGGGGCAGGTCCTGGAGCGTTCCGGCCAGCAGCCGGGCGGGAGCCAGCTCGGCCGGGCCGTCGTCGAGCAGCGCGCGCCACTGCGCGTAGGGCACCCTGTCGAGCCGGTAGCCGCTGCGGACGAGACGTCGCACCACGGTGCCGAAGGCGACCGGCCGGCCACCCGTGAGGTGGTACGTCTCACCGTGCGCGGACCGGTTGATCGACAGGTGCACCATCGCCCTGGCCACGTAGTCGACGGGCACGAGGCCCACGTCCGCCCCCGATCCCGTGAACCCGTGGGCTCCGGGCAGTTCGGGGACGGCGCCGAGCGTCACCATGGCCCGGACCAGGTTCCAGAACGCGTCGTCCCTCCCGCACACGCCGGTCCGCGAGTCGCCGCTGACCCGTCCGGGACGGTGGATGGCGGTGGGTACGCCGCGGGCCGCTGCGGTGCGCACCAGCTCTTCCGCGACCCACTTGCTCGCGATGTAACCGCCCGGCGGAAGCAGGGCCGGGTCGGCGCGGCGCTCCGGCAGGGGACGGGAGGGGGGCGTGCCGGTGCCGAGGGCGACGGCGGAGGTCGACACGTAGTGCACCGGTTTGGTCCGGGAGCGGGTGGCCAGCCGGAGGATCTCCTGTGTCCCCAGGACGTTGGCCGCCTTCAACCGGTGATAGGGGGCGGCGCCGTTGACGGCGGCACCGTTGTGGTGGATCACGTCCACGGCGTCGGCCAGGAAGGCGAAGCGCTCGGCACCCAGCCCCAGCAACGGCGACTCCAGGTCCCCGGGAACCGCGACGATGCGCTGGTGCCGGACCCCGTCCCACAGGCCGTACCCCTCCAGGTTGCGGCGGATCCGCTCGTGTGCCTCCCGCTCTCCCGGGGCGCGTACCAGGCACCACACCTCGGCGTCGGTGCTGTCGAGCAGTTCGCGGAGCAGGAAGGCTCCCAGGAAGCCGGTGGCGCCGGTCAGCAGGATCCGCCGCGCGGTGGCCGGGGGCGCGGCACCGGCCGGCGTCCGTCCGTGCGGGACCGCGGTGATCTCCGGGTCGAGCACCGCTTCCGCCACGAGGTCCACCCGGTGCACCGGGCGGGCCCCCGGCAGCTTCGCCCGGTCGACGGCGGCGGCCAGTGCGGCCACCGTCTCACACGAGAACACCGTCTCCACGGGCAATTTCACCGACAGCCGCTCGTGCACGCGGGCGATCACCTGCGGGATCAGCAGGGAGTGACCGCCGAGCTCGAAGAAGCTGTCCTCCACGCCCACCTGCTCCAGACCGAGGACCCGCCCCCAGATCTCGGCCACGGCCTCCTCGGTGGGCGTGCGCGGGGCTTGCCGCGACTCGGAGGCGGAGAACACCGGGGCGGGCAGCGCCGCCCGGTCCACCTTGCCGCTGGGCGTCAGCGGCAGGCTGCCCAGGCGGACGAAGGCGGACGGCACCATGTGCCTCGGCAGCCGATCGGACACATGGCGGCGCAACTCCGCCGGGGACGGGTCCGCTCCCGGAGCAGCCGCGGGCTGCGAGGTCCAGTACGCGACGAGGACGGCGGGACCGTCCGTGGGCTGGTGTGCGGTGACGAGTGCGGTGTGGACGTGGGGGTGTTGGGTGAGGGTGGTCTCGATTTCGGTGGGTTCGATGCGGAAGCCGCGGATCTTGAGTTGGTGGTCGGTGCGGCCGAGGAATTCGAGGTGGCCGTCGGGGTGGCGGCGGGCGAGGTCGCCGGTGCGGTAGAGGCGGGTGCCGGGAGGGCCGTAGGGGTCGGGGACGAAGCGGTCGGCGGTGTGGCGGGGTTGGTTGAGGTAGCCGCGGGCCAGTCCGTCGCCGGCGATGTGGATCTCGCCGGGTACGCCGAGGGGGACGGGCTCCAGGGCGGAGTCCAGGAGGTACACCCGGGTGTCGGCGATCGGCGACCCGAGCGAAGGGCGTTCCCCGGCCCGCAGCGGACCGCTCGTCGTCGAGCACACGGTGGCCTCCGTCGGCCCGTAGGCGTTGACCATCCGGAGGCCCGGGGCCCACCGGTCGACCAGTCCGGGCGGACACGCCTCGCCCGCCACCACCACCGTGACCCCTTCGGGGAAGGTCTTCTCGTCCAGCATCCCCAGCGCGCTGGGGGGCAGCGACAGCACGGTCACACCCGTCTCCGCCACCAGGGCGGACAGCGCGGGCCCGGGGAGCAGGCGCGCGGCGTCGGCGACCACCAGCGCCGCCCCGCTGAGCAGCGCCAGGCACACCTCTCCCCAGGCGGCGTCGAAACCCGGCGAGGCGAAACGCAGCACCCGGCTGTCCCCGGTCACCCCCAGCCGCCGAGCCAGCGAGGCGCGCAGCGGCTCCAGGCCGCGGTGGGTGACGACCACCCCCTTCGGCACGCCCGTCGACCCCGAGGTGTAGATCACGTACGCGGGCGAGTCCACGGACGGCGGTGCCCCGCGCTCGGCATCGGTCAGGTCCCCGTCGGGGCAGGCGCCCATCCGCGCGGCGGTGCCGGGGTCGTCCAGTACGATCCGGGCGCACGCCGTGGTTCCGGGCACAGCCGCGGCAGTGCCGGAGTCGGTCAGCAGACAGACGGGCCGCGCGTCCTCCAGCACGAGCGAGACCCGCTGGGCCGGAAGCTGCGGATCCAACGGCAGATGCGCCCCGCCGGCCTTGACGACCGCCAGCTGCGCCACCACCGCCGTCACCGACCGGGGCAGCATCACCGCCACCGGCGTCTCGGGACCGACCCCGTGAGCGGCCAGCAGCCGCGCCAACCGGTTGGCCCGCGCGTTCAGCTCCGCGTAGGACACGCGCCGAGGACCGCACAGCACGGCCGTGGCGTGCGGCGTGCGGCGTACCTGCGCCTCGAACAGCTCGTGGAAGCACCGGCCGTCCGACAGACCGGTCGCGGGGGCGTTCCAGGCGTGCAGGACCGACTCGCGTTCCTCGCCGGTGAGGATGCCGATCCGCCCGACGGGCCGTTCGGGGTCGTCCGCCACACCGGCCAGCAGGCGCTGGAAGTGCCCGGCGAACCGCTCGACGGTCCCGCGGTCGAACAGGTCCGTGCTGTAGACGATGCGCCCGGACAGCCGCCCGTCCTCCTCGGTGAGGTGGCACTCCAGATCCGTACGGATCGTGGTGTCCGGTGCGTCGAAGGGTTCCCCGCGCACTCCGGTGAGCTCCAGGGTGGAGCGGGGGACGTTGAGCAGTTGGAAGACGGCCTGCGCCAGCGGGGTACGCCCCCGGTCGCGGACGGGCGCGAGTTGCTCCACCACCTGCTCGAACGGCAGGTCCTGGTGGGCATAGGCGCCCAGGGCCGTCTCCCTCACCCGGTTCAGGATGTCGGTGAAGGAGGGGTTTCCCGAGCAGTCGGTCCGCATGACCAGCGTGTTCACGAAGAACCCGATGAGCCCTTCCACGTCCGGATGCCGCCGTCCGGCGGCCGGAGAGGCCACGGTCACATCGGTGGTGCCCGTCCAGCGGGACAACAGGACCTGGAACGCGCCGAGCAGCGTCATGTACAGCGTCACGCCCTGGTCGCGGCTCAGCGCGCGCAGCCGCTCGGCGACATCGGGCGGGATCTCGACGTCCACCGTCGCGCCGCGGCCGGTGGGCACGGCCGGGCGGGGGCGGTCGGTGGGAAGTTCCAGCGCCGCCGGCGCCCCGGCCAGCCGGTCCTGCCAGTACTCCGACTGGGGCCGGAGGAAGTCCTCGGTCAGCCACTCCTGCTGCCAGACGGCGAAGTCCCCGTACTGCACGGGCAGGTCCGGCAGCGGTGAGGGCGCGCCCTCGTCGAACGCCCGGTACAGCAGGCCCAGTTCGCGCAGGAGGACACCGAGGGACCACCCGTCGGAGATGAGGTGGTGCAGTACCACGCACAGCACGTGGTCGTCGGCCCCTGTCCGTAATAGCAGGATCCGCCATGGCGGGGCCGCGTCACCCAGGTCGAAGGGCCGGGACAGCTCGTCGGCCACCCGCTCACGGGCCCGGGCCTGCGGATCGGCCGCCGTGGAGACGTCCTCGACCCGCAGGGGGACGGGTCCGGGCTCGTGGACCGTCTGCCGGGGCACCCCGCCCTCCTGCGAGAAGGTGGTGCGCAGCGTCTCGTGCCGCCGGACCACCCCGGCCAGGGCGTGCCGCAGCGCCTCCACGTCCAGGGGGCCGCGCAGTCGTACGGCGCACGGCACGTGGTAGCGGGCGGTCCCGGGATCCAGCTGTTCCAGGAACCAGAGCCGTCGCTGCGCGAAGGACAGCGGCAGGGCCCCGCCCGCGCGCGCCACCGGCAGTCGCCCCGGCAGCTCGCCAACGGTACGGCGGCCACCCCCGGCCACCCGTGCCGCCAGCCGGGCGACCGTCCGGTGCGTGAACACCTCACCCAGGGGCAGCTCCACTCCCAGCCGGTTCCGGACACGGGAAACAAGGCGGGTCGCGGACAGCGAGTGTCCACCCAGCTCGAAGAAGTCGTCGTGGACGCCCACGTCCTCCACCCCGAGGACATCACCGAACAGTCCAGCGAGGATCTCTTCCCAGGCGTCGCGCGGTGCGGTGGACTCACCCAGCCAGTCCGGCCGGTCGCCGTCGGGCTCGGGCAGCGCCCGGCGGTCCACCTTGCCGTTCTCCGTCAGCGGCAGGCGGTCCAGCAGGACGAACGCCGACGGGATCATGTGGCTGGGCAGTTTGCCGGCCAGGAAGGCGAGTACGGCCGGGACGAGGTCGCGCCGGGCCTCCCCCAGGAGGCGGGCGCGCAGTGGATCGTTGGTCGTGTCGCCCGACGGCCCACCGGTGTCGGGGAACACGGCCCTCAGGGGGTCCGTGACCGCGCCGGCGGGTATGAAGGCCACGTCGACCGAACCGTCCGTCCGGCCGGCCGCCCAGCTGACGGCCGCGTGGCGACCGTGCTCCTCCGCCCACTCCCACAGGTCCTCCGGGTCGATCGCGTCGCTGTCGGGAACCGCCCGCGCGCCCTGGCCGGCGGCCAGGGCCACGTCGGTGCGGACCCTCGCGTTGGGCACCCCGAGGACGCCGAAGGACCCGCCCCCGGCCAGCCGTTCGCGCAACCACCCGGCGGTAATCCCGTCGGCGTCCCAGGAGTACCACGTCGCCACCTCCGCGGGCGCGTCGGCCGGAGTGCCCTCCCGGGGCCGTCCGGCCTTGCGGAGCAGCACGTCGTAGCGGAACTTCGTCAGCTCGTTGTGCGCCCGGCCCCGCTTGGGCAGCACTTCCAGGCTCGTGAACTCCCGGTCCGGACCGCAGAAGGCGGTGAAGTGGCGCGGACTGACCAGGAGCTCCCTCTCCCGGGCGGTCTGCCGGGCCACCCGCCGCGCCAGCCGCGCGCCTCGCGCTCCCCTGGACCACTCCACGGAACAGTGGTGCGCGGTCAGCAGCGCCAGATTCCGTACGTCACCGACGAACAGGGTGCCGCCGGGCGCCAGAAGGCGAGCGGCGCCACGCAGGACGCGATCGAGGTACGACTTGTCCGGGAAGTACTGGACCACCGAGTTGACCACCACCGTGTCGAACTCGCCCGGTGTGAAACCCGTGAAGTCGTCCGCCTCGCGGTGCACGAGCCGGACCTTGTGGTCGAGCCCCCCGGCCCGCAGGGCCTGTCCCAGGGAGTCGAGGGTGGAGGCGGAGAAGTCGGTCCCCACGTACTGGTCCGCGTGCGGGGCGAGCCGCCACAGCAGCAGCCCGGTACCGCAGCCGATCTCCAGGATCCGGCGGGCGCGGGTGCCCCGGATGCGCGACACCGTCGACTCCACCCAGGTGCGCATCTCGTCCTCGGGGATCGGCTCCCCGGTGTAACTGGACGTCCAGCCCGCCAGGTCGAAGAAGGGGCTGTCGGGCCGGCCGGGACCCTGCGACCGGTCGAAGACGTGCCGCCACTCGTCCGTGTGCTCCGTTACCGTTCGCGCGGGCGCCTGGTCCGGCGCGCCGACGAGGTAGGCCACCAGACGCGGGCTCCCGACGCCCCCGGCCCGGTGTGCGGTGACGAGTGCGGTGTGGACGTGGGGGTGTTGGGTGAGGGTGGTCTCGATTTCGGTGGGTTCGATGCGGAAGCCGCGGATCTTGAGTTGGTGGTCGGTGCGGCCGAGGAATTCGAGGTGGCCGTCGGGGTGGCGGCGGGCGAGGTCGCCGGTGCGGTAGAGGCGGGTGCCGGGAGGGCCGTAGGGGTCGGGGACGAAGCGGTCGGCGGTGTGGCGGGGTTGGTTGAGGTAGCCGCGGGCCAGTCCGTCGCCGGCGATGTGGATCTCGCCGGGTACGCCGAGGGGGACGGGCTCCAGGGCGGAGTCCAGGAGGTACACCCGGGTGTTGGCGATCGGCGACCCGAGGGGGATCGGCTCGCCGTCCGCACCGTCCTCCTCGGTGATGCGGTGGCAGGTGGCGAAGACCATGCTCTCCACCGGCCCGTAGCCGTGCACCATCCGCAGGCGGGGAAAGCGGCGGCGGATCCGCCGCACGTGGGAGACCGAGGGCGTCTCCCCGCCGGTCATGACCTGCCGGAGCCGGGCGAAGACCTGGGGGTGCTCGTCGGCGACCACGGCGAACAGCCCGGCCGACAACCAGAGGGTGGTGACCCCGTGTTCGGCCACCAGGGTGGCGAGCGTCGCCGGGTCGGGGCTCTGGCCGGGGGCGAGCACGCACCGCCCGCCGTGCAGCAGTACCGACCACAGCTCCAGTGCCAGGACGTCCCAGGAGACCGGGGAACACTGCAGGGACACCTGGTCGGGGCCGAAATCGATGTAGTCCTGCCCGAAGAACGTGCGCAGGACGGCCCGGTGCGTGGACACGACCCCCTTGGGCCCACCGGTCGACCCGGAGGTGAACATGACGCAGGCGACGTCGTCCGGGGCGACGGCCACCGCGGGGGCGCTCGCCGGCAGCCGGTCGATCAGCGGCCGCTCCTCGTCGAGGAGCACCGTGCGGTCCGGATCCAGGGAGAGGCGGCGGGCCGTGGCCGTCCGGGTGATGACCCGGACCGGGTCGGCGCCGCGGACGAGGGAGGCGATCCGCTCGGCCGGGTGCGACGGGTCCAGGGGAACGTAGCCGCCGCCGGCCTTGAGCACGCCCAGCAACGCCACGACGAAGTCGGGTCCGCGTTCGACGCACACGGCCACCAGGGAACCGCGCCCCACGCCCTGGTGTCGCAGGTGGTGGGCCAGCCGGTTGGCCCGGGCGTCGAGCACCTCGTACGTCATGGTCGCGTCGCCCCACGCCAGTGCCCGTGCTTCGGGGCGTTCCCCCGCCCGCGCCGCGAACAATTCGTGGACGCACATGCTGTCCGGATAAGGCGTGGCGGTCGCGTTCCCATCGTGCGGATCGGTCCGGTCTTCCGGAACCCGTCGCCCTGCGGTGAAACCCACGCGTCGCACTGAAAGGTACCTCCGAGTGAATCCGCCGAAGCAGCGAGGAGGAAATTATCTCGGGTGTCGGTGTGGCGGACAATTATCCTTTCGTGCCCTCCTTCTCCGGGCCGGGAGGGGGAGTGCGCGACCGACCGCGGGATGAAGGGGAACGGTCCGGAAGTGTGACCGGGTCCGCCCCTACGGCAGAGGGCGGTACCGCCCCGCAGCCGAGGGCTGGACGCCGCCGACGGACGGGTGCGCGGCGCCCCGGTCCGCCGGCGCCGCGGGTTCGGTCCAGGTCGTGACGGGTCGGCGCGCGACCCGCGGGCGGGAACCGGTGAGATGCCCGGTCCGGCGGGAGTGCGTCGGGGCCTGTGCCGGGCGCGGCACCGGGCTGTGCCCCCGCGGGCGGCGCACGACGCGCGTCCGCGTCAGGGGTGCGGCGCGCGGAACGGGAAGCGCCTCATGAATTCAGGCATGTTTGTCGCAGGGAATCGGCCAGATCCGCTTGCTGCGGCTTCCGCGTCCCTGCCTTCTGCTGATTGCATGGAGCGGACGATATGGAACGGCACGCTCCGGCGTGCTTTTTCCTGTGGCGCGATTCGGCCCCGCACCAGGGACAGGAGGCGATGTGCTCACCATCGGGCCGAGTTCCCGAGAGGGCTGCGGCGCACGGCCTCCTCGTGGCCCGCGGGGCCTCCCCGAGGCGACCGGGGAGTGAGCGCCGCGCATGGACACTGGGCCGAGGGACCTCGGCAACCTCTCCCTGGCGGTCGGCGCCTGCGCCCTGTGGGCCGCCGTCCTGTTGCGTTCCCGCTCCGCGGCCCACTCCCTCGAACAGCGCGGGCTGTGGCTGGCGGGCGCCACCGCCGCGGCGGCCATGACGCTGAGCCTTCCGCCCTTGACCGAGGCCGTGATGCGCGCCGACGGCCCGCCCCATCTGGTCACTCTGGTACGGAACCTCATCGGCGTCTGCTCGGCCGGCGCCATCCTGCACTTCGTGGCGTCGATCACCGGAAGGCGGCGGCTGAGGGGTGTGCTGCTCGCGGGGGTCGGCACGGTGACGACGGCCCTGCTGATCCTCGCGGTGACGACTCGGGCGCACCATCGGTCCGGAGGATCCGGGCCCGGCGGCTCCGTGGACGAGAGGGTCTACTGGCTGATCGTCACGAGCACGCACCGAACCGGGCTCGACACCCGGGCGGCTTCATTCGGCGGCGAGGACACCGGTCGGCCGACCGCACTCGTCCATCACCCGGGGTCAGCCGCCGATTTCGTCCTTGGGGTGCGGACCACCCACGCAGACGGCCCCGTACGTACCGAAGCTGTCGCCCGCGACTTGAGGGTGTCGCGCCAGGGAGCGGCCGCTTCCTCGTCCGACACCTCTGTCGGCCCGGCAACGTGCCGCGTGGTGAAGGTTGCGACGACGTAGCCCCGCACGTGAGCAGGGCGCCGAAGGCAGGACTGGGATACCTCGCAGCGGTGCAGGAACACCTGCCGGAAGTCGTCGGACCGCCGGTCGTTGCCGCGCATCGGACAGACGCAGCCGGCTCGGTGTGTGAGAAAGCCTTCAGGACAGGAGGCGGTACTCGGCTGCCGAATGCCGTTGATCGCCTACCGGATGCACGGCACGACCTCAGCCGGGAGATCCCGCGGCCTCCACCACCGCCACTCCACGCACCGGTCGGGCTCCATGCCTCCGGGGGCGTGCCGCGTCGGCCTGCCTCGCCCGGCACCCGGTAGACCAGGGCCTGCCTCGGCCCCCCCCGGACTCGCCGCACACCGAGCCGTGCAGCCGAGCACCCCGTACATGCCGTCTGCGGCGCCGGTGACCAGGCCGATGAGCCTGGTCGCCACTAAGACCAGGCAGCCCCTGGTGCGCTGGCCGACCTCGGCGAGCAGCGTCGCGCCGGCCAGGACCGCGTGCGGTGGTGGTCCATGCCCCGCGCCCGCCCGCGCGACCGCGCAATGGCGCCCGTACGGGTACGGCGAGACGGGGTGCGTTTGGCGTCGGGAGCGCCGCGGGGGCTCGGCGGGCCACGGCTCCGGTAGGGGCGGCCTTGCGTGTGTCGTGCGAGCGGGACCTCGCACGCATACGGGGCTCGGTTCGGTTCTGCGGAGGGGCTTCCTGTCGCGAGCGGGCGGGTCAGCCATCCTGGAGCAGCGGGAAGCCGTTGAGGATCCGCTGGAGGTGCATCACCTGCCGGGGGATGAACTCGGCGATCGTGAGGCCGACGACGTCGGCGGCCCGGTCGATGTCGGCGACGACACGTCGTACTTCGCTGCTGGTGAGTCCCCCCGGCACGAGCCCGAGCCCGAGGCCGATCTCGTTGCTGTCGATGGTGTCGACGTCGAAGTGGACGGCGACGCGGGAGCAGCCTGTGGCCCCCAGCCAGCCGAGGAGGGGCTCGGTGGAGGTCCGCAGCTGGTCGGGGCTGTACGAGTGGATGCCCCAGGCGGCGATGTTGGGGAAGTCGTCGTCGGCCCATTGGTGCACCCCCACCAGGGCGACGCGGTCCGGGGAGACGGTGGCGGGCAGCAGCTCTCGTACGTCGGCGTCGCCGTGGCCGGTGAGGGCGGCGACGGCCATCGCGTGATAGCCCTTGTACGCGCTGTCGGGGGTACCGATGTCGGGGTGGGAGTCGATCCAGATGACGGCCAGGTCGTCGCCGTAGCGGCGGGCGAGTTCGGCGAACGGGGCCACGCTGACGGCGCACTCGCCGCCGAGCGTCGTGATGCGTGCCGGGTCGTGGCCGCGGATGATCTGCAGGGCGCTCATGAGCTGCTTGACGACGATCGATTTGGCTTCGACGCCGTCACGCTCTTCCAGCCCGTCATCACTCAGGGTAACGGAGACGGTTGCGGTCGGGCCGTCGTGCGGGGGGAGGACGGCTTCGAGCACCTTCGTGCCGACCGTGTACCCGCGGCGGGCGACATCGAGGGGGAACTCGGGGGCGCACTCCTCGACGACGGCCGCACCGGCGCCCTGCCACTGGGGCCAGACCAAGCGCAGGTGGCCGCCTGGGCTCGGGGAGGTGCCGGCGGGGGTGGTGTCCTGGCTCATGTGATTCCTTTCGCGGCGGTCCGACGCAGTTCCCATGGGCGAGGTGAACCTGCCCGACTGCGGTGGTGTGACGTCACTTCGGGTGTGCCGTGCTGCCGGGCCGGGGGCGCGTGACGCGTTGTCGCCCGGGTGGCCTCGGGTGCGCTCCGACTGGCGAGGAGGGCGAGGGCCTGGGCGCAGGCGCAGCCGGTTCGACGGTGTACACGCACAGGGTTGGTCCGGGTCCGCCGGGAGGGCCAGGGCCGTGGCGGAGGGTGGACCCGTCGATGCCCGGGTCGTGGAAGCGTTGGGCCCTGTGGCCGCACTGGGCCACGCGGTGGAACCGGGAGTTCGACGCCGACGCGGTGGTAAGCCGCGCGATGAAGCTGTTCCGAATGCCCGGGTACGAGGCGAACTCGGCACGTGACCTGCCCCCAGCACTCCCGGGATCGGACTACAGTCCCTGTACACCGCGTGCGGTGACAAGGACAGCCTCTACCGGGCCGCGTTGGAGCACTACCGCACCACTCTCGCGGCGGCCGTCCTGCGCGGCCTCGCAGAGGGGCGGATGCCCGATCGGCGACCCGCGCGCTGCTGGTCCAGCGGAGGCGGATCGCCGTCCACGCGGCGGCCGGGGACGCCTGTCGGTCAAAGCCGCCACCGAGCGCCTGTGGGAGGACCAGCCGGCCCGGCGGACCGTGCGGGACGTGCTGGGCGCCACCCAGGAAGCGCTTACCCGACCTGCTGCGCGCGGCGGCGGAGCGCGACGAGAGATCGGCGCGGCACAACCCGCACACCCTCGCCGCCTGCCTCGGCGCCTTCCTCGTCGCGTTCCTCAACGGTCTCCTCGCGTCCTCGATGGTCCCGCCGGACGTCCGTGCCCTCGCATTCCTCGGGGGCGGTCGCGCGGGCCGCACTTGATTGACGTTTGATACCCAGAACCCGTATCGCTCGATCCGGATGGAGCTGGGGAAGAGCGGCACTGACGCGAGCCGGGGACTCTTCGACGACGTCGTGTCCATGACGCTGCGCTACCTGTTCGCCGGGCCGGGCGGACGCCATCGTGCAGGCGGTGGTCATGCTGCCCGCCTGGCCGGAGAGTGCAGCGTCTTCGTGCCTTCGAAGGGGGGCGCCACGGTGGGGGGAGCGGGCTCCTGGCGCACCTCGGGCTCCCGTGCAAATGATGGGCAAACGTGAAGGGGTGGGTCCGGTCCTGCTCCGCGGTCGCCACCCGGCTGCCCGTCATCGGCGGCCACGTGGGCATCGTGGCCCACGCCGATGCCGCCCGGGCCCTGCCCGACCCGCAGGTGGGCGACCGTCTCGAAGCCTTTCCATCGACTGGCACTCCCAACCCCTGAAACGGTCCACGTACTTCCGATTGGACTTGGATCGGCCTCGATCGGCATCGCTACGGTGCGGCATGCGCATATACGTAGTCGACGCCTTCACCGACCGCCCGTTCGCCGGGAACCCGGCGGGTGTGTGTCTCCTGCCCGCCGGGGAATGGCCACAGGACGGTTGGCTGCGGCAGGTCGCAGCAGAAGTCAACCACTCCGAGACCGCCTTCGCCCTGCCGTCGTCCGATGTGGCCGAGGCGGACTGGGGCATCCGCTGGTTCACCCCGCTCGTCGAGACCAACCTCTGCGGCCATGCCACATTGGCCACGGCGCACGTGCTGCACACCATGCACGGACATGCCGGTACGGTGCGCTTCACCAGCAGACACAGCGGTGTCCTCCTCGCGCACGCCGACGCGCGAGGCACCATCACGCTGGACTTCCCGGCCGCGCCGGTCTCGCGGGTGCCCGTCCCGGGCGGACTGGCCGAGGCGCTGGGAGCGAAGCCCGAGGCAACCTTCCGCACGGGCTCGCTGGGCGACCTGCTGACCGTCCTGCCCGACGAGGACGCCGTCCGCGCGGTGAGCCCTGACCTTGACGCAGTGGCCGCGCTGACGCGCCGCGAGGGGCTGCGCGGCGTGATCGTCACCGCCTCGGCCGAGGCCGGCCGGGCCTATGACTTCGTCTCCCGTTTCTTCTCACCTGTCGAAGGTATCGCCGAGGACCCCGTGACAGGCAGCGCCCACACCGCACTCGCCCCGTACTGGTCCGGGCGTCTCGGCCGCGACGGGCTCACCGGGCTGCAGGTGTCCGTGCGCGGGGGCCTGATCCGTACCGCCGTGCGCACCGACCGCGTGCATCTCACCGGGAACGCGGTCACGGTGCTGGAGGGCACTCTGCGCGGATAGGGGCCTTCCGTACGCACAGGGGCCGGATGCGGGGTCCGTCCGCGTTCGGTCCCTCGGCGCCCGGCGCTTCCTGGGTGAGACCGCCGCCGACGGACAGTATGACGCCTGCCGCTTCCGTGGACCTGGTGTTCCGGGCGCCGTCGACGCGCGGATCGTGTGGGCGCTGCCCGGTGACGAGGACCGCGTGGTGGGGGAGGGCATCGCGTCGGCTGAGGACGACGCCCAAGTCCTGCGCGGAGGACGCCTCCAAGGTCACAGTGACGAGCGCGGCCCCGAGCTGGCGGCGCCCACCGCTCATCGATCGCCGGCCCCGCGCCTGCTCGGCGTGCTCACGACGGTGGCCGCCGCAACAGGCGCGACGGCGAGGATCTCCGCCTGTTGCGGACCGAGCTGGGCCAGGGGACCGGCCACCTCCTCCACCGCAACGGATCGGCGGCATCGGCCGGCGCGCACGCCGCGACGACGGCCTGCTCTGCCGGCGCCTGACCTTGCCCGGCTCGTACGTGAGCGACCGTGCGGTCAGCGTTGGGGGCCGAAGACCATGGGCGCCATGGCCTGATAGTCCGGCGCCTGCTCGGCCGCCTCCTGGTAGGCGGCGGCCAAGTCCTCGTGCACAGCGTCCAGTTGGCCCTGGGTACGCGCTGCCAGCAGCCAGCGCCACCCGATCGGATCGCCGTCGAGACGACGTGCTACCACGCCGTCCCAACCGGTCGAGGTAGCCTGACACACTGTGACGGCCTCCCCGGTGGCGACCAGCAGCGCGGCAGTGGAGTAGTCGCCGTGGAACAGTTGGGGCGGCAGTCCGGCCGCGCGCAGTGCTCGGTGCACGCACTCCCATTCCCCGTCGGCCGTGCGGTCCATTATCCACTGTTCCCCCGCCAGGTCCTCGAGCCGCACGGTGCCGCGTTCGGCGGCCGGGTGGTGTTCGGCGAGGGCCACGAAGCCCGGCTCGCGATCCACCAGGACGCGCTGGTGAAGACCGGGCGGGAAACGCAGATGGGTGCCTTCCATCTCATGGACGAACGCGACGTCGAGCTGGCCGGCAGCCACCATGCGCAACAACGCGTTCGCCGACACGTCGGTTTGCGCTGCCGGTACGAATTCCGGGTAGCGGAGGCGCAGGCGGCGCGTCCAGCAGGCCAGGGCACGGCTGGGAGTGGACCCTATGCGCAGCCGTGCTGTCGGCGCGGTGCGTGCTGATGCGGCCCTCATCTCAGCGGTGAGAGCGGTCATTTCGGCTAGCAGGGGGCGGGCCCGGGCGAGGAGATGGTGGCCGAACGCAGTAGGACGGCAGCCGTGAGGCTGCCGGGCGAACAACTCTCCGCCGAGGGCGTTTTCGATCCGGCGCAACTGTGCGGTCAATGAGGGTTGAGCCACTCCGAGCATGCGTGCCGCTTTGCGCAGACTCCCGGCGTCAGCGATGGCGCACACCACCCGCAGATGCCGTAATTCCAGCTCCATGAAGGGCGAGAGTACGGCCACCGCCGGCTGCTGACCAGCCCCGTCCGGTAGGAAGCCGCTGCGACATCGCCCATCCGGGCCCGAAGGCAGCAGCCTGTACGCCAGGGCCACCGATAGCACAAGGCTATCGAACGATCGCAGTCTCCCCACCACTGTCTCCCGTGGCTCAAATTTGTCGCCGCACCGCTTCACTTCCTGTGATCGAACGGCGAGGAGCGCCTCATGAAGTCCTCCACCCTGTCCCTGCGCATGACAGCCTGCGCCGCCGGCTTGGCCAGTGCCATCACCCTCGGCTGTGTGGGCCGGGCGACCGCGGGCCCGATCGCCACCGATGGCCCGGCGCAGACCGCCATCGCGCACCCCGGCGCGGACGGCAACGGCACCGTCGGCACCATGTCCTTCGCGCCGGTGTCGGGCACGTACAAGCCTGTCATCGGCGGCGGCCAGACCCAGGCGCAGACCTACCACGCCCGCGTGTTCCAGGACGGGCGGGGGATGTGCACATCCACCCTGGTGTCCTCCCGCTACATCCTGACCGCCAGGCACTGCGTCGAGAAGCCCGCCCAGTACACCTTCCGTATCGCCAGCACTTACGCGGAAAGCGGCGGCACCACGGCCGCCGCCACCCGGATCAACTTGCACCCGTCGGCGGATCTCGCGATGGTCCGGCTCGACCGGGACATCCCCCACACCCCCGCCCGCATCGCCACCAGCTACCCGCAGACCGGCTCCTACCTCTCCGTCTACGGCTGGGGTGCCACCTGCACCCCCCAGCAGTACGAGGCCTACTGCCAGTCCCCCGTCCTGAAGACCGCCACCATGCGCATGGCCGGCCTCGCCTCCGACTACTACGGCGGCACCGCACTCCAACTCGAGGCCGTCGACGGGGTGGGAGCCGGTGGTGACTCCGGCGGTCCCGCCATGACCGACCACACCTTGGTCGGAGTGGCTTCCACCAGTGACCGGCAGTCCTTCACCCGATACACCGCCACTGCTCCGTACGCCGACTGGGTCAAATCCGTGGCAGCCAACGGCTGACCCGCCCGGGAGAGCGGATGCTCCGGCAGGTCCGCCGCCCAGGGTCCGGTCGAACAGCCGGAAGGCGTGCTCGATGTCGGCCCGGCGGTGGCGGCGCCTGCCACCGGGCGCGGAGTCGCCGCCGTGGCGTGAGAGCACCGGTGCGGGGCAGCAGTACGGGGAACCTGCCGGTTACCGCGCCGAGGCGCGGCCGGGGAACGGCAGGCCGGAGCAGAGCGGTGGTTTCATGGTGATCGGTCTTCCCGCGAGCGGGTCGGCATCCCATCAGCAACGGAAGACATACGCAGCAGCACTGGCTCGGACACCGGTCGCCGTCTGGGAAGACGACCTCACCGACTGGGCGGCCGCATTGACCTACTACGCGACCCTGGCGGTCTTCCCCGCCCTACTGGTGATCGTCTTTGTCATAGCGCTGCTCGGCACGGGTTCCCCCGGCGAGGCCGTCGCGCAGTTCGGGGCCTTCGTGCCCAAGACGGCCCGCCCGGTACTCGAACAGGCAGTGGGCAGCCGCCAGGAGGGCTTTTCGGCGCCCTGGCTGCTGGTCGTACTCACTGCCGGCGCCGCGCTGTGGTCGGCATCCAGTTATCTGGCCGTGTTCCGGCGCGCGTTGCACGCGATCCACGGTGTCCCGGACTGCCGCCCGGCGTGGCGGACGTTTCCCGCCATTCTGCTCAGGGCGCTGACCGTTCTGGCGCTGCTGGTCAGCGGCGTGCTGACGCTGACCGCCACAGGACGGATCGCCCGGGCGATAGGACGGGGGACAGGTGCGGATCATCAGGCGGCGCTCGTGTGGGCGGGCCTGAAGTGGCCGCTGCTGTTCGTGGTGGTCGTGGCCCTGGTCCTGCTGCTCTTCCGGTCCGGCCCGGCCGGGGCGCGCGGGCTGCGGCAGACGCTGGCTGGCGGTGCGCTGGCGGTGGTCCTCTGGCTCGCGGCCTCGGTGGGTTTCGCTTTCTACACCTCGCACATCGCCACGTACGACCGCCTCTACGGTTCCCTGGCGGGCGTCGTGGCGTTCCTGGTCTGGCTCTGGGTGTCCCACGTCGTCTTGCTGGCCGGCGCGCAGTTCAACGCCGAACTCTCCCGGGACCGGCGGCCGGAGAAGCCCGATCCCTGCTCTCCCACTGACGCGCACCGCACATCACCACGGTTCACCCGGCCGCTCCGGGCAATACGACGGCCATGACGACGCGAAGCGGCGCGGCCGCCGGACGGATGAGACCCCTGGTGCTGTTGCCGTTCCTCGGTGCGTTGATGGTGTGGACAGGCTTGCTGATCACCGGGCCGGCCGCGGCTCGGTGGCCCCTTTCAGCGGAGGGCTCTGTCAACGCCTGGTTCGCCGGACATCGCACCGGCGCGGCTACGGCGGTCTCCGAATGGCTGACGCTGATCGCCTCCACTGAAAGCGTCATCGGGGTGACCCTCCTCAGTGTCGTCGGACTTGTCATCCTGCCGCGTGTGCCGCGGTGGTGGGAGGCGGGGTTCCTCGGTGCGTCGGTCGCAGTACAGTCCGTTCTCTTCCTGATTGTCACGCTGTGCGTGGAGCGGCCACGCCCCGGCGTGCCCCATCTCGACCCGGCTCCACCGACCTCGAGTTTCCCCTCGGGGCACGCCGGAGCGTCGCTCGCGCTCTACGGCGGGCTGGCCACGCTCGCGGTCACCGGGCTCCGGGGACGCTGGCGGTACGCCGCGGCGGGGGTGCTGCTGGTCATTCCGCTGGCTGTCGGTGCGTCCCGCCTGTACCGGGGGATGCACCATCCGAGCGATGTGGTGGGCGGTCTGGTCAACGGTGCGTGCGTACTGCTGCTCATGGCGCACGCGCTGCTGCCGCGCGAGCGTCCCGCTCCGGCCGGCGTCAGCCGCAGCGGCAGCCCGCTCTCCGCGTCCCGTTCCGCCAGGCCGGCTGTCGTCGGCGGTCAGGGCGCCCGCCAGGTCGCCGTGGTCCGCCCTCCTCTCGCCTGCTCGCGGCAGGTGGCGGATCCAGTGCGCGGCCATGGCCCCGCACAACCGCACCGACGTGCGGCGGAGGTCGGAGACGGCCGGACACCCCTGCGGTGACCTGGCCGCGTACCTCGCCCGGGTCAGCCACGTACCTCGCCCGGGTCAGGTGCATCGACCTTGGCGTACGGAGGGGTACGCCATCGTGCGTGCCTGCCGGACGCGGTGATCTCACCGCACAGCCCAGGTGGTCGGTGTTCGCGGTACCGGTCATCCGGTCCCATGGTGGGCCGACCGTCGAAGGGCGCGGACGCCCGGAGACGGAATGGCAGCGGACGCCGAGTACCACGAGTGGGTGAAGACTACGGGTGCTTCTTCCCGCACCTTGCCGGGTCGACGATACGTGTCATGAGGCAAAAGTTGCTCAGAGGCGAACACTACGGACAAGGCATCCATTCCGTCACAAACGATCAATCGGCAGCCGTTCTGTCGCCAGCCGCCCAGTCGGTGACCACAAGCTGCCCTCGCGTCGGTCCGGCCGGCGTCCAGGGGACGGACGCCGGTCAGTGGCAGCGGTAATCGCCGCTCCCTGCGCTTTGCTCGATCGTCAGCGGCGGGCCTGGATCTTCAGGTCGCCGCGGGTCTGGAGGCGGATGTGGTCGCTCGCGAGCATGGCGTGGGGGAACCCGAGGTCGATAGCGCTGACCTCGTCCAGACGACTTAAGGTCTCACCCGGTCGCGTTCGTAGAGGGTGCTGGGTCGTTTGATGGTTTTGCCCACATCCTGGTGGCGGGGTGCCGGTTCTTGGAGCCGGGTGGGCGTCCGGGGCCTGCCCGGCTGGGTTTGGGCACCCGGGCCGGGCAGGGCAAATGGGGCCGGAGATGCCGGAAGCCGCGTCGGACGCGGGTCGGTGTGAGAACGGTGCCGGGGCGGGTGGTCTTCTCCCAGGGCTTGCGCACGTCGATGGTCAGCGGTGCGGCGAGGCGGAGCTGGGTGTGCGCGACGGTGACGATCCAGGTCCAGCGGTCCGCCCGCCTGCGGGTCGCGCATGCGGGGACGGGCCCAGCCGAGGGACTGCCTGAACAGACGAAACGTGTGCTCAAGGTCGAATCTGCGCAGGTAGCTCGACCAGACGAAGTCGACGTCGGCCGGGCTTGCGCCGGTCGCGGAGGACCACAGCCAGACCGGTGGCGCCTCGCGGTCACGGGGCAGGTGATCGACCTCCAGCCGGATTGAGGTGCCCTCAAAGACGGGGAGTTCGCTGTGGTGGTCGATCCAGGCGGAACGTTGCTGGAGTTCGGGATGGAGGCGGTCCCACGCGCGTACTTCGGCCTTGCCGTAGCGGGGGGTGCCATTCACGGTGACCACCGCCGGCTCCGGCCAGGTCTCCGAACTGGCGAGGCGGAACTCCGGTCCGTGCTCGGGCGGCCGGTGCGCGCGGTGACAGGCGTGGCTGGCGGCCGGGTCGTCCGTACGACCGAGGCGTGCACGTGCGGGAAGACATGACGGGCCAGCGTGGCGACCGTACGCAGAGGCGCCTGAACTTCGTACGCAGTGAGGTGAGTACGCGTACCCATGCCACGGCCTCATGCTCTTCGGGAACATGAGGGACCACTTCACCTGCCGGGGGACCCTCATGATCGCGCGCAAGCTGTTTCGTATCGCCTTCGCCAACCCTTTTTCCGCCGTCTACCTGGGAGTTGTCGGAGCGGTCGCGGTGTTCGAGGTAATCGCTGCCCTCATCGAGGGCCCCCAAGAATTCGCAGGGCTCTATGTCCTCATGGTGACCTCTCCCACGGCCCTGTTGCTCATGGAGTTTGCCGAGGCGATCGGCGGGTTCGCGAAGCCGTCCCAGGAACTCTCGGTCGTCACCCTGGCCGTCAGCGCCGTCCTTCAGTCACTGACCCTGGGGCTGCTCTGGAAGCTCGTGCGCAGCGAGCGCGCAAAGCCCGGCCGGGCCCAGCACAGTTGAGCTGCCCCTGCCTGACCACGGTTTCGCAGAGCCCGAGCCTGTCTCCGAGGTGGCCGCGATCGGGTTCCCGGACAACAGGCAACAGAACCGCACGGCTGAGATTTGTTGGGACGCCTCACAGGTCGTGATCGGGTGATCGCGGGCCATGCCCAGCATGAGAGCAGGGCCTGGCGGTATGCGGGGAAAACCCAGGGGTGCGGACGGCCGCGTGCTGTTACGGTCGGGCGTCATGAGCTGGCTTCCCGATGACTTCGTCCACCCCGTCCTGGTACCGCTGCCGGGCGGTGGCCATCACCTGCGGCCGATCCGGGAGGCGGACACCCCGCTCGACTATCCAGCTGTGATGGGTTCGCGCGAGCGGCTGTGGACCATCTTCGGCCCGGCCTGGGGCTGGCCCGCGGCCACCATGACCTACGAGGCTGACCAGGCCGACCTGTTGCGGCACGAGAAGGAGATCGCCGCACACCAGTCCTTCAACTACGCGCTGCTCGACGCGGCGGAGACAGCTCTGCTCGGCTGTGTCTACATCGACCCACCGGAGAGGGCCGGCGCGGACGGCGAGATCTCCTGGTGGGTGGTGGACGAGCTGGTGGGCAGCAAGGTCGAGCAGGCCCTCGATGCGCTGGTGCCGCAGTGGATCGCCGCCGACTGGCCGTTCGAGCAGCCGCGCTTCCTCGGCCGCGAGATCTCCTGGTCGGACTGGCTCGCCCTGCCGGAGCACCCCGACACGTAAGTGGTTGTTGCACGTACCGATCTCGAAGGTTGTTCGATCGAACGGGAGCCTCGATCGGTCGACTGCGGCGGCTTCCGCGGGGGAAAGCAGGGCCTCCTGGTAGCTCGGGGGTGCGATCCCATTCCGAGTGGTTCCCGGAGGCCCTGTTGTCTTTGTTGTTCGTGCCCGAGCACGTTGACTTCAACTCGCTCGCCGTGTCGTGCGATTGCCTCCCGCACGTGTACGGCAACGCGGCCGACCATCCGGACCGGGTGCGCCGGTATCCGTCGGACATGACGGACGCGGAGTGGGCGGCCGTCCGGCCGTTGCTGCCGGTGCCGGCCTGGTTCCAGGGGCGGGGTGGACGGCCCGAGGGCTACTGCCACCGGCAGCTGTTGGACGTGATCCGCTACCTGGTCGTGGGCGGAATCTCATGGCGGGCGATGCCCGCGGACTTCCCCGCATGGGCCCGGGTCTACGCCCTCTTCCGCCGCTGGCGCGAGCACGGGCTGATCGCCGAGTTCCACGATCGGCTGCGCGGGACGCTCCGTGCGCGCGAGGGCCGTGAGGCCGAGCCCACGGCGGGGATCATCGACGCGCAGTCGGTGCGGGCCGCCGCGACGGTGCCGACCGCCTCACGCGGCTACGACGGCGGGAAGAAGGTGCCGGGCCGCAAGCGGCACATCGTGACCGACACCCTCGGCCTGCTCCTGACCGTCGCGGTCACCGCCGGGAACATCGGCGACCGGGACGCCGCGGCGGGCCTGCTGATCCGGCTGCGCCGTCTGCACCGCGACATCAACCTCGTGTGGGCCGACGGCGGCCACACCGGCTCCCTCGTCGGCTGGTGCCGGGACAAACTCGCCCTGACCGCGCGGCCGGAGCGCGAGCAACGGGCCGAGATGGTTGATGATGCGGTCGGCTGCGGACTTCGAGATGCCGAACAGCGGAACGAGCTGGCGCAGCGTCAAGTGGGGGCGCCAGCACGCCGCGACCAGCAGCACCCGGTCTTCCAGCGGCAGGCCACGGTCGGCCCCGGCGGACCGCGTCCGTGCCTTCACGCCGCAGCATCGTCACCAACTTGTCGAGGCAGCAGGGGGTTCAGCCCGGTGAACGGGGCTGTCCAGGACGGCTGCGACGCCGTGATCACACCAGCCACGGCCAAGATCGTCCCATGGCACGTTCACCTGCCCGATCTGAAGGTGTGGTCACGACTCCGCCACCGCGAGACCATCCGAACTGCCGCCCGGGGTACGGTTCGCACGTGATGATCTACCTGATAGGCGGCCCGCCACGGGTGGGCAAGAGCACACTCGCGTGGATGCTGCTGGAACGGGACGGCATCCCGGGATGCCCGACCGACGCTCTGGTCTCGATGCTGCAGCGCGCCGCACCCCAGCACGGCGTGCGCCACGGCACGCACCCGGACAAGGCCGTACCGGCGCAGCCCTTCCTCGTTGAGTTCATCCGTGCCACCGCGGAGAGCCTCGACGACTCCGATCCCCTGGACGGCTACGTGGTCGAGGGCGACATCGTCACGCCGGCCGCGGCCACCGCCGCCGCTGGTCTCGGGGTGCCACTGAGCTGCGTCTTCCTGGGGAACACGGAGCTGACCACCGAACACTTGAGGGCCGCCCCGGACTGGCTCGACGGAGCCGATGACACCACCTATCGGGAGATCGCCGCGTGGGTCAGGGAACAAAGCACCGCCTTGCGTGAAGCCTGTGCGGCCAGCGGGCACGTCTACGTCGAGTTGGGGGCTGGCTACGCCCAGGGACTTGAGAGGGCCTACTCGACACTGATGGAGAGGCGCTGACCGCCCACCGTCAGCACCCGCGAAGGCCCGCAAGAATTGCGGGACAAGCCTTGGAGGTTGTCTCACGTGGACAAGTTCCTGAGCTCCTTGCAGGTCGGGGTGGTGGCCATAGCTGACCACGGCTCGTCCAGTCGTTGCGGTCCGCGTACGGGATCTTGAGACCATGAGCAGCCCGTGGCAGGCTCGTGCCGCATGATCGATGGGTTCGCGAAAGACAACCTGCACAAGAGACTGCGGCGGGACCGTGAGGCGCTGTTCTGGAAGCTCGACGGCTTGTCCGAATACGACGTGCGCCGGCCTCTGACAGCGACCGGGACCAGCTTCCTCGGCTTGGTCAAACACGTGGCCACGGTCGAGGCCAGGTACTTCGGCGAGGTCTTTGACCGCCCTTCTCCGGAACCGCTGTGCCGGTGGCAGGACTCCGACGGCAGCGATCAATGGGCGGCCGGGAACGAGACGCGTGATCAGATCATCGAGTTCTACCGGCGCACGTGGGAACACTCGGGGTCGACGATCAACGAGCTTGCCCTCGATGCCCCCGGCCACATTCCCTGGTGGTCGGAGCCTTATCCGAACACGAACCTGTTCGCCATCATGGTCCATGTCCTCGGCGAGACCATCCGGCATGCCGGGCACGCCGACATTCTCCGCGAGGGCGTCGACGGCCGGACCGGGATGCGCGCCGAAAACGAGCAGCCGATCGACGAGGAAGCCCGTGCAGCCCACTTCGCGAAGATCGAGCAGGCTGCCAGGACGACCGCACCAACCAAGGCTCAGAAGACTGTCCCCATGACGATGGCGCCGCCGCTGTTCCGGCGGAGCCTGTGCCGGATCTGGGTACGGTTGCACAGGAACGCTCCGGTAAGGCTGACGCCGAGGATGCGGTCCCAGTCGTCCTTGGCGGTGTCGGTTGCTCGGGGTGCGGCCTGACAGACGAAGGCGTGCTGGGCCGCACACCGAGCCGGTGTGACGCTTTCCGCCGTGTGGATGGTGGATCGTCTTGATCCGGCGGTGGAGGTTGATTGCTCTCCTGGGGGCTATCGGGTTCGGAATCGGCGGTGGAGGTTTCGGGCCACGTACACGCCTGGGCCGCCGAAGCCGACGATGTCGACGCGTCCGTCGCCGGTGATGTCGATGAGGAAGCGGGGGTGGCGGCCCACGCGCCAGGCGCCGGCGTCGTCGTTGTACCCGAAGCCGCGGCAGACGAGTTGGGCCTGTTCGAACCGGCCGTCGCCGAGGTTGTGCGACACCCAGACCCCTTCGTCGCCGAAGCCGACGATGTCAGGGTTGCCGTCGCCGGTGACATCGGCGAGCAATCGCAGGTGCTTCGTGGCTGTCCAGCCTTGGGCGGTGCCGAAGTCGTTCAGGACGAGTTTCGAGGGCTCGAAGGTGCCGTCACCGCGTCCGCGGGCGACGACGACGCCGTGGGGCCCGAAGCCGATGATGTCCGTCGCCCCGTCGCCGGTGGTCCTGAGCAGAAACCGGGGATGCTCCCCGGCCGAGGCCCACCCCTGCTCGGTCCCGAAGTCGTCGAGGACGTACAGGGGCTCGGCGAACTTCCCCTCCTCGTCCTGGAGGGAGACCCAGACGCCGTCGTCGTGGCAGCCGACGATGTCGAGGCGGCTGTTGCCGGTGGTGTCGGCGAGGAAGCGGGGATGCTTGTCAGCCAGCCACCCACCGGCCTTCTCGTCGTGGCCGAACGCCCGGAGAGCGGGCTCGTCGGGGAGTGGCGCGAACTTCCCCTCCTCGTCCTGGAGGGAGACCCAGACGCCGTCGTCGTGGCAGCCGACGATGTCGAGGCGGCTGTTGCCGGTGGTGTCGGCGAGGAAGCGGGGATGCTTGTCGACCAGCCACCCACCGGCCTGATCGCCGTGGCCGAATGCCTCGAGGACCGGCTTGCCGCCCGAGGGTGCGAACGTCCCGTCCTCCTCCTGGCAGGACACCCGGACACCGTCCGCGGCCAGCACCACGATGCCAGGCTTGCCTTCGCCCGTGGTGTCCGCGAAGGCCCACAGGTCCTCAGGGCTCGGGGAGGGCGCGGGCGGACGCAGGACGCGCTCCTCGTCGTCGAACGTGCCGTCACCCCTCGCAGCGGCCGTCACGGCCCCCTTGGCGGGATTGAGCCCGATGATGTCCGCCGATCCCTTGCCGGCGGTGTTGGCGAGGAACCGCGCACCGAGCCCGGCCCACGAGCCCGGCTGTCCGCCGGGGCAGGGCGCGGCCCCTTCACTCTTCCATCCGCCGGCGTCCTGGTCGCTTCCGAACCGCTCGAGGACCAGCAGCAAGTCGCTGAACGAGGGCGTCGCGTCGGGTGCGGGCCGCAGCGCCGCCGAGGGAGCCAGCCGCCAGGACTGTCGGCCGTTCCAGTGCCCCAGCCGTGCCCACCGCAGCACGGAGTCGCTGACGCGCTCCGGCTCGGCCGGCACGAAACGCCACCGCTGGCTCTCGGCCTCCTCGTCGTACGCGCGCAGGACGACCGGGGTCCCGTTGTCACCGGACTTGTCGAGATCGAGGTCGAGGACGGTGTCGTCGGCCGCGCTCTCGATGACGTAGAGATCGGCTTCGTGGTCGATCGGAACGACGCGCCACTGCTGGTCCTTCTTGCCGTCGGCCGCGTCCCCCTGCCGGATACCACCGTCCCCGGCGGCGGACCGCTCCAGTACCTTGCCGTCGGCCGCGTCGCGGATCACATAGGCCTGCTCGTCCTGCGCGGACTGCACGGGGACGATCTGCCACTGCTCCGGGGGCGGACCGTCCTCGGGGAGCGCACGGACGACGAGCGCCCCGTCCTGCCCCGGTGAGGCTCTGCCGTCGAGGGTCCTCCCCGTGGCGGCGTTGACGATCTCCAGTTTCAGTTCTTCCGTGGGGACGGGCATCGTGGTGCCTCTTCCAGGCGGTGCGGACGGTGGCTCGGGACGGTTACGGCGGTGGCCGCCGATCACGTGAAGACGTGGTGGTAGGGGACGTTCCACTCGCTGGGCAGGCGCGGGTAGAAGGTGTTGATGACCGTCCCAGTGAAGTCCCCGCCCCAGTTGTGGGTGAGGCGCACCTCGCTGTTGGCGGTCACCGCGTGGTCCTTGAAACCGAGGATGGTGTCGGGGTGGGTGATGGGCACGAAGGTGATGCCGCCCCACGGTGTGACCGTGACGACCCAGAGCTGGGTGTCCTCGGGCGCGCCGTTCTTCCCTCGCCACTTGTCGCCGACCTTGTCGGGCAGGCCGACCTGCACGGTGTCGGCCGTACTCTGCGGCGCGTCCTGGTGAACGGCGATGCGCCTGCGCTGCGGCTTGGGCGTGCCGTCGTCGCCGCGTCCGGAGTCGGTCCCGCCCGCGCTCGCGGGCTTGGGCGTCACCTGGCCGGCAGCGCTCTCGATGAAGTACAGGGGGCGCTGTCCGAAGAAGCCGGCCGGGGTGAGGTACCAGAGGTGGCCCTTGGCCTCCTTGACGGTCTCGTCGAGGGCGGTGGCCAGCTGGACGCCCTTGTCGTGGCTCTCCTCGCCTAGTTCTGCGGGTCGCAGGAAGCCGCCGTTGAAGGCGTGGACGAGCATGACCGGCCGGTTCTCGACCAGCGCCGCCACGATCGCGTTGTCGTAGCTGTTCACCGCCACCGGCCCACCGACCACCAGATTGGACATTGTGGTGCGTTCTTGGGTGTACATCGCGAAAACCTCACCTGTTCCGAATGGGGGAGAGCAATGCTTCGGGCGCTCGATCCAGCGGACCGTCACGTCGCATTACCGCAGACTGATCGTTTTCACCGAGGGACTGTCCGAAATCGGAGCAATGGCTGAAAATGAAATTTCATCCATGGCAATGCCCGAAGTCACGGTACCCACGGGCAGGGGTGCCGAAAAGTCATCGATCGAGTGACAGGCGGTGAAGAAAGGTCACTTCGCCGGCGTTTCGGAAGTGATTTCCGAAAATCGATCACTCGATTGAGCGTGACATGTGGATGTGTCTTCCCGAGTCGGATGGGGAGCGGTAATTTCGACTGGCAGAACGTGCGCAAATCCCTGTTTACATTTCGCCGAGCGCGGTTCGGGCCGGATTTAGTCGAGGACGGGTAGATGCCTTCCACCGTATACAGCCTGGTAGACGCCAAGCGTCAGCCGCTGACGAAGAAGAACCTGCGGGAACTCCACATCGAGCAGACGTGGCAGTCCATCCTGGACCACCCCAACCTGGTCTACGTCGACGCCTCCGGTGTGAAGCACAAGCCCGTCGGGTTCTCCGTGAACAAGTCGAGCTTCGGGTCCTTTTCCGGGAGCGCGTTCGAGCGGGGCTGGCTCGCCTACATGAACCTCGGGGAGCCGTTGATCGAGGTGCGGGGCGACATCGGCCAGCCCCCGCCCGACACCTTCTCCTCCCGCTCGTACGTCAACCGCAGCCAGTCCGAGATGACCTTCACCGACTCGGTCGACTTCACCGTCTCCAACGGGGTCACCTGGTCGCTCCACGGGGACGCCAAGCTCACCTTCGGCGGCAGCGTCGGTGCCTCGCTCCAGCTGCAACTGCAGAACCAGCTCCGCCTGGACCTGCAGTCGCAGCTCGCGGCGTCGTGCCAGACCGGGACGGCGAACAAGAACGCGAACGCCGTCACCAACAAGAACAGCAAGGACAGCGTCGGGGTCGACAACGCCAACACCACCGAGACGTCCGCGAGCAGCTCCGCGACGAACTCCTCATCGAACACGATGACCAATTCGGTGGGGTTCACAACCTCGGGCAGCGCCACCGGCAACGCGTCGCTCAACGCACAGCTGGCCCTGGGCATCGCGGCCACCGTGGGGGGCTCCCTGAACACCAGCTGGGCCTCGAAGTCGCAGATCTCGGGCAAGGTGCCGGCGAACTCCCGCGTGCAGACCATCGTCACACAGCGGCGGACCCGCAGGCAGTACACCTACGAAATCCCGGTGACCTTCTCCGGACTGGTCGCGGTTCAGTACGCCGTACCGGTGGCGGTCCTGTCGCCCCCGCAGCCCGGCACCTACCCCGGACGCAGCCAGATCGTCGCCCGCGACATCGGTGACATCGACCTGACACCTGGGGGCTTCCGCATGCAGGGGCTGGCCGAGGTCGTCTCCGCCCTGGACGTCCACCACACCCTGCTCGACGTCGAGAGCCTGACCGTCAGCCAGCAAACGCTCTACAAGCAGCCCTGACCGCGCGGCACCGCCGCCACGAAGACGACCAGAGGTGACGACCATGGTGTTCGACAACATCTTCAAGTCCGCGGGCAAGGGTGCGGGCCTCTTCTCCGTGACCACCAACAGCACGAAGCCCCAGCCGGGCGCCGGCGTCGACTTCGAGGACTCCGACGACGCCACGTACGACGACCCGAGCACCAGCCTGCTCGACAGCGCCATCCACGGCGCCTCCTCCCGGGCGAAAATCGTGCAGGAGACATCCCCCGAAGCACGGGCCGTCCTGGGGTTCCTCGGCTCCCTCATCCAGGCCACCCAGGCCTCCGCCGGCGCGCAGGCCCAGTACGCCCAGGATCCCGGCTCGGTCAGCGAGGCGGCGTCCGCCGGCATGCAGGAGGCCAGCGCGACGGTGAAGGAGTACGGCGATCTCCAGAAGGACGAGGACCTGGAGAGCCGGCCGCAGAAGAGCGACTTCACCAAGCCCCCCAAGGCCCCGGAGGCCCCCAAGGCTCCGGAAGCACCCAAGGCGCCCACAGCGACCGCGGAGAAGCCGTCCCGGTCCGAGTAGAACTCGGAAGCGAGAAGGGGGGCAGGGGCGCGACCGCCCCTGCCCCCCTTCTCGCTCGCTACGAGGGAAGCAACTGCCACTGGCGGCCCCGGCGGTCACCCTCCGACCCGTGCTGCTCAACCGGCGTGCGAGCGTTGGTGTCCACCCGCAGCAGCAGACCGCTGTTGCGGTTGGCGATCTCGAACACCTGCGGGGTGCCGGTCGCCGAGCCGATCGGGATGAGCCTCCAGTGCTGGTGGTACGCGTCGTCGCCCTCGTACGCCCGCTGTGAGACCGCCGACCCCGCCGTCTCCCGGGCGCCGGCGACCTCCAGGACCTTGCCGCTGCGCACATTCTCGATCCGGTACAGAACCTCACCGGCGTCCTGACCCACCGCGATCAACCGCCACCGCTGGTGCCCCCTGGGCGAGGCGAGCACCTGGTGGACCTCGGCCCCGTCCTTGGTCGACTCCCGGTGCACTCCCATCCGCAGCCCGCTGCGGACATTCGCCCAGCAGACCACCGTGCCCGAAGCGGGCAAGTCGGCCACCCTCGCCGCCGCGATCCTCCGGATCCGGTGGTTGACGTGGTCGGCGATGTGGAGGGCGCCGCTGCCGTCCAGCGCGATCCCCACCGGATTGTTCAGCTGTGCCGAGGTCGCCGGGCCGTCGTCACCGTCGAAGCCCGCGGTGCCTGTGCCGGCGACCGTGCTGATCGTCCCGTCCGCCGCGACCTTCCGGACCCGGTGGTTGCGGTGGTCGGAGAAGTAGAGGGTGCCATCGCGGCTCACCGTTACTCCCAAGGGGGAGTTCAGCTGTGCCGAGGTCGCCGGGCCGTCGTCACCGTCGAAGCCCGCGGTGCCTGTGCCGGCGACCGTGCTGATCGTCCCGTCCGCCGCGACCTTCCGGACCCGGTGGTTGTGGCTGTCGGCGATGTAGAGATTGCCTGAGTCGTCCACTGCGACTGCCTGCGGACGGTTCAGCTGGGCTGAGACCGCCGGCCCGCCATCCCCCGCGGATCCTGCGACCCCGGTTCCCGCGACCGTGCTGATCTTCCCGTCAGCGGTGATCCTCCGGACCCGGTGGTTGTTGTACTCGGCGATGTAAAGGGCGCCGGTACTGCTCGCCGCCAGTCCGAACGGAACGTTCAACTGGGCAGAGGTAGCGGGGCCGCCGTCGCCGCCGAAACCCGCCCTGCCCGTGCCGGCGACCGTGCTGATTGTTCCGTCGGGCGTGATCTTTCTGATCCGGTGGTTGCTGGCGTCTACGACGTAGACGGTGCCCGTGTCCTCCACCGCCACGTCTCGAGGCCAGTTCAGCTGGGCGGAGGCGGCAGGACCGTTGTCGCCCCGGTAGCCCGCGGTACCGGTCCCCGCGATGGTGCTGATCGTTCCGTCAGCCGTGATCTTCCGGACCTGGTGGTTACCGTGGTCGGAGAAGTAGAGGGCGCCGCTGCCGTCCAGCGCGATCCCGTACGGAAAGTTCAACTGGGCCGAGACGGCAGGCCCGTCGCCCCCCTCCGATCCGCCGACCCCGGTTCCCGCCACCGTGCTGATCGCAGGAGCGGAGTTCTCGCCCTCTGTGGGCTCCGCATGGGTAGTGCTCATCGTCGTCCCTTCACCTTCCCTCGCTGTGCATTGGTTGTGTTCCGATGTCAGAAAGCCGCACGAGTTCGAGAAATACTTGCGAGTGATCCCCCGTACAGCTCGCTGAGGGGATAGCGCAGCGGACGGGCAGCTGATCGTCACCGATGCCCCCACACGAACGGCTCGGTTACAGTGACGCCCCGGACTGGACCGGCCAGCCGCGTGCGCCATCGGCGACCAACCCCGTCCAGCATGTCCGCGTACTCCGCCGTGCGTCGCTCGCTGACCGCACGTGGCTGCGGGCCCGGTCCCCGACACCTCCTCGCCAGGTCGCACGAGCAGAGGGGCGCTGTCAGAGGTTGTACCGGTCGATCCTCAGGAGCCAGTTCTGGAAGCCTGCCGTCGCACCGGTCGAGGCCATCACCTTCACGCGGGCGGTGACGTCTCGGGTGGGGAAGGCGGGCTGGAACTCGGCGACGCGGATCAGAGTGTGGGAGGACCACTCCGGATTGCCGCGCGCCGTCACGAAGCGATGGTTGGCGCTGACCGGCGCGGCCGGGTCGTTGCCGAAGAACACGGTGGCGCTGACGACCGCGTTGTTGTTGGGGTGGGAGGCGAGGGCCTCGGCGCTGAACGTCGCCACGAAGATGGCCCCGTACGAAGCGGTGCCCTGACCGATCTTCAGATCGATGGTGGCGCCGGGCAGGTCGGTCCAGGTCCCTACAGTGGCTTCCCAACGGGTCTCGTCCCAGACGAGGACGGTGTCGTCCGGTGCCCGATTAGTGGCCAAGGGGGTGAGAGGGGGGGTGCTCATGGGCGCGGTTCCTCGGTGTCGACGGCAAGAAGCGATGTCTCGTGCGGAGGACTCCCCGCCGAGCGGAGCCGCGACTCCTCACATCAGGACACAGAGTCCTTGAACGAAACCATTCGGACAAAGGGGCGGTCGGGAGGCCTTCCGGTGACTGCTCCTGAGGAGTCAAAAAGCGTCTTAATAAATCCCCAGCGACTCTTAAGTGATCAAAGAATCGATTCAGCGTCCGGTTCAGAGTTGCTGCGCCGGGCCTCCTTCCGGCCCAGCGGCAATGCGGATCTGACTCAATCTCCACCACTCGAACGATAACCGGATGCCCTGTTCATCCCCTTGCTTACCAGGACAGGGCCCAGCGATTTCGCTTCACTGCATGGTCCGAAGCCCGCGCGGGGGCACCGACGCCGGCGCGCCCGTCCTTCGTCGCCAGCTCACGCCCGGTCGAGCCCGAGGCCGGCCAGCGCCTGGAGCTCCTCGGCGGTGGGTCTGGCCCAGCGGCTCTTGCTGTTGCTCAGGAACACCCCGAGCTTGACCTCCGACCCGTTCGGCAACCTCTTCACGTGGACCCTGGGGCCTGCAGAGAGCCTGTGCGCGGGTGGAGCGGACCACCGCCGGCTCATCCGCCCGGTGGCTCACACTGGCTGAGCGAGACGACATCGCCCAGGACGACCTCGCCAGCGGACTGCACTTCCAGGCGCGGCAACCACTTCAAGGCACACTGTCCATCGCCGTCCCCGGGGCCGGGCTTCACTCACTTCCGCCGGACATGGTGCGCGCTGTGAGCCTCATTCTCCCGCTCGGGGTCATCCCAGACACATCGGCAGATGCCCCAGGTGATCACGGCGGAGGACGCCGACGGCCGGTGGTACGTGCGCAGAGCGATGAAGTAGCCGGCGGAGCTGGGACTGGCGGAGACGAACGGCGAGGACGGGTGGCACCTGATCCGCAACCTGACCCCGGCGGGGCAGAAGGCTCTGGTCGACGGCGACGAGCTGCCTGCCCGCCCGAAGGGGACCACTCGCCCCACCACCCCGCCCGGCCGCCATGGGAGGCCTGCTTCGAAGGCGACGGCCCCGGGCGGCGCATGGTAGGGGCGCGCAACGGTACGCCCGCCGGGGCGCGCGCCGTCCTCGCCCATTCGGGTGGCATGTCCTTCGGTGCGAGCTTCTGGCGCGACTGGTGACCCGTCGCGGGTACCACTCCCTACCAACGGAAGGCGTGAGACTCATTGATGACCGGAACACCGCGGAGCGACTTCCTGACCCCGGACGCGAAGGTCGTCGAGGGTTCATGACCAGCCCCGAAGCGGCAGTCAGCGCCGCCCCACTGCCCACCGTGGAGGGCGCAGGCGAGTTGGGCCTGCTGCTCCTGCTCGGAATCTCCCCGAAGCCCCCGAAGGAGCCCCGCCGTAAGCGATCACTGAACGGGCACGTGCCGCCCACAGCACCTCGGCCGAGCAGTTGGCGAGCTGGGGGACTGGGAGCGGCTGGCCGCCCTCCAGCACCCCGACGGCCTGGTGGCTGCCGTAGACGGTGCTCTGCGCCCGCACCCCCGTGTCCTGCATCCCCGTGCAGTCCCTGCCCTCCCGTCTCACGCGACCTTGATCGGCGGCGTGTCACCGAACGGTGGTCCAAGGCAACGTATGGAGACGTCGGCAGGCACACGCAGCGCGACTTTTACCAGCCAGCAGCCTTGAACTCCGCGACCTTCGTCCCGCCTTCGGGAATGATCAGCTCGTCGGGCGTCCTGCGCGTCCGACCTGAGCACGTGACATTGAGGGAGTGGACATGGCGGAGCGGCAGTCCGGCACCGTGAAGTGGTTCAACGATGAGAAGGGGTTCGGCTTCATCACCCCTGAAAGCGGCCCGGACCTCTTCGTGCACTTCAGGGCGATCCAGGGGAACGGTTTCAAGAGTCTGAAGGAGGGTCAGAAGGTGACCTTCGTCGCGGTGCAGGGCCAGAAGGGTATGCAGGCGGACGAGGTCGTCCCGGAGAGCTGAGCCCGGACCAGGCGAGCGCCTCACCTGCTGCTGGCCCGGGAGCCGTCCGCGCCCGCCGCCCGGCCCACCAGGCCGTCCGCCGGGGCGCCCCGCAATCGCCCGTCCTGGCCGGCGTCGGGCCCGAGTCGCATAGCGCCCGTCGTGCGGCCGGCGGCGTGAGCCGCCGGTCCCGCACGGCCGAGACCGTGGCCCAGGGGCCCGGGCCCCGCCCGGGGCTGTCGGTAGAGTCGGGCCCATGCAGCGTATGATCGTCGACGGTGTCACCGTTCTGTGGACCCGGGGCCCGGCTCCCCTCAGCGCGACGCTCACCTTCGGGTGCGGCGCCCGGGACGAGAGTTTCCGCACCATCGGAGTCACCCACCTCATCGAGCACCTGGCGATGAGCACGCTGCCCCGGCTGCACCACGAACACAACGCCTCCGTCGACCTGGAGACCACCCGCTTCACCGCTTCAGGACGCCCGGAACAGATCACCGCCTTCCTGGCGACGGTCTGCGCCGCCCTGTCCGACCTGCCGCTGGACCGGATCCAGCACGAGGCCGGCATCCTGACCGCCGAGGCCTCCTCGGTGACCTCCCCGGCCGCTGCCTTCCTGCTCAACCAGCGCTTCGGGGCCCGAGGGCCGGGCCTCGCGCCCTACACCGGGCCCGGTTACGACCGGCTTTCCGCGGACACCGTCCGGGCCCACGCCGCCGAGTACTTCACCCGCGTGAACGCCGTCCTGCAACTCACCGGGCCTCCGCCCGAGGGCCTTCGGCTACCACTGCCCGAGGGCCGGCCGCCGCGGCGCACGGCCCCCGCCGCACGTACCGGCGCGTCCTGGGACGAGGCGCCGATCGAGGGCGCCGGCATCGCCCTGACCATGCCCCTGGGCTCACCGGCCGCGGCTCTCGGTCTCGCGCTCCTCGAGCACCGGCTCACCGAGCTCGCCCGGCACCGCCGCGGCCTGAGCTACGCGGTCCAGGTCGAGTCGAGCCTGCGTGACGAGCACACCATGGACAGCCTGCTCTCACTCGACTCCCGCCCCGGGCAGGAAGCCGAGATAGCGGACCTGCTCTGGCAGGAAGCACTGCGCCTGGGTCGCGAACTGCCCACCGAGGCGGAGCTCAAAGAGGAGATCGAGGGCTTCCGGGAGAGCTACGCGGACCCTCGCGCCGTGGAGGCGGAGCTGGACTCGGCGGCCTCCGCCCAGCTTTTCGGGCTGCCGTCACGGGACGCCGCGGCCCGGCTGGCCGCCTTGCGTGCCGTCGTCCCCGAGGACGTACGTGCCTGTTTCACGCAAGCCTTGGCCACCGCACAGCTCGCCGTGGCGCCGGATGTCGAGCCCCGGCTGGCCGCCCTGGACGGACGGCCGCTGCCTCGGGGTGCCTGCTGGGAGCACGGCGGCCTGCCCGCGGGCGAGACGTTCCGGCCATCGCTGCTGGCGCGCGCGAAGTACAGCGGGGCGCGCCGGTCCCGGTTGGTGCTGACCGGTGACGGTGTGGCGGAGCTCGACGGGGACGGGCGAGTGCACCGCATACGCTTCGCCGAGATCGTCGGCCTGGAGCGAGATGGCGAAGACCGCACGCTCTTCGCGGCGTCCGGCTGTCTGATGGAGCTCTCGCCCCACAAGTACAGCGGGTGCGGGAAGGTGATCCGGGCGGTGGACGCCGCGGTGCCGGTCGGCCTCGCGTACGAGGTCTCCGCGCTGGCCCCGCAGGACCCCGAGAGGACGCGTAGTGCCGGTTCGGGCCGGGTACGGGGCCCAGGGAGCGCACGGGCCCGGGGGAGTGCGGCCACGCTGGGATCGAACCGGCGACAGGACCGTCCGATCAGGGCACTTTCAGCCGAACGGCCCGGAAGCGCGGGCGGCCGCCGAGGAGGTGTTCCGCGACGCCGGGCGGATCCGGCGGTCGGGTGCTCGTCGAGCTGACGGACGTGACGCCCGGTTCAGCGCCGCCACGGCGCCCGGCGGTAGGCGGGGACCGACCGCCCGCCGCCTCTCGCCCGTCTCGGAGATTGCCCGGAGCCCCCGGGCAGGCCCTCGTCAGACGAACGTCCCTATGACCCAGCAGCGAGGCAGAGGGTAGCTGCCCAACCTCGGCCACATGGCTGAGAAGACGTCCCCGCTCGGTTCCGAGGAACGCCGCGCACGCTCCACGACCACGCCCTCCCGCACCTTCTCGTCCCACGCCTGACTGGGCCCCTTCCCCCAGAACTGGTCCGGAAGGATGTCGTCCACGATGACCGTGGCTCCCGGCCTGCACATCCGAGCCAGGGATTCGATGTCCGACCTGGCGTCCTCCAGGCGGTGCCCCCCGTCGATGAATGCCAAGTCGAACTCGACGTCGGGGGCGTTGCCGCGGTATTCCGGCAACGTGGTCTTCGAATCGCCTATGACGAGCTGATGACGGCCGGGGAACGTCTTGTCTATCAATTCCTTGGCCGGACCCACGCATTCATGGAAGCCCAGATCGAACGAGGTGACCAGGGCCTTCGGGTTCGCCTCGAGGAAGGCGTAACTCGACAGGCCGGCGTGGAATCCGACCTCCACGAGCGCCGAACATCGCTTGCGCTCGCGGCCTTCATCAGGTCGGCGAGCTGGGCCGGCGAAGACGACCCCTCACGGATACGAACCCCGGCCGCGACCAGGCATGATTGCACGGTCCGCACGACGTCGTGAACAAGAGCTTCCACGGTTGGTCCTCCCAAGGTTGCGGGTCAGGTCAGTCCGTCCAAAAGGGATACGTGTGATCCAGCAGGAAGTCCGGGCCGTTGCGATCGGCTCCGAACTGCGCCTCGAAGGGGCGCCACCACGACTCGTGGTCGGCGTACCAGGAGACCGTGCTGCGCAGCCCGTCGGACAGCGGGATCCGCGCACGCCAGCCCAGCCGCTGTTCCAGGCGCGCGGCGGACGCGACCAGTGAGGGACCCCGCCCGTCCTTCCCCGGGGAGTTCGTGCGGACCACCGGTCCCGAGCCCGTCAGCTCGGCGATGGTGTCGGCGACCTCCTCGAGCCCGGTGTGCAGGCCGGCGGACAGATTGAACGTCTCGCCCCACGAGGGGCGCTCCACAAGCCCCAGCAGAGCGCGAGTGGCGTCCTCGACGGCGAGGAAGTCGCGCAGTTTTCCGGTGACCGCCTCGCTCTTCATTCCGGACAGCCCCTGGGCGGTGACCCGCGGCACGATCCGGTCCGGGGCTTGCCACGGGCCGTAGAGATTGGTCAACCGGACAGTGGTCGTCTCGGTGCCGAAGCCATGCCGGAGGGAGGCCAGGTACTCCTCGCAGCCGATCTTCGAGGCAGCGTACGGGGAGAGTGGGAGCAGCGGGCTCGTCTCGGTGAACAGAGCCCCGTCATTCCCTCCGTAGACCTCGATCGACGAGGTGAAGAGCACGGGCACGTCCATCGCGCGGGCGGAGTCGAGGACGGCTGCCGTGACAGCGGTGTTGTTCGTCAGGACCCGCGCCGGCTCGTACAGGGAGAAGTCCACCTGCGGCAGCGCGGCAAGGTGGACGATGACGTCCGCCGCACCGTCCAGGCGGGCTCCGGGCTGCGAGAGATCGACGAACTGGTGCGGTGCCCGGTCGAGCAGCCCGGACGCCTTCAGGCGCCCCAAGCGGTCGGCGACGTCGACCAGGCGCACGTGGTGGCCCGCGTCCAGAGCCGCGAGGGCGAGGTTCGTGCCGACGAAGCCGGCGGCTCCGACGATGCTGATGGTGAGCGGCATGGTTTCCCTCCCGTGTGGTGACGAGTCCTTCGTTTCGGTGATCACTGCTTTCTCGGTACGTCCGGGTCCGAAGAACGCGGGTGATGCGAGGAGCCGAACGGGTCCGCTCCTCCTCGTCGCTGGGGACGCCCCGCGCCCATCGCGTGGAAGCCGCCGTCCACATGCACCACTTCTCCGGTGGTGCGGGGAAAGAAGTCCGACAGCAGAGCGACCACCGCCCGCGCGACGGGCTCCGGATCGGTGGCGTTCCAGTCGAGGGGAGCCCGTGACCGCCAGGCCTCCACCAGGGCGTCGAAGCCGGGGAAGGACCGTGCGGCAAGGGTCCCGATGGGCCCCGACGCCACGAGATTGACCCGGATGTCCTTGCGTCCCAGCCCGCGTGCGAGGTAACGGGACGTGGACTCCAGGGCCGCCTTGGCCACGCCCATCCAGTCGTAGCGCGGCCACGCGACCTGACCGTCGAAGTCGAGACCGACCACGGAGCCGCCGTGTCCCTCGAGGAGAGGCAGGCAGCTGTGGGTGAGCGAGGCCAGCGAGTGGGCGGAGACCTGGAGGGTCTCCGCCACGGAAGCCCAGGGGGTGGCGCAGAAGTCCTCCCCGCCGAGGGCCTCTTGCGGAGCGTAGGCGATGGAGTGGACGAGACCGTCCAGAGCCGGCAGGTGCGCGCGCACCCGTGCGGGGAGTCGTTCCAGGTGGTCGGGCCTGCGGACGTCGAGTTCGATGACCGGAGGCGGGTGCGGCAGCTTTCCGGCGACACGTTCGACGAGGCTCATGCGTCCGGATCCGGTGACGACGATGTCCGCTCCCTCCCGCTGGGCCAGCGCGGCGATGTGGAAGGCCAGCGAGGAAGGGGACAGCAGCCCTGTGACGAGCACGCGCTTACCCTTGAGGATCATGACCGCTCCCATGACTGTTCCGCGCTTCGCCGTACCGAACGGGGTCGCTCGCTCCCTGGACGTGATCGCCGGGGCGGGCGTGGCGGGTGCGCGACCGGGCGCGTGACCCGCAGCCGCCCGTCGGGGGCAGCCTCGATGCCCACCTCTCTCAGGTCGGTCACCGGCGTGCCGTGCGGGGCGTCCCGGCCGCACCCCACGGCCACCGCGGCCATGCCCGCCGACCGCGCCGCGAGGAGTCCCGCGGGAGAGTCCTCGAAGACGAGGCAGTCCTGAACCCCGACCCCCAGGGCGGCCGCCGCCCGAAGGTAGCTGTCGGGCGCCGGCTTGCCGTTCGCCACGTCTTCCGAGCAGATGAGGAGGGAGGGCCGGGGCAGGGAGGCGGCCGCGAGCCGGCGCAGGGCCACTTCGCGCGCCGCGGACGTCACCACAGCCCAGGCGCCCGGCGGCAGGGATCTCGTCAGTGCGGCGGCGCCCAGGGTGGCGGTGACCCCTGCCGTGTCACGGCACGACAGCTCGTGCAGCCACCGGAGCTCGGTCTCGACCCGGGACGGCGGCACGAACATCGCGACGAAATCCCGGTCCCTCAGACCGTGCGACACCCGCATGACCTCGGCCGCGTCGAGGCCGAGGCGCTCGGCCCACAGGCGCGTGTGCCGGTCGATGGTGCCGTGGGACTCCACCAGTGTGCCGTCCAGGTCGAACAGCGCCGCCCGGTAACAGGGCGTGGACAGCCGTCCGTCACTCATCGGCGCATCCCTTTCACAGTGCTCGGAGAACCGCGTCCCGGCGGGCGCGGCGATATACCTCGTTGAGTTCCTCCGGCTGCCCGCCGTCCCAGTGCGGGCCGAGGAACGCGGCCCCCCGCGCGTCGAAGGCGGACGAGGCCGGGTGCGTGGCGACCGGCAGGGTCCAGGCCTGGCCGCCGGCCGGCAAGGGCTCGGGCAAGGAGGGCCACCAGGTCTCCTCGTCGTTCAGTCTGCGAAGTACCGGCAGCAGCTCCCGCACGCCCGGCGGCCCTGCCGACAGGTACGCCGGGGAGGGGCCGGCGCCCGCTTCCCGCAAGGCCACTGCCCGTGTGCGGAGCCGGACGGGACGGCCCGGGTGGCGCAGGAGCACGACCGCGACCGGCAACAGCGAGCGGTTCTCGAGCCGCTCGCACGCCAGTTTCGTGAGCACGGGCAGATCCTGGTCGGCGGCGTCCCCCCGGGTCTGTGGCCCAAGGTCCACGAGCCGTCCGGTGCGCACCCGGTCGATCCCCTCGGCGAGATCTCCGGCAACCGATCCGCAGGGACAGGCCACACTGCGTACCGCCAGGTCCGGCAGCCGCCCCGCGCTGCTGGTGAGCGCTGAGGCCTCACGGCGTGCCATGGCGCGCACCAGGTTCCGCGCGAGGTCCGCGGGGTCGGATGTCACGCGGGTCGCGCCTCCCTTCGGCGGTGTCCTTCCCGCGTGCCGCACCCGACCGCGTCGGCACACAGCCGCACCAGGTGCTCCACGCCCGTCTCCTCAAGGGCGTCCGCGTCACGTTCCGTCAGCCCTGGGACGATCCAGGTCCGCAGGGCCTCGTCGCGCAGCCACGCGGCGAACGCGGCTTGTCCGGCCGCCGGGGCGGGCCACGCGGCCGAGGCCACGTCGAGGCCGAGCAGATAACCGGCCGCCCAGACCTCCAGGCGCGTACGGGCGAGAGGGCGGGCCGGTTCCGGCCACGGTCGGCGAGGTGCCCGGCGCCCGTCGTCCAGGCTGCCGCGCGGCGGCGTCGTCCGCTCCCGCAGCGAGTCCGCGATGTGCAGGGGGTCGGCCCCGATCAGTGGCGCCCAGTCGCGCCAGCCCCAGCTGAAGGGGTGTTCCACCGGTTCTCCCGCCTGCCCGCGCAGGATCCGCAGCCCGCAACGGGAGGCGACCAGTTCCACCGAGAACGGATGCGGCAGGGCGGCGGGCCGGCTCGGGAAGGAACTCAGGCCCGGGTGAGCGGCCCAGTGCCCGTCGGGGACGCGGGCCTCCCCGGCGAACACCGTCGCCTTCCGCCGGCCGTGCGCGTCGTTGCCCGCGACGCTCGGACCCGTACCGTGCTCCAGCAGATGAGGCACCGCCGCGACGACGGAGATCCCCGCCGCCTCACAGTACTCGGCCACCAGTTCGTCCTCGTCGCGGAAGCTGTCCGGGAACCCCTTGAGGTACGCGGCCAGCCCGCGCGCCTCCTCGGCCGGCAGCACCAGCCCCAGCGTCGGCACCCATTCGCGGAGCGTCAGCGGGGCCCAGGGCGAACCGGCCACGGCGGCGCAGCGCACGTGGTACGCGTTGTGGGGGCTGTTCCAGTTGACGTAGAGAGCGATCGCGTCCTTCTCCCGCGCCGTGACGAGCGACGCGAGATGGGAGGCGAAGCCGGGCACCAGCGTGACGTCGTCCTGGAGCACCAGATGGTGTGTGGCCCAGGGTTCCACGTCCGACCACGCGAGCTTGGCGGTGCGCAGAGGGCTGGGCCCGGCACCGGGGTCGGGGTCCCAGACGAGTCTGGGGCGCAGCGGGTGCAGCGCGGCCACCAAGTCGGCCACCCGGTCCCGGCGCGCCGGATGGCACATGACCGCCACACTCGTCCTCGGCGGTGCGTCAGACATGCACGTCCCCTGACGTGGGGGCGGTGACCGCCGCCTCCATGATGATCCGTTCCACGTCGCGCAGGACGCCCTCGATCGTCGCGGGCCCCACCAGGCGGGTGTCGGCGGTCAGCGTGATCTGGAGCGTGTCGGCGGGGTCGTAGACGTGGAAGGCCAGATCCGCGTCTCCTTGCTCATGGGTGAAGTCCATCCAGCGGAACTCGCCGGTCCGCCAGGCACCGGCCGGGGGCGGCGCCCCGTGGGGCCGGCGCTCGATCCGCAGGTCGTTGAACCAGCAGGTGCGGTGCATACGGGACCGGAATCCGCCGGCCCGGGCGATGGCCTCGGAGAGAGCCGGCTTGTCGTACTGGGCGTACCGGTAGGCGAGCAGCGAGGCGTCCCAGGCCCGCCGCGCCAAGGCCGGGAAGTCCGGCTCGGCGCCGGTCGCGCCGGACTCCCCGCCGTCACCGGGGCCGTCGGCGAAGACGTCGAAGGAGAGGACGCCTTCCAGGGCGACAGGGCTGATGGTGCTCCGGAACGGTTCACGGGTCCGGTTGTTGCACATCAGCATCACGCAGGGACGGCGGGAACCGGTGAGGGTGCCCAGGGCCCTGCCGACCGCGGCCAGGAGGACACTTGTTGTACTGACGCCCCCCTCGCGGGCGAGATGGCCCACGGCCCCCAGCGCAGACCGGGAGGTCAGCAGTCCCCGCCAGAAGCGAGGACTTCGCTCGTCGGCCACCTGTGACGGCGCTGCCATGGGCGGAGCCGCGCGCAGGGTCTCGATCCAGTAATCGGCGGCTCGCTCACTGCGTGCCTGCCAGGACGCGCCGCGCTGCAGCGCGGCGATGTGCCGTGGCTGCGTCGGCTCCGGCAGCGGTGACCCAGCCCCTGCCACACGGTCCAGGAGTTCACTCGCCGCCCGCGCGAGTCCGTCGTTGTCCGCGGCCATGTGCGAGACGGCGAGCACGATGTGCGTCACCTCGTTCCCGGTGTACACGAGCCCCACCCGCAACGGTGGTTCGGTGCCGTGACGGAACGACCGGGCGCACAGCTGCTCCGCCAGATCGGCCGCGGCCTGTTCCGTCTCACCGGGACTCGCCTGGGTGGGGCGCCAGTGCAGCGGTATGTCGCAGCGCTGCAGCAACCGCTGGGTCGCCGCGCCGGCGCGGCCGTCGTAGACGCTGCGCAGGGACTCGTGACGGCCGACGAGCCACTCCAGCGCGGCCAGAACGCGCGGGATCGGGCCAGGTGTCGGCAGGGTGAGCGTCCACCGGAGGTTGAACTGGTGATCGTAGGCGCCCAGGTCCCGCATGGCGTCCCAGATCGCCTGCTGGCCCCAGGTGACGGGGGACTCGCCGGCGGGGGCCGGGCAGGACAGGGGCAGGCGTGTGGGCAGTGGCGATGCGCTCATATCGCGTTCCTCAGCTCCTCACCGTTGGTGGAGCAGCCGCCCATGGTGTAGTCGACGGTGGCCTGCCGAGTGCAGACGACCTCGATGCCGGCCCGCGCCAAGTCGATCGCGAACGTGAAGTCCTCCGTCCACTGCATCTTCTGCCGGGCGCGGGAGAACTCCTCCCGGAACGGCACCTTGTCGTGGATCTCCCTGCGTACGAGCAACTCGTTGGTGTCCAGGCGTGCGATCAGTTCGCCCTCGACCTTGAAGACGTCCCTGACGACCGGCGAACCCGGAACGAAGACACCCAGTGCGACGAGCCGGTCGTAGGACTCCGAACGCGCCGCGCGGCCTTCCACGACGGGCCACCACGGGTCCTCGCCGGCCGGCACGAACTCCTCCCCCTGCTCGGTCACCAGGCGCCGCCAGCTGTGCGCCACGCCGACGTCCGGGAAGCGCTCCAGGGCATCCACCAGGGTGCGCAGGTGCTGGGGGCGATACGCGTTGTCATCGTCGAGCTGGGCGACGAAGGCACCGTGGCTCAGAGAGATCCCGAGATTGCGCATCTGTCCCAGCCGGGAGGACAGGTACCGGGCTTCGAAACCGGGCGCGCGTCGCTGGTTGTGGAGCACGACGTCCGCGCGGACCGCTCTCAGCTCGGCCACGAAACCCTCGTCGGCGAGGGCGGGGCAGGCGTCGCCGACGACGATGTGCTCGGTCCGCACGCCTTCCTGCGCGGCGACGGACCGGACACAACGCAACAACGCCTGCGGCCGGTTGTGGGTAAGGGTCACGACGCTGACCAGGGGTTCCGACGAGGGCTGGGGGGCTCGGGCCGACTCCTGGGGCCGCCCGCCGGAGCGGGATGTCATCGGATTCGTGGGCTCAGGCGACATGGTGATCGGCTCCCCCGTGGTCCTCGGGCGCCTCCAGCGAGGCGAGAGTGGCGGTCATTCCTGTTCGTATCCACGCAATGACTTCCGGCCGGAAGCCTGCCGACCGGAGCCGCAGCACAGCCTCGCCCTCCAGTTCCCGGCCGAAGGCCAGGGCCTCCGCCCGCTCCTGGTCGGACGGGTCCTCGGGCAGTTCCACGGCGACGGCCAGGGCGAGCGCCTCGCGCAGCGCGTCGGCCACGGCGTCGATCCTCGCCTCCGGCACGTTCTCCGTGACCCCGCGCCGTATGGCCTCGACACCGAAGGCGACATGGCGCGACTCGTCCCGGGTCATCGCCACGAACCCGGCCCGGAGCCCGGGCAGGAAGGAGCCCGAGCGCAGTGAGGCGACCAGCCGGCGCTGGGCCGTCAGCGCCAGAACCCCCTCCGTGACGATGTGGAAGACAGCGACGGCGCGCAGCCAGTCGTCATGGCCGGCGTGCAGGGACGACAGCGGGCGGATGAGCCGGGCTTCGAGCGCGTTCAGCCGCAATTGGGCGGGGGTCGAGTGCTGCCAGGCCGCGTTGAGGGCGTACCGCAGGTCGTCGCCGCTGAGACCGAGGACCTCGCTCGCGAGCCGGTCCATCAGCCGGGTGTGGCGCGACTCGTCCGCCGACTGGGTGCCGAGGAAGATCAGCGACGCCTCGTCTGGGGCGCCGACCGTGATCGGTGCCAGCAGGTCGAGCCCTGTGTACTCGCCGACGAGGAAGTGCCGGACGATCCGCTCCAGCCGGTTCCTGGTCCTGCGGGGCACGCGCTGCCAGTGCTCGGCGTCGCGTTCCAGGTTCAGGGCCTCCGCCGACCAGTGCTGTTTGTCCCAGGAGCGGTAGAGCGTCCTGTACGTCGGCCGTGCGGCGATGGTCAGCTGAGCGTGGCCGGCGATGTCCTCCAGCGGCACGTGCGCCATCTCGGAGAGCTGGGCCTCGTCCAGCAGCAGTGTGCTCCAGCGGGTCATGACACTCCAACTGAGTCGTGGGGGTCGGCGGTGCACTGAGGATCGATGAGGTCGGCGGGCGCGCGGAGCACGTAGTGGTCGCCCCGGTCCGGGCCCGCGTCCGGGTCGTGCCGGAACCCGGCACGATCGAAGACGTCGGAGGCGGGGCCGTTGCGCTCGCTCGGAAGGAACGTGCCACGCACCCGTTCCCCGGCCAGGCCGAGTTCCCGCACGGTGGCGGCCAGCAGCCGGGGGCCGACCCCCAGACCGATGACGCGGCAGCTCAGGACGAGGCAGAGCACCTGCCCGCCGGCGACGGCGCATCCGCCGACGAGCCCGTAGTCCGCGAAACGGTCCGTGACATGGCACACCGTCACGCTCCCGGCCCGTATGAGCCGTTCCAGCTCGTGGCGGGCCGGCCGCCAGTCGGTGGTGCGGTACTGGGTCGTCCGGTGCAGGAGTTCCTCCAGGCGATCCACGTCCTCCGGCCGGGCCCTGCGCACCGTGATCCGCGCTCCCACCTCCTGCGCCAGGGTCTGTTCGTCCAGGCTCTCGCCGAGTTCGCGCCGTTTGAGCATGCCGCGCGTGGTCTCGGTACGCCGCGACGCCTCCTGCCCGGCCGGGGGCCGGTCGAGCAGTGGCTCGCCGAGCAGGAGCGCGCGGAACCCGTGCACGGGCCCCTGGGCGATCCGGACCTGCGGGAGCGCGCGGTGCACCTCGTGCCGTTCCACGGGATTGTCGTCGAGGAAGAGGAACGCCTCGTGCGCCAGCCCGAGACGGGCGGCGATACGGGCGATGCCGCGGGACTTGGGCTGCCAGTCGATGCAGTGCATCACGAAGTCGTCCGGTTTCAGGAGCAGCGGGTGATCCACCTGTTCCCACGCCTTGAGGGTCTGCGACTCGGTGCCCTTGCTCGCGGTGGCCAGCAGGAACCCCCGGGACTTGAGCAGGGCCAGCGCCTGGTGGAGGCCGAGGTGGACCCACGTCGAGGTGTGATCCCGGTCGAGCCAGGAGAAGCCGTCCTCGGCCGCGATCCCCGGCCACAGCGTGTTGTCGAGGTCGACGACCACGCACTTGACGCGTCCCCGCTCGGTCGCCGCGGCGTACACGTCGAGGTACTCGCCGGCGAGCACGGACCCCAGCAGGGGAAGCTGATGTGGCTGGTCCCGCTCCGGATCGGGGGCTCCGCCGTGGTGGCCGAAGGGGAAGTACAGGTCGTCGAAGAGCTGTTCGGCACCGTACCGCGCGACCAGTCGTTCCTCGTCGAGCAGCATCAGGTGGTCATGGGCCCGCAGTGCCTCGTCGATCCCCGCGTTCAACCGGGCCAGCGTCTCCCGGCTGCCCATGGGGGTCCGGTGCTCGAACCGCCCGTAGGGGGACAGCGCCGTCGGCCCGTAGTTGTGCACGATCCCGATGCCGTGGTCACGGGTCGCCTCCGCCAAGGCGTCGATCCAGGAGCGACCGACGCTCCGTAGCCGCTCCGCCCGCGCACGGCGTTCGTCCTCGGTCGCGAGGGGACCGTGGTCCCACAGCTCCGTCAGGTAGGGGTAGAGGGACAGCTGGAGAACGGTGACGTCCGGCCGGTGCTTGTCCACGAGCGACTTGAGCCGGCCCCGGGAGTCGGGCCAGGCTCCGACGACGCGGACGTCGAGACCTCGTTCCAGCCCCTGTGCGATCAGCTCGTCCCGCGCGAACTCCGTCACGCATCCGCCGAGCGCCAGCACGGTGAGCTGCCGCGGCTTCCCCTGGTGGCCGTCAAGGAGGCGGGCAGTGAGCGCGCGCGGCTGGAAGTAGTGCTGGCGCCCGAAGCCCCGCATGATCCCGGCACTCTGGTCGCGGGGCGTGGACACCGGGGCCGCCAGGGCGAAGAGCGACTCCAGCCCGGTGCGCTCGTCGGTGTCCGCCTCGACGACGAAACCGCGCCGGGCGAGGAACTCGAGGAGGGAGCCCTGGGAGAGCCCTGTGACCTCATGGAGCTCCGCCTGGGTGAAGCGCTTTCTGCCGGCCAGGCTGTGCAACGCACGGCCCAATGCGGGCTCGACAGCGGCACGCTCACCGGTGACGGCGTGTGTCAGAACGGTCGAGGAGGAGAGTTCGGTGACGCACAGGTAGGCACTGACCCGGTAGGCGGTGGTGTCAGCGCTGGGCATGGGTACCTCCATGGGTCTCGGCCTGTTCGTGGTGCGGTCCGCTTCCGCGCAGATACCAGGGCGCGGTGAGGAGGACCGGCAATGCGATGAGTGCGGCGACCGTGAGGGACGCACCGGTGAGGGTTGCGGCGGTGAGCGAGGCCCCGGCCACGGCTCCGAGCAGACTGCACGCGTCGGTGAGGGGGATGAGGGCGGCGTAGTAGTGGCCGGCGAGCTGCGCGGGCAGGCGCCGCTGGGCCTCGGCGAAGAAGACGGCGGTGGCGACGGATTCGGTGACGCCCGCCAAGAACAGCAGGAGCAGCGCGGTGGTGGCCGACGGGACGTGGACGACGATCACCCACAGGGCGGCTTCGACGGTGTTGCCGATGATGTAGAGAAGCCCGCTGTGCAGACGGGTGAGTCTGCCGACGAGGAGGCCGCCGAGGACGGCACCGATGGCCATGGCGCCCAGCAGGTAGCCGTAGAAGCCGGAGTGCCCGGGGAACGAATCGGCCGCGAGGCGCAGCAGGAACATCCTGCCCACCGCCACGGCGCCGACGTACGTGAAGCCGGTCAGGGTCAGACCCAGCAGGAAGCGGTCACGGGTGACCGCGGTGGTCATGCCGCGGACGCCGGCGGTGTAGGCATCGCGCAGACGCCGGGTGGCGGTGACGAGCCTGCCGCCCGGGCCTCGGCGTCCTGCCCCGTCGGACGCCGTGACGTCCTGTGGGCGGAGCAGGGAGCCGACGGGCGAGGCGGGGACGAGGAGAACGAGCACGGCGGCGGTCAGGCAGGCGGCGGCTTCGGCCAGGAAGGCCACGTGGAAGCCGGCGGAGGCGACCAGGATGCCGGCCAGCGGGGGCCCCAGGAAGACGGGGAGTCGTTCCACGGTGACGAGGACGCCGTTGCCGGCGAGTTCCTCGCCCTCTTTGAGTACCAGGGGCCGCAGCGCGAGCCGGGCGGGTCCCGCGAACATGTGACCGATGCCGACGAGGAGGCTCAGCAACTGGATCTGCCACAGCTCCGTCGTCCACGGCATGAGGGCGATGACGCCGGCGCTGGCCAGGGCGCTGACGACGGCGACGCGCCGAGGGTCATGGCGGGCGACGGCGTCTCCGGCCACGGGCCCGAGCAGCACACCCGGGATCAGCCGCGCCGCGAACGCGAGGCCGGAGGAGGCGCTGATGCCGTACTGGTCGAGCAGGAGCAGAGGCAGGGCGACCGCTGTCATGGCGGCCCCCAGCTCGATGAAGAAGATGCTGAGGAACAGCGCGTTGCGGGACAGCCCACGTGAGCCGAACGGGGCCGTGGGTCCCGCCTTCGTTCCTTGGCTCTTCGCCCCCAGGGTGTCATCCATCTTGCGGCTCTTTTCCATACGTGTGCTTCTCGAGCAGAACGGACGCATAGTTGCCGCCGAACCCGAACGCGTTGACCAGGACACGCGCCAGGGGGCGCGGGAAACTCTCCGTGCTGACGCGCACTCCCGCATCGACCGTCATCGGCGTGTGGCATCCCGGGGTCCCGGGTACGACGGACCTCCGCATGGCCTCCACCGAGTGCGCGACAGCCGCCAGGGCAGAGGTGTGCAGAAGGTGTCCGAGGGCTCCCTTGTGGGAGAAGACCGGCACGTCGGTCCACTCCAGTTCCGCGCCGAGCTGCGCCAGTTGTCCCAGCTCCGCTTCGTCACCGCGCGCTGTGCCGGTGGCGTGGGCGCAGACGGCGTCGACGCGCGTACGGTCCGGGCCGTCCGCCGGGTCCAGCACCGCACGCAGCACCGCGCCCACCGCTTGCGTATCGGATTCGGCCCTGCCCGGCTTCACCAGGCACGCGGTGGCGGCGACCGAGATGGCCCCGGGGACGTCGCGGCGGGCCGCGTCGTCAGCCCGCTCGAGCACCAGGGCCAGGGCACCTCGGCCGACGGCTATGCCGTCACGCCGCACGTCCAGTGGTCGTACGGGGCCTTCGGCCAGCACGCCGACCGCGTCGAGACTCATCTCCTCCAGCGGATCGGGCACGGAGGCGCCCGCCACGACGACGATGTCCGACTGGCTGGAGACGAGCCTCTGCACGGCCAGGCGGAGGGCGAAGCCGCCGGTGGCGCACGCATGGGAGACCACGGTGACCGGGGCCCGTCCCGCACGGGTGGTCAGCACGTTCGTGTCGGCGCCGTGGAGGAAGGGCGACAGCGTCGGAGTGGTGACGGCGGCCTGTGCGCAGACCACGACCGACACCCGGCAATCGGGCCGCGCCGACCGGGGGAACCCGGCCTCGGCGAGCGCCTCGTCGATGACCGTGCCGAGCAGGTCCGGCTTCGACCACTCGGGCGGTGACGCCGCGTACGCGCCCTCCTGCGTGGCCGCGTGCCACAGCCCCTCGGTGCCCTGGTGTCCGGCCAGGCGGACGCCGACGCCGGTGATCAGCACGCCCGGCCCCGCGTGGGTGTGTTCAGTCCGCATGGTGCCCTCCTTGTGCGACCGCGCGCCGGTCTCCCGCGGCGTGCTCGGACAGCAGGCTCCGCACGGCACTGCGGTCGAGCTTGCCGTTGCGCAGGCGGGGGAGTTCCTCGACGGGTACGACCACGCGTGGGCGCAGCGCGGGCGGCAGCAGGTCCCGGGCGGCCGCCCGCCAGCCGGCGAGGTCGGCGTCACCGGCCGTCACCACCATGGCGCCCAGCCGTGTCGTGCCCCGCCGGTCGACCACGGCGTCCACCACCACCTGGCCGGCCGAGCAGAGGCCGCTGAGCAGCGCCTCCACATCGGTGGGGATGACCGTCTCACCGTGAATGATGACGCGGTGGTCGAGCCGGCCCACGATGTGGAGGGCGGGACCCCGCCATTCGGCTTGGTCACCCGTGGCCAGCCAGCCGTCGGAGCGGAGCCGACGCCGGCTGTCGCCGAAGTAGCCCGACATGACGCCCGGGCCGCGGACCAGCAGTTCGCCGCGGCTCTCCTCGATCCTCACCTCGGTGCCCGGCAGGGGCAGGCCGACCGTGCCGGGGTAGGTGTGCCCGGGCGCGTTGAGCGCCACGTTGGGACCGGCCTCGGTCAGGCCGTACCCGTTGTGCAGAGGGGCTCCCCACCGCGCGAACCTGTCCTCGATCCAGGCGGGCAGTACCTCTCCTCCGCAGCCGCGGAACCGTAGCGCGGCGAAGGCCCGGCGCTTGTCGGGGAACCTGTCCAGGCGGGACAGCAGTGCCGCGTACAGCCCCGGCACACCGTCGAGCGTGGTGATGCCGTTCGGGGTGAGCCGGTGCAGGACGGCCAGGGCGTCGTTCGCCGTCTCGACCCACAGCTGAGCACCGGTCAGGCGGGCCATCCCGAGCACGCTGAAGCCGTACGCGTGGCCGAGCGGCAGCGGCAGGCACAGCCGGTCCGTGTCCGTGGTTCCCATGCGCTCCGCGGTGGCCCGGTACTGGTACTCCTGGCCCTGGGCGCTGAGCAGGACCAGGCGGGGATCACCGGTGCTGCCGGAGGTGAAGCAGGCGACCGTCGTGTCGGAAGGAAATCGCTCGTGCGTGGCGACGGGCCGGGGTGTCACCCGCGGACCCGCCGGGCCGTCGCTCACCTCGCACACGGCGGGCAGCCCCGAGGTGCGCGCATACGGGGAGCGGAGGACCAGGGCGGCGCCGGTGCGCCGGCACGCCTCGGCCGCGGCCACGAACGCGGTTCCATTGGTCGTGGGAGCGAGGACGCCCAGGCCCGGACCCGCTCCCGCCTCGGCGGCCGCCCGCGTCACGGCGTCGACCGCACGCCGCAGTACCAGGGAGTCGACCGGCTCCCCGTCCACCACGAGACGCACCGCTGGAGACCGGTCGCTCATGCCGTCCGCTCCAGTCCCCGCCGCGCGGCCTGCGGCAGATTCGCGTCGTCGGCGGGAACCACGACCAGAGCCAGCCGCCCGGCCCGGGCGTGCTCGCGGGCCCGGGCCAGGGCATGCGCCAGCTGGTCCGCGTTCTCGACCCGCTGCGTGTCGTCGAACATCCGCTCCAGGGCGGGCAGGCTCCGGGAGCGGTTCGTGAACGACATGAGGGACGCCGTGGCGTCACGCTCGGCGCGGGGCCAGCCCCAGCCGCCGTTGTCCCAGGTGACGACGGTCAGGCCGATGCCGGCCTGCCGGGCCGTCGCCAGGGCGGCAAGGCTCATCTCCAGGGCACCGTCGCCGCAGGTCACCACCGTTTCCATGGTGGGGTCCGCGAGGCCTACGCCCACCGCTGCGGGCAGCGCGAACCCCATCATGGTCTGCTCACCCGGGGTGAGCGCCGTTCCCGCGGGGCCCAGTTGCAGGCAGGCGTAGTGGTACCCCCACAGGTCGTGCAGCCCGTTTTCCTGGACGACGCACCAACGGCTGTCGCCGTACTCGCGCGACAGCGCACGAAGGGTCGCGGGCACCATGCCCGGCGCGGCGTCCTTGAACAGCCGGTCGCGGGCAGCGCGCCACTGGTCGCCCCAGGACTCTCTCGTCGGGGTGACCGCGCGCCCCGCTTCCAGGAGCAGCAACTCGGCGGTGAGGGTGGCATCACCCGCGAGAAAGCACTCGGCCGAGGGGCCGTACAACTGCGCCTCGGGGTCGGAGTCGACCCGTACGAGCGGGGCGTCGCCCAGGAATTCGTCCCAGCCGTCCCGCGCCGTCTCCTCCAGCCTGGTACCGAAGGCGAGCACGAGGTCGGCCTGCCGGAGCGTGTCCGCCAGGGCCTCTTCACGGTAGAGACCGAGCAGCCCGCAGAAGTTGTCTCCGGCTTCGTGGAACCGGTTGCCGACCTCGGGCACCGTGCCACGGCCGCTGGCCGTCGCGAGTACCGGCGCGTTCAGTTCCCTGGCGAGTTTCCACACGGCCGGACCGGCCCCCGCGGCGTGCGCTCCGCCGCCCACCACGATCAGCGGCCGCCGAGTGCGCTGCAGCAGTATTCCGGCGTACAGGAGGGACTCCTCCGCGGGGGCCGGGGTCGGACGCGCGGGCGCCGGTCGCCCGGCGCGCGCGTCCCCGTCGGCCGTGGTGGGAATGGGCGCCTCGGCCACGTCGGCCGGAACCTCGATGACGGCGATGCCCGGACGCGGGCCCGTGGCCTGCCACAGGGCCGACTCGACCGCCCAGCGGAGTTGGTCACCGGTGGCCAGCACGTGGTACCAGACGGAGAACTGGCCGAGCAGTTCGCGCTGGGACAGCTCCTGGAAGGCGGCTCTGCCCCGTTGGTCCCGGGCGGTCGCCGTGGTGACGAGCACCGCGGGCAGCCGCAGTGAGGCGAGCTCGGCCAGTCCGGTGAGCGCGTTGAGGACGGAGGGTCCCGTGGACACCTCGATCACGGCGGGCCGACGTTTCGTCCGCACGTATCCCGCCGCCACGCATCCCAGCGTGCGCTGGTCCCGAGGCACGAGCACGTGCGTGTCCTGCCGCCGGGAGGCCGCGTCGACGAGCGACGGAAGGTCTGAAGGGAAGCCCACCACCATGTCGACACCCAGGCGGCCGAACTCCGCTGCCATACGGTCCCAGAAGCCGCTCGACACTGACAGTCGCCCTTTCTGTGCTGCACATGTGGGAATCGGTCACGCCGCTGGGGTGCGCGGATCACGGGGCCACGGAGATCAGTTCCCCGGTCAACCGGAACAGGGACTCCGAGCAGCGGACCCGCAGGATCGCCGCGCTGCCGCACGAGCCGGCCGCCAGGGCAGCCCGGGCCGCCTGCTCGGCCGCGTCCCCGTCCCCGGGGCCGCAGTGGAAGTACGCCTCGTGGTGCGCGACGGGGCCGTCCGCGTGTGCCGTCAGCAGCCGACTGGGTTCGAGTTCCGTCGACGCCGACGGGCGCAGCCGGTACTTCCGGCCGTCGACACGCCGGGTGTACAGCTCGCCGGCCACGGCGCAGTACTCGGCGACCGCGAAGTGCAGGGGCGTGCAGCCGGTCAAGCCGGGCAGCCGGGCCAGGACGTCGGCGACGGCGGCCGGGGCGTCACGCCACCAGGAGGGCTCCGGGACGCGTGGCGTCCGCGCGGCAAGTGCCCCGGTCCGCTGACCTGGCGCTGGGCGCAGGACGCTGACGACGGTTCCGTGGCGGCTCAGCCGTTGCTGCTCGCTGCCATTCATCGGGCGGCCACGGAGGTGTGGGAGACCTCCGGGGCGGGATGTCGCCCCGCTTCCCTGGACAGCAGAAGGGGGCGCGCCACCACCTCGCCGTGCTGCCAGCGGGCGCTGGCGCGCCTGCCGTAGCCGCCGAACGGCTGATTGCCGTTCTCGACGTCGAAGGAGGTGCGGGGGCCGCAGTTCACGGATGTACCCAGCACGGGGTCCGGCAAGCCGGGCTCACCATAGACGCTGACGTACATGCCGCGTTCGGTTTCCGTCTCGCTCTCCAGCCAGGCGCGGACCTGGTAGGGCTCCGTATAGGAGGTCAGACAGAGCACCGGAGAGAAGAGTTCAGGTGGATGTGTTTCCGACAGGCCGGGGAATTCGACAACGGTGGGCTCCAGCCATCTGTTCGGCGCGTCGATGCCTCCGCCACTGACGACTTTGTCCCGATGGGTTTCGACGAACGCGGCAGCCGCGTCGAACGCGTCGGGATAGAACATTGGAGGAGCGATCAGTCCGGGCTGTTCCCTGCGGGCGCGGGGAATGGTGGAAAAGACTGCGGCCAGCTCTTCACGGATTTGCGGATACAGCGAGCTGTGGGCGATCAGGAGGTCCGGGCAGAGGCAGTCCTGGCCGCCGTTGAAGAGACGGGACTCCGTCGTCGCGCGGACCACTTCCGAGACGTCCGCGTAAGGTCCCGCCACCACCGGATTGGGGCCGGATCCCAAACCCAGCACAGGGATGTCTGCAGGAATCGCGTTCCTGATGTCCTGGAGGTTCTCGTACCGCCCGGTGAAGACCACCATCTGTGCCTGACGGCACAACGCCACGAACTCCCGCTGGGACACGTCGACCATGGAGACCGGGTTGTGCGGCACGTCCTTGAGGAGCTCATGGAGCCGAAGCACCACATCCCGGGTCCGGGCCGACGGCCGCACCAGCACCTCGTCGCTCCAGAGTCCGGGCATCAAACCGAACAGGACGTACGAGTAGAGCACGTTGTTGGACGGCAGAAAGGTGCAGACGCGCCCCCCTGCGTGACCGGCGAACCGCTCCAGTTCCTGCCGGCCTCCGCGCAGAGTGTCGACGGCGGAATCCAGTTCGGCCACCGCGCTGTCCCGAGTTGCCACGGATGTGAGCAGGCGTAACAAATCCTCCGACCGGTCCAGGAGCCGATCGGCCCACGTGGCGCAGAGAAGTTCTATCTCGTCCAAGTCGAGCCCCACGTCGGTGGTTCGGCTTCCGGAAGACACACTGGACAACGGCTCCCCCTCGGCTCAGCTTTCCATGGTCGAGGTGCAGATATGTGCGGCCTTCTTGGCGGACGCAGCCGACAAGCGCTGCGTCGGGCACGGTTTTCGGCGCCCCATCAGGTCAGCAACTCGTGGCGCATCCGCACTCATTCGGTTCCTATGCGTCGGTCAGGTTTCCGACCACAACAGCTTCCATACGAAACTTGCTGGTGTCAACGGTGATTCGAACGGCTGGCCCCATGCCGCGATGCGCCCAGTTCATCCTGGTCTGTGCAAACCAGTGGGATCTCATGACGGCCCGTGATCCGCGCGGTCCCTGGAGTGTGCCGGGGTAGACCAATTCGACTTCCTGGGCCTTCTTCGGCGCTCGTCGTGCGCCATGACATCACCGCCATGCCGCGACGGAATGGCGAAATGAGTGACCGGAAATCGACTCCGCTGAACCGGGGGGCCGTCACCGTGGCGATCCGGGCCGTCGTCCCGGTGCCGGCCGTGTTGTTCATGGTCACGGCGATGACGGTAAAACCGCGATGAACCGGTCCGGGGGTTCCCCGCCCACCCGGACGCGTATCTCGTCCCCGGCCGGATCGATGTGCCGGAGCGACGGAAGAGAGAGCGTTTGAGCCATCGTTCCCGCAATCGCCCCGCACACCTTCGAACAAGGGCCGGCGGTGGCACGTCACGCGGTGACGCATGGATCTCGCCGTGTTTCCGCCACAGGTGACGGCTCCCATACCGTGCTCAAAGCGGATGTGTCGGACGTCTCCATCGACTGCATGTGCCGGAGGACTGGGTGAGATCTCGCCGCGATGACCAGCCGCTGAGGGGCATTCCGGCCGCCGGTGTCCCGCGGCAATCGGACAAACCAACGGGCCTTCCGGTTTGTCTGCACGCGCCACGCAACTCGTTGACACCGCACCCGGCACGCATGGACGATGGAAACCAGGCATCGGCCGAGGGGTGACTCGTGTCGCTCCTGGCCCTCCAGGTTCGTCGCTCCTGCCTGTTGACCGCCCGGCACCCGCGAACGCCAGGCTCGACCGGGCCCGGCGGTCCACAACGAATCCGCATCACGCGCCCAGCGGCGACGGTGCGCCGGAGACCGCCGCACGAAGACGCCCGCGTCGGCACGGCACGGCACGCCGTCGGCCGGCGACGGCGCTCCCTTGGCTCCCACGGAGACGAGTGAACCCCATGAGTCAGGCACCAAAGGTCCCGGCCGCACCCTTGACCGCGTCCCCATCTCCTCCTGCTCCGCATCACCGAGCCGCCGGCCCAGGCGCTCCGCGTGACCACGGACGAAGCGCGGGGCCGCGGTGTCCGCACGCCCCAGGAGCCGCAGGATCGCACGCCCCGGGGGAGTCGCCACCGCGTGCTCCAGGAACGGCGCGCGGTGGGTGTCGTCGCCCTGGCCGACCTCGCCACGGAACGCGACCCCAGCTCCGCGCTGGGCGACATCAGCGCCCGCGTCACGACATTCGTTCGGGCTTCTCGTTTTCGTCTGTCGAGCACCGGAACCCGTGGCTCGGTCGCATCGTGAGGTGGACGGGGAGGGACCGTCCCCGTCCGCAGGTCGACCGGCACGGCTTCGGCGCACATCGCGCCCGTATGCCCCACGCCTTGTTGGCCAGCCCCGTGCTGGTTCGTGAGCGGGGGGAATACGTCCTGCTCATGGATCGAGGTGTGAGCAACTGGGAAGCGGGCCGGATCGCCGGCATCAGCCGGCGGCGCCCGTGGCGGCCGGGACGGGGTCCGGACCGGGTCCGGAGTCGATGATCTGGGCGAGCAGGTTGAGGCCGGGGCGGTCCACGGGTCGGGTGTTGGCGTTGAGGATGACGACTGCGGCTCGGTGTTCGGGGGCTACGGCCAGCAGGCTGCGGTAGCCGCCGGTGCCGCCGGTGTGGAAAAGGACGCGGTGCTGGCTGCGGGGCAGGTTGGCCGAGATCCAGCCGGGATGGACGGCGGCTCTGGCGTTGATGCGGTGGGCGGTCGTGTGGGTGAGAGCGATGGCTTCGGCGAGTTCTTCGGGCGCGGGGCCGATCTGGGCCCGGGCCAGCCTGAGCAGGTCGGGCACGGTGGAGTGCAGGCCGCCGGCGCCGGCGAGGGCGGCCAGGTGCCAGGGCGGGCGGGGGCGGCCGGTGCGGGAGTGGCCACCGGCCAGTCGTGCGGTGCGTGCGGGGTCGAGAACCACGTGAGTGTCGGTCATGCCGAGGGGCCGGCAGATCTCGGCCTGGATGAGCGTGTCGTAGTCGGTGCCGGCGTGGCGTGCCAGGGCGAGCCCGAGCAGGCCGGCGCCGAAGTTGGAGTAGCGGAAGCGGGTACCGGGCACCGACCGCAAACGGGTGCGCCGCAATCCGTCCAGCAGAAGCTCGCCCGTGCAGCCGGCGTACGGGTCCGATCGAAACAGCCCTCGCGGCAGGAGGCCTTTGGGCAGCCGCGGCAGACCGGAAGTGTGGCAGGCCAGGTGAGCCAGCTCGATGACCCCACCACCGCGTTCGGGGGCCATGATGTCGCGGGGTAGCAGGTCACGGAGCGGTTGGTCCAGCCCCACGGCGCCACGCACGGTGAGCTGGGCCAGGGCCAGCGCGGTGAACGTCTTGGTGACGGAACCGATCTCGAACAGCGTGCCGGGGTCTGCGCCGTGCAGTGCGGACTGCCCGCCCCGGACAGCACCCACCGCGACGACGCCACGCTGTCGTGCGCCGAGCCGCTTGGCCGTTCGTCGTGCCAGATCATCGAGGAGCGAGGTCACGATCGTCAGGCTTCCGTCCGGCCGAACAGGCGTCGGCCGCCGTACTTCTTGTGTACGGCCTGCTTTGAAACCCCCAGCGCCTCGGCAATCTGCGTCCACGTTGTCCCTGCCACCCGCGCCCGGTGCACCAGGACCTCTTCCTGTCCTTCCAGGCGGTGGCGCAGCGCGGCTGCCTCGCGGAGCGCTGCGATGGGATCGGCGTTCTCGGTGATCGACGAAATGTCAACTTCAGCCATGAGTCAACCTTAGTTGACCCACCCCGCAATCGTCAACCTGAGTTGACGCGTTCGGTGAGGCGCCAAGATTGACGGATAGGAGAGGTTCACCACGTGGAGGGACACCTCAGCTCGGCCCTGTCCGATGGCCACGACCGAGGGACGGGGGCACCTGGGGCCAGTCGAGGGTCCACCCATTCCGGGTATCGGTGGGTGTCTGGACTGGGGGAGATCCCGCGGGAGGAGCCGTGGACACGCGCGTGTCGCAGCAAAGAGGATGGGCTCCCGGTTACCTATGGCCGTACGTGCCGGCCAATTCCTGCCTGTTCGGCTCCGGGAAGCCCGGTTGCCGGAGCCGGCCCGCCTCGTTGCCGTGGTGTGGCGTACCTGCCCGCCGGATGCCGCAGTCCTCCTGGACGAGGCGGCCCGGGCGGTGCTCGGCACGCCACCGGCCCCCCCGCGACGTCGATGAGGCACCCCGCCCGAGAAGGCCGAGCGCGGGGACGTCACGGAGGAGCCGCTCGCTTCCCGGCTGCGGGTGCAGGGCTGGTCGCCGGTCCTGCCCGGCGCCTGCTCGGCAAGCGGTACGGGCGTCTTCGCAGGCCGGGTACGGAGCATCGAATAGTGGGCCGGCACGGCCTCCATCCGCGCCTCGTCGAACCGCAGCGCCGGACGGGCCCGCCAGGCATGCTCGACCAGGGCCGGGGAGAGGTCTATCCCGAAGGCGTCCAGCATCAAGACGTGCAGCATGGCCGTCAGATGTCCGGACCCGCACCCGACGTCGGCTGCGGCCGTCCGCGGCGGAGCCCACGCGGTCTGCGGCCTCCGTGTCCCTGCGGCCGCCCGCACCGGGGCTCGCCGGCCGGGGCGCCCTTCCGAGGCCCGGCGGCGTGCTGTGGGGGAGGGGCGACCCGAGCGAGGGACCGTGACCGCCGAGCTCAGCAGTTGTCGTCGGGCGTACGCGAAGTACACCGAACTCGCTCGAGTGTTGCCGTTCTTGTGCTCGGACGGGACACGGTACTGGCCGCCGGAGCCACCCGATCCCAGGGCGACTGCGGCGTTGTTGCCGCGGTTGCCCACCGGGCGGAAGGACGCGGTCGCCGATCATGCGCCGACCGCGGTGTTCGTGCATTCCCCCGACGTGGCAGCTTCAGCTCGTTCCGTCGTTCCGTCGAGCGACTCGTCGGCGGCCTCTCGGGTTCGGCGCGCGCCGAACGGCGGGCGTCCCCCGTTGGTTGCCGGGCCACTGGGTGGTGCACCGCTCGGACGGACCGCGGACCTCCGCCGGGAGGTCCGGCGGTCAGCATCCCGCCGTCACATTCCCGCAATGGATCCACCCGCGCGTATGCGTGTTGTCGACGTAGTACCACAGGTTCCCGTACTCGTTGTAGGCGCTGTGGCTCCAGTGCAGCTCGTCCCCGGGGGACGTCCGGTAGTACCAGTCGCAGCTCGCCTTGTAGCACGCCCTGATCGGGCCGCCCAGCGACGTGGTGCGATACCACTCCGCCTCGCCGGCGGCACCGGAGGTACTGTCCTCTGTCGCGACCGCCGTGACGGAGGTCGACTGTGCGGCGAGTGCGGTGTGGGCCGGGGGTGCCGCTGTGGCGATCAGAGCGCCCGCGAGGAGCGCGGCGGTCGTCAGCAGCGAGGGTCCTGTCCGGATGCGGGTGGTCATGGCCACTCCTGGTCCGGGAGCGCGCCGCCGACGGCGAGGCACCCGCCCGCGAGCAACCGGTGCGCGGATACGAGCGACGGGTCCGGCCGAACCCGCCCACCCGCCCCGGCGCGGGTGCGCGGGGCTGTGCGCGGGCGGCCCATCATGCCTCGAACCAAGATGAGCAGTTGGTGTCGACGCCGCCGTTGCACACCTTGTACCGGGCGACGTACTGGGCATCCACGCCCGTGACGTAGCCGGAGATCTCGGCGGGTGGCCCGTCATAGCCGTTGCTGTTCCTCGCCACGAGCTGGGTCGGTCCCCAGCCCGTCGAAATTCGGGGCTGCGCGTACAACCGCGGACCCAGACCGTCCCTGGCGTAGTCGTGCAGCGTGCCGGTGACGTGGATGTAGTAACCGCCACCGGTCGACCACAGGCAGTTCTCGCTGAAGCCGGCGTACGCCCCGCGGTCGGACGACCAGGCTCCAGAGGAACCACAGGAATACCTGGAGGAATTCTCCGATGCCTGAGCAGGCGCGACGCAGATTCCCAGGACCGCCATGGCGCCGATACCCGCGACAGCGGCACACGAACGAAGTGTCACAACGTCTCCTTCTCGATGGGGACTCTTCCGGGAAGGCGCGGCGAACCCCTCCTGTCGGACGCGTGGCGCGAGGAGGAGGGGAAAGACGCCCGCCCGGCCATGGATGCGATCGGCCGGGCAATCCGAATGTTCCGCATACCGGGGAGCGGGAACAACCGCAGGGGCCTGTCCCGGACAGAGCACCCGTGTCCGGCCTGGTCACCGCCGTGTCCGGTCCTCGTCCGGTCTCTGTCCGAGCCCTGTCCCATGGGGTGTCCGGAAACGTGTCCGGAGCCGGTCGGCCCAATTGCCTGTACGCGTCGCTCTGGTGACCATGCCGCCATGGAGAATCAGGCGAAGTCACTTCCACAGCGGGCGCAGGACGCGGCGGAGTTCGTGTCCCTGATGCGGCAGTTGAAGGAGCGGTCGGGGCTGACGTACCGGCAGCTGGAGGAGCGGGCGGCCGTACGGGGTGACGTACTGCCACGCAGCACGCTGGCCAACGTGCTGGCCGGCAGGACACCACCGCGCCCGGAGCTGCTGGCGGCCTTCGTGCGGGCGTGCGGGGACGGCCACCGGCTGGAGGCGTGGCTCGCGGCGTGGGCGGATATCGGCGCGTCGAAAACCGTGAGCACCGCCGAGCCGGAACCCGTCCGGCGGCCGCCGCTGCGCGGTCTGATCGCCAGGAGACCCGTGGCGGTGGCAGCGGGAGTGATGCTCGCCCTCCTCCTGACGGGTGCCGGTGTCCGGCTGCTGGCCGCCCCCGGCGGAGAGCCGGCTGTCAGCGGCGCGGCCGGCGGGAACGCGGGGCCCGCGTTGCCCGCCGTCAGCCTGGATCTGCCGGAGGGGTGGGTGCGCATCCGCCCGGTCTCGGCTCCGGAGCTGTGCCTGACCGACGGGCGCGTCCGGGACCGGCGGTACACGCCCCTGGTGGCCGTACAACGGCCGTGTGACCAGGTGGCGCCGCAGGACACCCTGCTGGAGCCGGTGGGCGGGGACAGCTACCGCATCCAGTGGCACCACCCCGACTACGGCAAAGGCTGCCTGAAGGTCCTGACCCAGGGCTCCGGCGCGGGGCTGCTGGAGCCGATGGACGACTGTGCCCAGGGCAGCCGCTTCCACATCGAGCCCTCCGGACCCCCCGGCAACGGCACGTACGTGTTCCGCGTGGACGGCCAGGGCTGCATGGGGATCGTCGACTCCGGAACTCGGGAGGGAACCGAAGCGGTCATGGACCGCTGCGTCGGTAGAGACGGTCAGGTGTTCGTCATCGAACCCGCGCGATAGCGCCGGATCGGCGAGCCGCTGTTCACCGGCCATCGCGGCCGCGCCGTGCGTGCCGCGCTTCGACCGACCCATCGGCTGCGGTGCTGATCGCGGACCCGCCCGCGGCTCCGCGCGCCGCCCAGGCCGTGGGACGACGTTCCCCGAGTGGTCCGGCGGCTGCTGGAACGCGGGCCTCCTCCGGTGCGCCGTCCACACCGCCACCCGCCCCCCGCCCCGCCGGGCGCCGGCTCCTCAGGCCGGGTCCAAGGCCTTACGGACGATGGCGGCGGCCGCGTGCGTCCGGCCGTGGAACCTCGGCGAGCTCCCCGCGACCGTCGCCGAGCTCACAGCACGAATGGACGACGCTGTACGCGTCCGGTGTGCCCTATCAGGACACGTGCGCGAGTGACCGCACCATGACCGGAGAACCACAACCTCCTGTGCGGCCGTCCCCGCGCGCGGGGAGGGGCCCGCATCGCACGCACGGCAGTGACCGCCCGCTCGCGCCCTCTCCTCACTCGCCTCCGTGCCGCCTGAGATGACAGGAATTATGGTGTTACAGATGTGGGACGGGGGCAGGCGCCTCCGTACAGGCACCGTGAGGGACGAGTGAGGGGAGAGTCCCATGATGCTGCTTGTGAGATCGACTGCGGGCGCCGAGCGAGCGGGCGAGGAAAGCATCCTGGATGCCGCGCGCAGCCGCCGTCACCCGGCCGGGTGACGGCGGCTCGTACAAGGCCGCGGCATCCGCCCGGCCCCGCCGCCCCACAGCAGGCCCCGGCAGGGACGCGAGAGGTGAAGGTGACCCGATGACTCAGACGGCGCTCGTCGTGATCGACATGCTGAACACCTACGAACACGAGGACGCCGACGCTCTCGTGTCCTCCGTCAAGGAGGCACTCCCCGCCATCGAGAAGCTCCTGCGGCGTGCCCGGGACAGCGGCGCTCCGGTGATCTACGTCAACGACAACTTCGGTCGGTGGCGCTCGCACCACGGTGAGATCCTCCAGGCGGCCCTCGAGGGCCGGCACCCCGAGCTGGTCAAATCCGTCGCTCCCGGCGAGGACTCCCTCTTCGTCGTCAAGGCTCGGCACTCGATCTTCTTCGAGACGCCCCTGACCTACCTCCTGGGGCAGCTGGGGGTCCAGCGGCTGGTCCTGTGCGGGCAGGTGACCGAGCAGTGCGTCCTCTACTCCGCTCTCGACGCGCACATCCGCCACTTCGACGTCAGCCTCGCCCCCGAAGCCGTCGCCCATATCGACGCGGGCCTCGCCGACGCCGCCCTGCGCATGATGGAGCGCAACATGTCCGCCCGAATCTGCTCCGTGGACGCCATGACCTTCGACGACTCCGGCGGTCCGGACGCCTGACCCGGCCCGGGCAACCGGTCAAGACATGCGGATCGCTGTGACGCGTGCCCGGCCCGGCCGCGACCGCGACGCGTCGGTCCAGAACCGGATGCGGACGGCGCATCATGCGGTGGGTGTCGGATCGTGGACATGGTGATCGTGATGAGCACGCAGGGAGTCGACGGCCTGAGCGAGGCCGTGGGCGTGCTGCGGGGGTGGTAGGCCGACCGTCGGGTGCCGCAGGCCTCGGCGGCGACCTGCCGGCCGTCCTGGACCACGTGCACGGCCTCGCCGAGCCCCTACACCCGCCGCCCCACCCCACCACCGCCCGCGCCCAACCCGGCAACGCCCGCCCCCGCGGCCGGCATCGCCTGCCCCGGACGAACAGGCCGGCCGGGGAAGCCCGGGAAAGGAGGAACTGCTCGCGGGCCCCCGCTGGACACCCACCCGGCGGTGCGCGCGCTGGGCTGCCTCTCGACTACGCCGCCGGCCAGGCCACCGCGGACGGCGAAATGCCCGGCGGCGTCCTACGCCTCGTCGCCGACGTCCTGCCCGCGGTGGCGACGAGGCCGTCGCCGCCGTGATCGGCGCGCACCTGCCAGTCCTGCACCGCCGCGCCACCGCCGGCACCGCCGCCCACCCCGAGCTGCACGCCCTCGACCCCCAACGGCCCCTCACCGGCCGCCCCATGGCTGGACCGGGAAAGATCCGAACCGCTGCTCCGCCGCCTTGGACCGCGCCCAGCTCCTGACCGCGGTGCGCGCGAACGCGTAGGGCTACGCGCGGCCGCATACGTCGCGTTCGCGCTCCTGCTCCAGGGCCCGCCCGACCTGCTCGGCGACCCCGTGGACGCCTGGCGCGAGGTGGCCACCGGCCCGGACGGCGCCCCGGCCGTCTCCCACCTGCTCCTGCCGCTCGCCCCTTCCCGTGCGGGGGCGCCCCCGCACCGGTGATGCCGCAGGGGACCCGGCCGCCCGCGCCCCCGAGGACGTCGCGCCCATGTGGTGGACGGCCACGCTGGAGACCGGCCGGCCGTCCGGCGAGCTCACCGGAGCCGGCTACTTCGCCCTTTCCGCGTTCACGGACGAGGTGTGGCTGCCCCTGTTCCGGCGCAGCGCCGAGCACACTCCCGCCCAGCACAATGCCGACAACGTCATCGAATGCGCCGCCGCCCACTCGCGCAGCCCCGCTGCCCTGCTCCTGGCCGTGCGCCTGCTCACCCGCCCCGCCCCCGGCTCCTGTACAACGCCGACGTCCGCAGGCACGCCTGGACCCTGCTCCAGGCCGCCGCATGGGGCAACCAAGCCGAGGCCGACGCCCCCGAGGGGATGGAGCGCTACCACATTGTCGAGAAATGCAACAACCTTGCCAACCAGCTCGCCGGCGGGTGAGGTGGTTGCCATGACCTCCTCGTATCCCGCCGCCCTGCCCCTGCTGCTCGGCATCGTCGTCGCCGTTGTGACCGCCTTCGGCCTCGTTGGATACGGCTTCCCGGTGCTCGGCAGGGGCGGCCCGGGGGCCGTGGCGCGTGGCGCCGCCGCGCTCGCCGGAGTCCTCGCTGCCGTCGCCTATGTCTGGGGGTTGGTATCGCTCTTCCTCGACGAGAGCGGCACCGCTCAGGCGTGTCAGGACGCGAACCCCTCGCTGTACGGGCAGGTGAGCGGCTACAGCGTGTCCTACCTTCCGCCCGCTCTCGACTGCCGGCTGGCATCGGGTGGCTCCTACACCGCGGCCGTCCCCGGCTTCCTCACACCCGTGATGACGGGCTGTGCGGTGATCGCAGTGACGCTCGCCCTGATCGCCATCGCCGAATACCACCGCACCACCACACCCGAGCATCCCGAGAAAAGGAAAACATGAGCGCCGCTCCCGCCCTCCGCCGCCCCGCAGAGGCTTTCTGCTGGTTGCGGTGGCGCCTGGTAGCAGCGTGGTGGACAACCGGTTGCCCTGGCGCCGGGTGACACCGGTGTCGGTGACCGGTCAAGCACGGCGGCCTCGCCCCGGCCCGTGATCAGGCCCGGGCCTCCCACCGTCGCCGCGCCCCGGGCCCCGGGTCGCCCTGAGGCCGCGCAGCCCCAGGCCGCGAGATTCCCGACCACGTTCCCGGCGATTTCGGGCCCCTAGCGCTCATGGACTCCCGGTCCGTCACCGTGGTTGGGCCCCATACGCCAGGTCGGGTAACCGATGGCCGCCTCACCCGCTGACGCGGACGGCGGCCAGCCACTTACCGGTACGGGCAGGGTGACCTGCCCCGTACCGTCGGCGCCGCTGGCTTCGGCGCGTACACGCCGCTGACCCTCCGGCCGGTGCCCGGCAGGGGAGCGGAGGCGATCGTCACCGCCTCCTGCCCCGAGAAAAGCGGGGAAACTGCCAAGGTTGCGCAACCGCACCGAGCGGTACGGGCCCGGACCGGCCCCTGACCGGCCGCTGATGCGAAGGGCACCAGCCCTGGACACCGAACCAACCGCCTGGCCACCGTCGAAACCGTCCGCGCCGTGCCTCGACGGTGGTGCGCGGTTGCCTGAGCGCACGCTTCCGCACCGCCGAGGTCAGCGCCTGTGGCGAGCGTCGTCGGGGACAGGAGCCGGATGCGAGGCCCCGGCCTGGACTTCAGTCCGCTTCTCCAGGCGGCTGCCCCGTGGCAGGGTGATGGACATGATGTCGCTGGGGCCGTCCAGTGCGATGCGGTGCCATCGCCCGCGCGGGACGATGGCCGCTGTTCCGGCCGCCAGTTTGATCTCCTCCTCTTCTCCGGGCTGCTCCGGGCGGAAGTACAGGCGTATCCCGCCGGTGAGGCAGGACACGACTTCGTCCGCCTCGGAGTGGATCTCCCAATGGTCGGCGTGGACGTCGGCGTCGGTCTCCACATGGAAGGTCATCAACTGCCAGCCGTCCCGCTCCGGGTCGAACACGGGTTGCTCGGCGCGCACCTGGCCGCTTCGGTCAAGGTGGATGAAGGAGGCGAACAGATCGATCGGGGTAACGGTCATGCCGGGACATCCCTTCTGCGGTGATCTCTCATCTGGTGGGTTGTAGGGCATGAGGGGCGGCCCGGTCGGTCGCCGCCTCACTCGGCCACGGCACGGCGCAGGGCTGCGCCGAGTTCGGCGAGCTGTCGCTGCGACACGTCGGCGGACAGGACCGCCAGCGAGCCGTGGAAGGTGCCGGGCCACTGGTGCAGTTCGACCGGGACGCCCGCCTGCAGCAGGCGCAGCGCGTAGATGATGCCCTCGTCGCGGAGCGGGTCGAACTCGGCGGTGGCAACGTAGGCAGGGGGGAGGCCGGAAAGGTCGTCGGCCCGGGCCGGGGCGGCGAACGGTGTGGCGGGCTTGGAGCCCAGGTAGTGCCGCCACGCCACGGTGAGTGTGTCGCGATCGTGCAGGGGCGTGTCGGTGAAGTTCCGTTGCGACCAGGTCTCCTGACGGTCGTCCAGCAGGGGCTGGTTGAGCAGCTGGAATCGGATCGCGGGCCCCTGCTGGTCACGTGCCCGCAGCGCCACCGCGGCCGCCAGGCCGGCGCCGGCGCTGTGCCCTCCGACGGCGATCCGGTTCGGGTCGATGTCCAGCTCGGCCGCGTGTTCGGCCGTCCAGGTCAGTACGGCATAGGTGTCGTCCAGGGCGGCCGGGAATCGGTGCTCGGGAGAGCGGCGATAGTCCACCGAGATCACCACTGTGCCGGCGCCGGCCGCGATCCGGGCGGCAAAGTGGTGGTCGGTGTCCAGATCTCCCATGACCCAGCCTCCGCCGTGCAGCCAGATGATCGTGCCCCGTGCCCCGTTCGGGCGGTAGATCCGCACCGGCACATCCGGATCGGCGGGCACGGTACGGTCTTCGATCTCCATGCGTGATGTGTCCGGCGCGGGTGTCGCGGCGGCACGCTCGGCGTAGTTCTCGCGGTCGGTGACAGGGTCAGCCAGATCAGCTTTCACGAGCAGGGGCATGAACGCTTCGAGTTCGGGATCCATGACGACCATCCTCGTCGCCGACACCCAGGGCGTCAGCCACCAACTGTCGGGCATGCGGCCGAATCACGCACCGATCGGCGCACCCACCGACCCCTATCCTTGCGCTATGGAGGCCCTTGCCGAACGGCTGTCGCACCTGGACCCGCATGCCCGAGGCGCGATCCGCGTCATCGCGTTCTACGACACGTTGATGCGCCGGCGGGTGGATCTCCCGGCTCTCGCCCGGGCCTCGGCGGGCCTGGCCGGGTGCGCGGTCGGGATTCGGCTCCACGGCACGGGGCGGGTGATCCGCGTCTCGCCCGAAGGCAGGCAGGCGTCCACTCCGCTGCACTCCGCGTCCACCACGGCGCCGATCACCCTCGACGAGGAGGAGATCGGCACGGTGTGGCTGGAACGCCCCGGCCCGCCCAGTCCGCTCGATGAAGTGCTCCTGGACCGGCTCGCCATCGCCGCCGCGGCGGTCGTCGAACGATATGGCCCGGCCCTCACCACCATGGCCGACCCCGCCCTCGTCGAACTGGCGATCAGCTCCAACAGCGACGAGGCGGCCCGGACCCGGGCGCTACGGCTCCTGGGGTTCGCCGCCGACTTGCCGGTCCGTGTCGTCGCCGTACATTCGCAGCTTCCCCTCAACGAGGTCGGCGCCCTGATCTGCCCGGCCCGCCCGGTGAAGGCGGCATCGCTCGCCGACGTGGGCGTCATCCTGGCGACCACCGTGGACCGGGCCCGGTTCCCGGCAGGCATACGCGCGGGCATCGGCGCCGCCGAAAGCCCCGACCTGTCCTGGAGGCAAGCCCGCACCGCCCTCCGATTCACCACTTCACGCCGGCCGACCGTCCGCTACGACGACTTGGGGGCACTGGCGCTGCTCGCCCAGATACCCCAGGACGCCGCGCAAGGCAATGCCGACGTCGCCGCGATCGCCCGCGTCGCCAGCAAGCCAGAAGATCTGGAGACGTTGGACGCCTACTGCGCCACCGGCTCCCTGCGCCGGGCCGCCGAAGTTCTCCACTTGCACCACAGCAGCGTCGCCCGCCGACTTGAGCAGATCGGAAAGACTCTGGGCGTCGAACTCACCGAACCCCCCGGCCTGATACGGGCCGCTCTCGCCCTCACCGCATGGCGGCTGCTCAGCGACTAGAGCGGGTCTCTTCGGTGCACTCACCGGTCGATCGGATGTGTATGTCCGATGAGTGATCACTGATGCGATGGGGGACCGGACCGAGCCGCTGATGCCGGCCGATCCGGGCCGCGGACGCCGGTGGGCCGGACACCGCCGCACGCTCGAAGCCATCGCGGGGAAGTACCGCACCAACTCGCCCCGGCGGACCTCCCTGACGAGCTCGGCTCGTTCCAGGCCACTCACAAACAGCTGATCGGGTGGGCCACCGACGGCACGTGGGAGAGGACTCTCGCCGCCGTCCTCGCGACGGCCGATGCCGTCGATGACATCGGCTGGACCATGTCGGTCGACTCCACCGTCGTCCGGGCCCCACCAGCATGCCGCCGGAGCACGACAGGAGACCCCCACGGGTGCCGGGAGAAGACGTACGCCCCGGCGGCACCGCCGCGACGGCGGGCCCGGACGATCCCGGGGCGGTCTCACCTGCACGATGCGTCTCCGCCGGAGAGGGCGGGAGCCGTCCGCTGGCCCTGCTGATCACTCCGGGCCAGTGGGGCGATGTCCCACAGCTCATCCCCGTCATGGGGGGCATCCGCGTCGGCCGCCTCGGCGGCGGGCCTCCCCGCGCCCGACCGGATCATCCCGGCGGTGACAAGGCGTACTCCTCTCGCCGCAACCGCCGCTACCTGCGCCAACGGCAGATCAAGCACACCATCCCCGAACCGGGCGACCAGCGGGCCAACCGAAAGCATCGCGGCATTCGCGGCGGCCGGCCCACTCGACTGCGACAAGACGATCCACGAGCGAAGGAGTGAAGCTGAGCGGACGATCACCGACCTCAAGAACTCCCGGGCGTGGCCACGAGGTTCGACAGGCGTGCCTATGTCTTCCAGGGCACCGTGGCTCTCGGAGCGATCCGGCTCCGGATTCGGTGGTAGACCCATTATCCCCGTGCGGGCAGGCGCCTGTCACCGTTCTCCGGAATGATCTTTACGCCTGATTTACGCCTTTAGGCTTGTGGTCACTGGGCACAAACGCACTTACCGAAATGGGGAGTTGAGAGTGAGGCACGACTATGCCGCGCTGGCCGTGGAACTCGCGGACATGGCTGCGGCCGATCACCGGGCCGCAGTCCGCGCGAACAGCGATGACCCTGCCGAGCAGCTGGCCTGGCGGCGGCTGACCGCCCGGCACGGTGACCGGCTGGCCGAGATCATGGACGAATACGGCTGGCCGACGGCACAGCTGGTCGGTGAGGAGGCCGCACGTGCAGCATGGCTGATCGCCCAGCACGCCGACCGGCAACTCGATGTTCAGCGGCGCGCCCTCCATTTGATGCAGCAGGCGGTGTCGGCAGGCTCGGCCAGCCCGCGTGAGCTGGCCTTCCTGCGCGACCGCACGCTGGTCAATGAGGGCCGTGCGCAGATCTACGGCACTCAAATCGCCGGCGTGAAGAACGGGGTGCCGATTCCGTGGCCCTGTGAAGAGCCCGAGCGCATGAACGCACTCCGAGCGGACGTCGGCATCGAGCCCTTCGACGAGTACGTTGCCAAGTACTCCCAGGCCTGACGCGCCGTTGCCCAGCCGCGTGCCGCGGACCACTGCCCGGGGCTCACCTGCAGGCGATGATCCGGCCGGAAGGGACCTCAGGGTTCGCGCCGATAGGTCACGGGCGTCGGGCGGGCCGTGTGTCCCACCGGTGGACCGTCCACGCTGTGCCGATCAGGCGCCGGACCACGATGACCGCGCTGGCGAGCGCCACCCACGCGGCTTGCACTACCGTACGCCGATCAGTGACGAACGCCAGTGACTGGAAGCCCCGTGTGTGCCAGGAGGTTCGTCCGTTCGACAACCCACCGGTGGCTGTGGTCAGCGGCAAGGACGCGCCCCTTGGGGTGATCTGCCATCCGCAGCCCCGGTCGGTCAGCAGTTTTGCGGGTCACGTGCGAGTCGCACCCCGAGCCCGGGTGCACCGTGATCCGGTCGGGCGGATGGACACCGCAGCGCCCAAGGGTCTCCAAGATGGGCGCAACAGAGGCCAGTCGTGCCGCTCGGCGCCGGCGAGCGCGCACACGATTGCAGCAGGCAGTCCGGAGCGGTACCGCGCCCGACCTGGCCGCCCGGTGTCTCTGCCTCCCAGTACGCGACACCTTCCCCCGCTGCCGCGCGGCCCCGCGCCCGCCGCGGAGACCCGCGTGCTCGGGTGGAGCCCGACCCGCTGCTCGGCATCGGCCCTGGGCGTCATGGGATTAGCCTGGGCAACCGGGAGACCTATGGAAGGGTGCAGTAAAGTGCCGGAATCCCGGGTCACTTCGGCCCACGAGACAGGCTCGGACCTGCATCTTGAGCTGTCGCCGGCAGGGCCTCGCCGCGCGGCGGTGGCGACGGCCCTGCGCGAGGCGGTGCGGACCGGGCGACTCGCGCCGGGCACCCGGCTGCCGCCGTACCGCTCGCTCGCCGTCGACCTGGGGGTGGCCCGCAACACGGTGGCGGACGTGTACGCCGAACTGGTCGCCGAAGGGTGGCTGACCGCCCGGCAGGGCTCTGGCACCCGGGTTGCCGAGCGCGTCGCCGCCAAGGCTCAGCGCGTCCCGAAGAAGGCCCCGGGCAACGAGTCGGGCGCCGTCCACAACCTCCGGCAGGGGCAGCCCGATTCGACGTCCTTCCCCCGAGCCGCGTGGGTCGCGGCCGTCCGCCGGGCGGTGTCCGCCGCACCGCACGACGCCTTCGGCCCCGGGGATCCCCAAGGCCGTCCCGAACTGCGGCGCGCGCTGGCCGAATACCTCGCCCGGGCACGTGGGGTGTGCGCTTCACCGGAACAGATCGTCGTCTGCGCCGGATTCGCGCACGGGCTGCGTCTTCTCTTCGGTGGCGGTGTGCTGTCCGGACCGCTCGCCGTCGAGCCGTACGGCCTCCCTTTCCACCGCACCATCCTGGCCGACGCCAAGGTACGCACGATCCCCATGGGGCTGGACGAGAAGGGGGCCAGGACCGACCGACTGGCGACGCAGCCGGGCACGTCATCGCGGCACGGCGCACGTGCCGTCCTGCTCACCGCCGCCCACCAGTTCCCCACCGGAGGCCCGCTGCACGCGGCGCGCCGTGCCGCGGCCGTCGACTGGGCACGGACTCGGGGCGGGGTGGTGCTGGAGGACGACTACGACGGCGAGTTCCGCTACGACCGGGAACCTGTGGGTGCCGTACAGGGGCTCGATCCGGACCACGTCGTCTACCTGGGTTCGGCCAGCAAGAGCCTGTCCCCGGCGATCCGGCTCGGCTGGTTGGTCCTGCCACCACACCTGGTCGACGGCGTACTGGCGGCCAAGGGGATGCGTGAGGCGTGGACGGGCGTCACCGACCAGCTCGCCCTCGCGGAGTTCATCGAATCCGGGCAGTACGACAAGCACATCCGCCGTATGCGGCGGCGCTACCGAGCCCGCCGCAATCTGCTCGTAGCGGCGCTGGCAGAGCACGCCCCGCACATCGCGGTGACCGGCGTAGCGGCTGGTCTGCACGCCGTCCTGCGCCTGCCGGCGGGCACCGAGGCGTCCACCGTCAAGGCGGCCACGTGGATGGGCGTCGCACTCGACGGCCTCGCGGAGTTCCGCCACCCCGACGCTCCCGAACCTCACCAGGACGGGCTGGTCGTCGGCTATGCCACGCCCCCCGAGCACCGTTACCGGTTGGCACTCGACGCGCTGTGCCGGGCCCTGCCGCCCCTCCCTGACACCTGAGCCGCACCCGTGCCCCCTTCGACGGGGGGGCCGCGAACGCCAGAAGTGTGGTGCCACCCGGTAAGGGCGGCAACAGGGGATCCGTGCCGGTCAGGCGGGCACCGCCGGACGGCTGTCCGTCCCGGTTTCCTGCCTGGTGGCCTCCTTCGTGCTGGGCTTGCGCAGGCCCAGTGCGACCAGCACGGTCACCGCGATCCCCGCCGCCGCGACGAACACCGCGGTACGCGGCCCGGCGGTCGTCGCCGTGCGCAGCGCCTCGCCACCGAGTCCGTCCAGACCCGCGTTGGCGACCGCCACCAGCAGCCCAGGCCGACCGCGCCGCCGACCTGCTGGCTGGTGGACGCGGCACCCGACGCGAAGCCCTGGTCCTCGGCGACCACCCCGAGGGCAGCCGCGCCGAACATCAGGGTGTAGCCGGCACCTTGACCGACACCCAGCACGATGAGACCGGGGACCAGCGAACCGTACGAGGCGCCCGTCGTCACGGTCGCCCCGACGATCACGGCGCCGACACCTCCCACCGCCACTGGCGCGACCATCACCGGTCGGATCCCGTACCGGGTGGCCAGGCGGCCCGCGCCCTGCGAGCCGACCACGATGGCGGCCGTCGGCACCAGGAAGGCCAGCCCGGTGGTCAGCGCGTCGTACCCGTGCACACCCTGGAGGTACACGGTCAAGAAGTACAGCGGTGTGCCGAAGGTCCCCATGGAGAGGAACGCGACGACCGTACCCACGCTCGGATTGCGGTCGGTGAACAGGCGCAGCGGCAACAACGGGTCGGGATGGCGCGGTTCGATCGCGACGAAGACGGCGAGCAGGACGGCGCCCGCGACGGCGGTGGTCAGCACGGCCGTCGCGAGCCATCCCGACTCCGGTCCCCGCACCAGGGCGAACACCACGGCGGTGACACCGGCCGTCGAGGACAGTGCGCCTCCGGCATCCACTGAACGCCCGCCACCGCGCGGCGTGTCCGGTGTGATCACCGAGAAGGCGAGCAGGGCCGCGGCGCCGGCGAGCGGGACGTTGACGAAGAAGACCGGCTCCCAGCCGAACAGATTCGTCAGCACACCCCCGAGCAGGGAACCGGGAATGAGCCCGCTGCCACCTGCCGTGCCCCACACGGCGAACGCCCGGTTGCGCCGGCGTCCTTCGGCGAAGCTCGTGGAACCAGGGTGAGCGTCGCCGGGAACAGGCACGTGCCGCCGACACTCTGGACCGCCCGGGCGGCTACCAGCACCCCGGGCGCTTCGGCGAGGCCGCCGAGCAGCGAGGAGACCGCGTACAGGCCCAGCCCCACGGCGCACATCCGCCGCGGTCCGAACAGATCGCTCACCCGGCCGCCGAGCAGCAGCACGCCGCCGAACGCGACGGCGTACGCGCTGACCACCCACCGCAGGTTCTGTGCCGAGAAGCCCAGGTTGGAGCCGACCTCGGGCAGGGCGACATGGACGATGTTGTAGTCGATCGAGATGATCAGCTGGGCGAACGCCAGCAGCGCCGGGGTCGCTCCCAGCCGGTGCTGCGGAGCTTCCGCGTTGATTGACGGCCTGACAAAGGCTGCTGTGCGGACGGGTTGTGGGGCAGGGGGGACACCGGCCGGGCCACCGCCGCGATGGGCGGCGGCCCGGCGGCGGATCAGCGCTCGGCCAGCGCCTGCGACCACACTGGGCTCTCGAAGTAGTGGTTGTCGTACTGCTGCGAACTGTCGCGGATGTCCTGGACGGTGGCGTCGCCGCGGTAGACGCGCTCCAGCAACCGGTAGTAGTCGAAGCGGTGCAGACCGGGAGTGAAGACCACCAGCATCTCCGCTTCGTTGCCGGGGGCCGGCGCGAAGGCGTGCGGCACGGTCGGCGGCACGGTCAGGAAGTCACCCCTGCCCAGGGTGAGGACCTCGTCGTTCACGAGGATGCGCATCGCGCCGTCGAGGACGAAGAACATCTCGGTGGCCTTGGTGTGGAAGTGTGCGGGAGCGCCCGGCGAACCCTTGCGGAACGTGGCCTTGTTGGCGGTGAGGGCCCCGCCCGTCGCGCCCGCGTCGGCGAGCAGCGTGATCAGGCTCGTTGCGCCGTCCTGGAGGGATTCGGCGTTCTCGGCGCGGACGAGGACGGGGCCGGTCGACTGGTTCGTGGTGGGGTTCATGGCTTCTCCTGGATGTCTGGTCGGCTTCTCACCGGCGATTCCCGCTGACACAGATGAATCTACGGCCCGCAAAGACCCACAGGATGGTTCATTCAATGGCGGGATCCATGGGTCAATACCGGGTGGTCGGGGCGCTTCGCCGCCACGTCGGCGGAGGGTTGCGCGGACGCGAGACGGCTTGGCGGCGGGTGGTCGGCACGGTGTGAGAATCCCCAGGGATGCCGGCGACGACCGGCCCGTGACCCCGCCCGGCGACCCCTGCTCGGAGGAGCAGCCCGTCCCGGCGGCGCCATAGGGAAGCGCCCCCGCGGCCGACCGCAGGGCGCCACTGTGTCGAGGTCCACCTTCTCGGGGCCGAGGGCCGGAGATGCCGACGACCCGCAAGGGCATGTCCACACGCGCCGAAGCGGGCGGTCAGAGGCTGCTGTCCGAATTCGGGCGCGGCGCCACGCAGAACATGTACGAAGCGGCAACCGCAACCCGAAGGGCGTGACCAAGGTCTTCCTGACCCACCCACACGGTCAGCCAGGTCGCTGTCATGAGGGGCGCAGGCGGCAGCGTCGATGTGCAGCGGGGCGTCGGAGGCACTCGGGTTGGAGCTGTCGTCACCTCTTTGCAAGGTGGTCGCTTCTCGGCGATGCGGGACGGCTGTCACCGCCGCATGCCGGACCCCGCCCACGCCCGGGACCGGGGGAGCCCTTCCGGCCGGGACGCAACAGCGACAGCAGAGCCCAGCCTTGTCCACGCCGCGCCCGCCGTTCCCTCATGAGGGTGGCTGAGCTTTCGGCCGCGCGCCGACGTGTGGTTCGCCTTGTGCAGGAGACGCCCCGAAGCCGCAGATGGGCAAGCGCTCTGTTCCCAGACGACTGCGTGATCCGGCGTCCTGTTTTTCGTTGCCGTTTGGTCGCTGTCGACGTCACCGTCAGCGATCGGCGATCGGGTGCACAGTGAAGGGACGAAGACGAGCACTGCTGGCACGGGAGCTGCAAATGGCGAGTACTCCACGCGTCTGATCAGCACGGTCGCGGGAACCGGTGCCGCGGGGGCGCCCAAAGGGACAGACCCTGCCGTTTCGGCTCAGTTGAGCGGTCCGTACGGGGTCGCGGTGTGCCGCGATGGGACCCTCTACATCTCCGACGGCGGCAATCGGGTCCGCAAGGTCACGACTGACGGGAGGATCAGTACGGTCGCGGGGACGGGGAGCGCGGGGCGCGGTGCAGAGGGTGTCTTTGCCGTCTCGGCCCCGCTGCATACCCCGCGCGGGATCGCCGTGGACGGCGCGGGCGACCCCTGACCTGCTAAAACCGCACGCCAGGACAGGGCGCGTGTCGCATCCGCGTTGCACACCCTGACCAAGACCCCATCCGACAGCCCAAGACCCCGGGCGCTGCCATGACAGCCCGGGGCCCTTCTGCGCACTGGTGTGTCCGGCCAGGGCAACGACCTGCGGCCAACGGCGTCCCGCCCACTCGACTCCCAGCTTCCGCAGCGCGGCAACGGCCTCTGACCCTCCCGCTCGACCCACTGGGCGAGGGCTGCGAGGCCCGCTGGAAATGGTCAGCCGCTGCTGCTGGTCGGGCAGGAGGCGCGCCCAGGTATCCGAGTTCTTCTGCCGCTGGAGCCACCGTCCGATGTCGTCGCCCTCGAACAGCACCCCGGGTTCGGTGGCCGGCAGGTGGTCGTCGGCGTCGACGAGGTCGGCGAGGGTGCGGTGGTGGCGTTGCCGGTCCAGGGGCCACGGGCAGTCCCAGTCCGGGGCGATCGCCGTCAGCTGCGCCGCGTGTACGGCCGCCCGTTCCGGGTCCTTGCGCAGGCCGTTCTTCGCTCCCTTCCGGCGGAGGTTGGCCCGGTGCTGTCCGACGGGCACCATCGCCTCACCCTCGCCCCACACCGCGTCCTGCCGGGGCGCGAGGTGCCCGGTCGCCCGCCGGTACGAGCGCAGCGCGGCGAGCTCGGCCTCCCACTCCTCCTCGCTTGGCTCCCGCACCATCCAGGCCCCCCAGCAGCTCCCTTCGGTGGGAATCGAGTGCAGCGGCACGCAGCGTCTTGCGCTGCTGGCGCACCACCGTCCCAGGGGGAAGCCTTGGTGTACGCCGACCTCGACTGGGGTGTCGTAGGGGACGGCGTACAGGCCGCGATGCGCACGAGCCCGCCAGGCCCGCCCCGACGCGGAGATCACCCGGCGGGGCGCCGTCAACTCGTAGTACCTGCAACGCCACCGCGATCTCAAAACGGAAGCCGAGACCGTCCGCGCCCCCTCACCCAAGACGGGCCGCGGGCGGTGGGAGCAGCGACCGCGCGCAAGGAGGCGGCCCCTCGACGTCGAGAACCGCATCTCCTGGCCCAGAACGCCGTCCTGCAACGGGCCCTGCACGAAGTCCGGAACGAGCTGCGCATGGTACGCGCCCACGAACTGGGCGCCCGCTTCCGCGACGGCGACGCCCGCTCGCTGCGCGACACGGAGATGGAGGAACTGCGCGAGCAGCGAGACGCACCACTCACAGCCGGCCGCCCAGCAGAGACCGCCATGCAGGCACTCCGCAACGTCAACCAGCGGCTGTTGGCCGAGAACAGCCGGTTGATCGCCGTGGATGCTCCAGAGCCGACCCGGACAGCCACAGCCGCCCGCAAGCCGCCCGGTCCTTGAGAAGGCCCCGTTCTCCCCAGGCCATGGCGAAGTGACAAGCGGCTCTGCGTAGTGGATCTCGGCGACCATGCCGACCGCGACAAGGCCACCCTCGTGCGGTGACCGCGCACGTCGTCGCTGGCCTGTTCGACTGAGCTAACCGGGATCGGGTTCGTCGTGGATGGTCAATGCTCCAGCGAGGTCGAGGTCGGCGACGGTGCCATGTGCCCCGGCACGGACGAGCAGCACTGCACCGAGCGCGGTGGTCCAGAACGTCCTGGCTTCCACGTTGAGCGGTCGACGGGCCTTCCAGCCGCGACTGTCGAGGAGCTGGCTCACGAAGCGCTCGGATTGCCGGAACAGCAGCTGGAGGTGCTGGTCGACCACGGGGGCGAGCTCGGGCTTGGAGATCCCGGCGGCGAGTGCTCGGGTGACTGACGGGAGCGAGGGCATGGCCAGTACGGCGCGGGCGATGTTGCGCCGAAATGTCGCCGCATCGGGAGCTTGGCGACCGATGCGCTCGATCCGTCGGGCGTCGTGCAGCAAGCCGAGAAAGGCGGCGTGCACGAGGAGCGAGTCCTTGGAGCCGAAGTGGTAGGTGACCTGATTGGGGAAGGCGCCTGCCGCGTTCGCGATCTCCGCGACGCTCACCTCAGCGCCGGGCCGTTCCTTGCAGAGCCGCGCAGTTGCCTCAATCAGCCGACGCCTCGTCGCGCGACCGCGATCACGTGACCGAGGCGACGTCGACCGATCTTCGGTTCGCTTCTTCTCCACACCGTAATTGTATGTGATACAACAAGACTCGTTCACTTGTATCGCATACAAGAAGGGTTGAGGGGCATGCACGGGACTGAAGTCGTCGTGACCGGACTCGGCGCGATCACACCACTCGGGGCAGACGTGGTGTCCACCTGGGACGCCCTGCTCGCCGGTGAGTCCGGCATCCGCGGCGGCGTCCTACGAGGCCAAGGGGACACCGGCCTTCCCGACACTGTCGCGGGGACGATGGCGATCGACCCAGCCGAATCGCTGCTGCCGGTGCAGGCCAGGCGGCTCGACCGCTCGCAGCAGGCAGCCCTCGCCGCGGCGGCGGAAGCCTGGGCCGATGCCGGCGCCCCGCGGGTCGACCCGGACCGGCTCGCATCATCGATCGGCACGGGCATCGGGGGCGTCCGGACGCTGCTGAAGGAAGACGACGTGCTGGAGACGGCCGGGACGCGCCGCGTCTCGCCACGCACGGTCCCGATGCTCATGCCCAATGCGGCGGCGGCGCTGATCAGCATCGAATACGGCGCACGGGCCGGGGTCTACACGCCCGTCTCGGCATGCTCCTCCGGTGCCGAGGCGATCGCCCTGGGAGCCAGGCTCATCCGTGCAGGCGAGGCGGACGTGGTCATCACGGGCGGGACCGAGGCCGCGATCACCCCGATCACCGTCGCTGGCTTCGCCCAGGCACAAGCACTGTCGCGTCACACCGCTGAACCCGCCTCAGCGTCCCGGCCGTTCGCCGCGGACCGCAGCGGATTCGTCCTCAGTGAAGGCGCCGCTGTCGTGGTGCTCGAAAGCGCCGAACACGCCAGCGCCCGGGGCGCACGCATCCACGCGGTACTCGCTGGCGCCGGCATCGCCGCCGACGCTCACCACATCACGGCGCCCGCTGCCGACGGCTCCGGTCAGATCTCGGCGATGCGGAAGGCCCTCGCCCAAGCTGGCTTGGTTCCCGAGCAGATCAGCCACATCAACGCCCACGCCACCGGAACTCCGGTCGGCGACGTCGCCGAGGCGCGCGCGATCAGGGAGGTCTTCGGCCGCGCCACCGTGACAGCCCCCAAGGCGGCGCTCGGTCATCTCTTCGGCGCCGCCGGCGCGATCGAAGTAATCATCGCCGTCCTCAGCGTGGAGCACGGCGTCATCCCGCCGACTCGCAACCTCGCCGCGGCCGGCGTCGGGCCCGACATCGATCTCGATGTCGTCGCAGAGCGACGAGACGTCCCCCAGGAAGCCGTGCTCAGCAACTCCTTCGGCTTCGGGGGGCAGAATGTCTCACTCATCGTCACCGGCGCACGGCACCACGCGTCCCGTACGGCCTCGACGACACCATGACCCACGCGCACGCACGGTCGTCCGTGAGGGTCGCCGCCGATTGATCGAGCGTTGCACGACACGTCCGATTGTGCATGCCACCGCAGAGATGGGGGATGTCCCGAGCAACATCGTCGAAGTGGGTGAGCCAGAACCGGCGACACGGCGAACTCAGGCTGATCGATCGAAACTCGACGCCGCACGGGTTTCGGCCCCCGGTCATCACCGACTGCATGCTCCACACCGTGCTGCGGCGCCGCGCGGGCGGGCAGTAACCGGTGTTGGCTGGTGTACGTGCCACACCGGATGGTCACCTGAACCAGGATTCAGGAGTGGGTACGACCCGAACGATCGCGCTGACCAGTGGGAGCTCGAAGGGGCGGGAGAGAGTAACTACCGCGTCAAAAACGTTCAGAACGGCCGCTACGTCCACCCCCGGTCTGGGTGGCTGGTTGCACAAAATTCCGAACACATTGTGGGCGAAGGGGCCCGGCAGCGCCGCTGAACATTCCCGCTGGAAACTGGATGTTGTCGAAGACCTGAGCCAGAAGGTCGACCTACCGTCTGTCGAGCCACAACTCAAGGGCGTCGACCGGATCGGCGGCGGTGGATTCCCGGCCGAGCGGACCGAAGAAGCGCTGACGGTCAAATCTCCGTCCCTTTCTTGACCCTCCAGGGCAACGACCGGGTTTGGCAGTGCAAGACTCGCCCTACTACATGGTGAGCAGGCACGGGTATGGGGACCGAGTGTTCTACTGCGAAAACTCGTTGGAAGGTGGCGCTGGAAAAGATCGAGGAGACCACTGTCGGCCTGGCTACCACCAACTCACAGGAAATCGAGAAGACGACGAGCATCACTGTCAGGAGCCAGTCAACCAGCTAGTCACAGTCCACCAGCAAGACCACGAAGGTGGGCCGCACCTTTCCGGCCGACGGAAAGCAGGTCAAGCACGCCATCTGGCTGCGCGGCGACCGATACGTCGTCCAGCGCATCGACGCAACGGAGATTCTGCCCTTCCGCACCAGGAACGCCAACGAGGAAATCAACGACACACACCCGCGGTAGACCGCGCCCCGCCTGGCTTGCTGCAAGGGCGGCGTCCTTGAGTGTCTGCTCACCGCCGCCGGTGGCAGCGTAGGAGTATCGCCGGCGGAGCAGAGGGCGAGCGAGGTGACACCGGTGGTCTGAGTGCATCTCCCCACTTTGGTAAACGTGCCAGCGGCGCGGGATGCGTCCCGGCAACGCCCTGGGGGCGCCCCGTGTTGCAGGACGCGCGGACCAGCCGCCAGGGCGAGGCTGCAAGGGTAAGCATTCGCAGTGAGTACCCGGTAAACGTTGAGCGAGTTCATGTGAGGACCGCCTGCAGCTGCTGGGTAGCCTGCGCCATGACGGAGCTGGACATCACCGCCGCGATCCGCCCGGACGAGGACGATGAGCTCGACGACGTCGTCGTCACGCTGCTCCGCTAAACCGACCTGTGGGGTCTGACCCGAACCCCGCCTGGCCCGGTTCCTGCGGGACCTGCCTGTCGAGCTGGTCGGCCGCGTCCGCGGCGATCGCGTGATGGGGCTGGCGAAACGGCCCCGGGTCCACGACCCCAAAGGCGGCCGGCCGCCGAAGCACGAGCCGGAGTTCCGCTCCGTCACGCCCGAGACCTGGCCCGAACCGGCCGTCACCACCTGCACCGCCACCGCCAACTACGGCAAGGCCGTCACACAGGCGTGGCGGGTCCACCCGCTGCCGGCCCACCGGGCCTCCTGGCTTTATTACTTACTGCTTGGTTCAGCATGCCGTCCCGCAGAGATACCGGCGGCCCGTTGAATTGCCACCGTGCAGGCCGGGCCGTTCCCGCGGACCGCCCGCCGTCCCCGGGTGCACCCCGCCGTCCCGGCGGGGTGCACCCGGGCCGTCCGCCGCCCCGCCGCCGCCGGCCGCCCGTCCGCCGCCGCTCGCCGGCCCAGCCCGTGGCGCAGCAGATGGCACAGGAACCGGGTGCGGTTGCTCCGCCTTCGCTCGTACAACTACGAGTACGAGGTGCTTACCCGTTACGCCGAGCGCGGTAAGGTCAAGGCGGGGATCACGATAACCAACGGGACGACGAGCAACTCGTCGATCCACCCGCCCTTCCAGCGGGAGGAGTGGGACAAGTACATCGGTGGGCCCCTCAACGCACTCGTCGACAAGTTCGACAGTCCGCTGCGCACGAAAAAGCAGAAGGCGATCGGGGAAGAGGAGTTGGCGGCGCCATGACCCGGAGGAAGTGGACACGGACCACAGGCCTCGTGGCGGCCCTCGCCCTGATGCTGTCCCTCTCCACGACCGGCTGCTTCGCGCGGTACGTGGAGTGCGGCGAGGAGGGCCCCCGCCCGCGGGGGCTGACGGCGCAGGACCTGGTCGGAACGTATGAGGGCTCTCCGTTCGGGACGCTCACGATCGCGGCGGACGGCACCTTCACGGTGTCCGACTGGCCGCACCCGGACGACGACCCGGTCTCCGAGGAATCGCGGAGGGTGGCCGACGGCAAGGGGAGCTGGAAGCTGTTCCCGGAGCGCGAGGGGGGCAGCGACATGGCCCTGCTCTTCTCGATGCTCTCCGGCGTCTGGCAGAGTCGGCTCGGTGGCGGCGCCTTCGGATCCGACCTGAACGTCACGGGCACCCGCTCGGATCCCCGGCTCTACGAGTTCGCCGGGGATCCGGACGTCTGCGACTTCCACAGCTTCGTGCGCCGGAAGTGAGCACGGCTGTGGAGGCCTTCGTCCTGAGAGCCCGACGGGTGGAATCCCACTCGCTGGCAGCTGACCGGACCGCCTTGACGGCCCTGGCCAAAGCTGAGATTCACATCAGCCTCAAGGCGAACGGCCTTGTGGTGTTTCGGCAGGGCCTTCCGCCTGAAGAGCAGGTCGAGTCGGCTGCGGCGTGCCGTCAGGCTGCCGTGCTGTCGGTCGCGTACCGGCTGCTGCCGCCGCTGCTGCTGCTGTCGCGGTTGCTGCCTGGCGGTTGTTGCCTGGCTGCTGTGCCCCCGTAGTCGGTTTGTCGTCTGCCGCTGCCGCCCTGCCTGGTCCCGTGTGCCGGCTGTCGCGGTTCCGTCCGGCCGGACGCCGGCGGGACGCCGGCTGGCTGGGGGCCGCGTGCTGTCGGCTGGTTGCGGGTGGGTCTGTCCGTTGAGGGTGTTCTGTCGCCCGGGGTTGGGGCCCGCGCCGCCGGTTCGTCATGTGCCGGCCCGTCGCCGCGCCGGCCCGCCGCACCCGCCTTGGCCCGCCGGTCCGGCCGCGCCGCCGTCCCGCCGTCCCGCCGCCGGTCCTCCGGCCGGCCTCGGCCGGCCCGGCTTGCCGGCCCGCTGGCCGTCCCGTCCCGGCCTGCCGCACCCGGCGCGCCGGCCTGCCGGTCCGGCCCGGCCCGCCGTTGCTCGGCCGCTGCGCCGTTGCTCGGCCGCCGCCGTTCCGCTGTCGTGCTGTCGGTCGCGTACCGGCCGTCCCCCGCCGCACCGCCCCGCCGCACCGTCCCGGCCCGCCGCCGGCCGTTCGTCGCCCGTGCGTGGGCCGGCTCGCCGCTCATTCGACTGCCCCAGCACCCGGCCGCGGTTGCCGTCCGCCTGGAGCGGCCGCGCGTCCGGCCCGCCACGCCAGTCCCGTTCCCACGCCGCCGTCGGCGCCGGTCGATGACGATGAGGCGGTGGGACTCCGCCAGGCCCACGAACGCCACCTGCCGGACATCACCATCGCCGCGCCCGTGCCAACGACCCGACCTTCCCCAAACCGGTCGACAAAGCGGCATCGAACTCCTCTACCGCGTCGGCGACCTCAAGAACTGGGCCCGTAACCGGCCCCGCGCCGCGTCCGGGACCATCTACCTCGAGTGACCTCCCCAGCCCGCCCGACGGCCGCGGCCTGGGACCTGTCCGGTCCGCCCCGACATGATCCACCCAGCCCCGGAGAACACCCGGTACACCAGGCAGAGCACAACCACCACGATGACGAACACGGTCACGCTCCCGAAGCTCCTGCGCCTCACCGACCCCGGCTTGCGCAAGCAACTCCGGGCGCTGCCCGACTCCGCCGCAGTCATCGGCGTCAGCACCGACGGCCGGGCCATCGCCGTCGACGTCGACGCCGCCCCGAACATCCTGGTCTGCAGCGGCACCGACGGCGGCAGCACGACCATTCTGCGCACCCTTACCGCCCAGTTCCTCCACCAGGGCGCCCACGCCCTGGTCCTCGACCACACCCGCATCTCCCACCTGTGGGCCAACAAGTGGGACTGCTCCCCGACCGGCGGGGACGGCGACGACGCCGCGCCCGACCAGCCGGAGACCGCCCGCCGGTGACCACCGGCCGCACCACGCCAGCGCCCCGGCCCACCGCCGGGGCGCTGCGCCTCGTTGAGGCCAGCGCCATCCGGCCGAGGTCCGTGGACATCAGCGACTACGCGCGGCAGATGACCGCCCACTGCCCCTACCTGGCCCCGTCGCTCCCGGCGGGCCTGACGACCTGGACGGCCTACCGCGCCGAAGCGCCTTTCTCTGCTGGTGGACCCATCGCCCGAGCCAAACGCCTTGGTCGCCCCGGCTTCGACCTCGACGTCCTAGGGCACGGCGTAGGGGTCGGTGATCTCGCCGAGACCCCCGGGAAGCCCGTCCGTTCGACGGCCGTGTGGTCAGGGCGCGTCGATGAGGGTCAGGTCGGTGGGCGCGAGCGCGGGGGTTCCGCTCGCGTAGGCGGACTGTACGCGGGAGCGCTCTGTGGTGTTCGGTGTGGCGTTGGTGCAGGCCGTGCCGGCGCTCGACCCTGACATCAGCTGTGAGCAGGGGCCGGGCTTGGTGTCCGGCAGGCCGAGGCTGTGTCCCAGCTCGTGAGCGGCGATCCGAGTCTTGTTGTACCCCTGGTTCACGGCCTGGCTGCCGAGCTCGACGCGGACCTGACGGCCCGGACGAACAGGGCCGAGCGTGGCCTGCGGCCAGCCCGTGGTGGCGACGATCACGATCTCGGCCGCGGTGCCGGGTGCTGCTTCCACCAGACGGACGTTGCTCACGTTCGCGTTCCATGAGGCGACTCCGGCCGCGATCGCGGCCTCCCAGCCTGCGGCGCGGCTGTCGTCGTAGCGAAGGGTCACCGCTGCCGCCTGCGCGGTGGATGATGCACCCGCGGGAGCGGTGGCGGCGGTCGCGGCGCCCGCCATGGCGAGGACGAGTGCTGTGGCGGAAGTGCCTGCCTTGAGCCAAATACCGAGGGGCATTGCTGCTCCTTCATCTGTGGGGGGATCCGGCCCCGGCGGGGCCGGGTGGTGCGCGAAGGAGTGGCACTGGTCCGGTGAGGGCCGGATGCACCGTCGACCGCTCCTCCGGCGCGTTGCGATGGTATGCCCATCCATCCACGCCAGTCATGCACCTGACATGATGAATTCTCGTCAAATCCCGTCAGCAGAGTCGCAGGAGCCCGAGCGGCAGCCCCTGAAGTGCGATCTCTCGGTTTTGGGGCAGTGGGTGAGTGACAGTGGTCCTGGGTGTGTTGCTGCTGGTCAGTGGTGGTGGAGGGGGTGGGGGCCACTGTTCTGGAGGCGAGATTTCTGGGGTGTAGCTGTTCCCGGGGCGTTATTGCATCAGGGGTGACGCTGTCTCAGTTTCGTGAGTTCTGATCCGCTGGCCGATGGGTGTTGGTGTGCTCGGGGGTGTGGATCAGGGAGAGCAGGACCCGGCCCCGGTGGGTGGTGACGCGCCTGGGACTTTGCCTGCTGCGTCGGTTCGGGCGTTGCGGGGACCGGCGGTGCGCCGTCTGCTGGCCCTGCGGCGGGAGGGGAAGCTTACGACTGGGCAGGTGAGGTCGGCAGCGGACGTGCTGGGGGTGCGGGAGCGTGCGGTGTGGCGGTGGCTGGCGGCCGCTGAGCGGGACGAGGCTGCGGCCCGGGCACCGGGGGAGCGGGCCGCGTATCCCGGGCGGTTCACGGTTACTGGTGAGGTCCGGGCTCTGCTGGGGCTGTGGAAGGGCAACGTTGCGGCGGTGCACCGCGAGCTGGCCGCTCGCGTGGCCAGGGGCGAGGGGCAGCCGCCTCCGTCGATCCCGACGCTGCACCGGGCGATCCGCCGTGATCTGACTCCGGGGAGCGGGCCGGGCTGACCGGTGGTGAACCTGAGGCACGTAAGCATGATGTGTTCCTGGCCCGGCCGCGGGGCTGGCGGCCCGCCGCGCCGCCCCCGGCCGCCGCACCCGTCCCGTCGCCTCGGCCCGCGTCGCACCCGGGCCCACCCCGCCGGCCCGGCCTGCCCTGGGTCCCGCCGCCGGCCTGCCGCCTCGGCCTGCCGCCCCGCCGCCGGCCTGCCGCCCCGCCGCCGGCCCGCCGCCGCACCGTCCGCTGCGCCGTTGCTCGGCCGCCGGCCGTTCCGCTGTCGTGCTGTCGGTCGCGTACCGGCCGTCTCCGCTGCCCCCGCCGCTGTAGCTGTCCCGGCCCGTCGCCAGCCGGCAGCCCGTCCGCCGCTCGGCCGCCCGCCGTCCGTCGTCCCGGTCCCGCGCACCGTCGTCCGGCTGCCGTCCTGGTCCCGTGTGCCGGCTGTCGCGGTTCCGTCCGGCCGGCGTCCGGCTGGGGGCCGCTTGCTGTCGGCTGGCCGCGGGTGGGTCTGCCCGTTGGGGGTGTTCTGCCGCCCGGGGTTGCGGCCCCGCGCCGCCGGTTCGTCATGTGCCGGCCCGTCACCACGCCGACCCGTCCCGCCACCCGCCTGCTCCGGGCCCGCCCCGCCTCGGCCCGGCCCGGCTCACCGTCCCGGTCCGCCCGCCGCACACGCCTTGGCCCACCGTCCCGGCCCGCCGCACCCGTCCCGGCCCGCCGGTCCGGCCGCGCCGCCGGCCCGCCGTCCCACCGCCCCCGCCGAACCGGCCCGCCAGCCCGCTGCACCGCCCCGTCCTGCCGCCTCGGCCCGGGCCGCCGCCGCGCCGTCCCGGCCCGGCCTGCCGCACCCGCCCCGCCCGCCCCCGGCCTGCGCCCGTCGCGCCGCACCCGCCCCGCCCCGTCGCGCCGTCCCGGCGTCCCGCCGCACCGGGCTCGCCGTCCCGGCGTCCCGTCGGCCCGGCGCGCTGCCGAGCTGTCGGCCGCGTGCCGGCCGCCACCCGCCGCTGCTGTCCGGTTGTGTGCCGCCCTCCGCAGGGTCCCGTTCTCCGCCGTGCTGCGGTCGCGTCGTCGTCCCGGGGACCTCCGGTCCGTCATTCTCGCCGCCCTGCCTCGGTGCACCACCACCGCCCCCAGCGTGGACGCTGCGCGAGCACAAGAACCACGGGCCTCGGTCAAGGCCCCCGGCGGCTTTCGTTCACAACGTCGTTACCGTGAACCGGATGATGCCGCGGGCGATGCCCGGCGCTGCCCGTGGTGCGGGAGTCCCGCGCCCAGTCCCGCAGCGCGGACAGCAGCACGTACCCGACCTCGTCCAGCGCGAAGGAGTCCGCGCAGGGGTCGGCCTCCCCGTTCGCGGCCGTGACGGGCCAGATGATGTCCTCGGACAGCCGCAGCAGGACGAACGCCAGCTCCGTGTCCGCTTCCGCCCGCCCGGCGACAGCGGCGGCGCCACCGTTCGACGAAGTCAGGATGTAGTCGAAGCTCCGCCCCACCTGCTCGGGCGTCAGCGGTTACGGGACGGGACCAGGCCCTTCGGCAGGAACGCGTGATCTTCCGCGATCCCACCCGCGGCCTCGTCTTCGCCACCGTGCCGGTGTGCCGCCGTTCGTGGCTGCGGCCTGTCCCGGTTGCCGCAGCCCGGCTGTGCTGTGCTGTGCCGGGTTCGTCTCCGATCAGGCCAGCAGGACGTCCTCGCCCGCCGGTACGGGGACGATTTGCTTGGTCGACGGCGCCTTGACCTTCACCCGCGTTCCGAAGTCCGTCAGTGTCATCGTCGTCATGGCCTTCCTCACGCCGGAGCAGGACAGCTGGGCCTGGACGGCGCGCCCCTTCCCGTCGACCCACACATCCGCGTAGACGGGCGTGTTGTCGCCCAGCTTTTCGCGCCGAGCATCCAGCCCGTGTTTCGTCTCAGCCGTCATTCGGAGCGTCGCGGTGGCGTGATCGATTGTGCCCCGGTAGTGCACCGTGGGGGCGCCGTTCACCTGTTCCGTCCCCTCGTGCGACACCTGCCGCATCGCCTTCATCTGGTGGAGCAGGTGCTCGGGGTCGTTCAGCGGCGCCCGCAGGAAATAGCGGGTCAGGGCCTCGCTCCGGGCGGCTGAGGCCCACGTGCCCTCCTCCACCGCCCGCGAGCCCCTTACATAGACGGTGTCACCGAGGAAGACCTCCTCGATGGGGTCCATACCGCTGTCCTCGAACTCCACCGTGAGCCGGCCCCTGTCACCTGCCAGGTCGAAGGTGCCGGAAATCGAGAACACGTAGGTGGTGGGGCTGCCGGCGGACTGCAGCTCGATCTTCTCGTCGACGCGGGCGCTTTCCGTGCTCGTCCTCTCGATCGCGGCGCGCACGGCCGCCCCGTGGTCCGCGGCCTTCTTCGCGCTCTCACCGGAGTCACTGTCTGTACCGCCGGAACAGGCGGTACAGAGTAGGAGGACAGCGGCGGGGAGGAGGTAGGCGCGGCGCATGGGTTCTCCGAGGAATCGTTACTGCGGCGGCGGGGTTCAGCCCGAAAGGGCCTGTTGATGTTCGCATTGAAACCGGATCGCTGGGGCCATGGCCGGTGGCGGCTCGGTGCTTGCGACCCGCGCTTCCTCATCCGTCGGCTCTGATCACGGGCCCCTCCGTCGCCGTCCGCGTCGCGTCTGAGAACACGGTGTGGGCTTCGCCGCGCTGCCAAGGGGGTCCTGAACGCCAGCCGGGCGGCCCGGAATCCAGTGCCGCGAACGGTGCCGTGAATGATTCCAACGTCGTGCCCATCACCGCAGCTCACACCGCCCGCCAGGGAGCCTCCCGGCACGCTGACACCTCTCTGTCTTCCCCTGAGACGTCGGCGAAGGGGAAGAAGTCCACCCCTGCGGCCGGGAAGGTGCGGGCTGATGCACTGCGGATGCTGGGGTGCGTGCGGACAGCCACGGTGCGGCAGATGGCTCAGGTGATCACGGCGGAGGATGCCGACGGCCGGTCGTATGTGCGCAGGGCGATGAACAAGCTGGCGGAGCTCGGGCTGGCGGAGACGAACGGCAAGGCTGGACGGCACCCGATCTGGAACCTGACCCCGGCAGGGCAGAAGGCTCTGGCCGACGGCAACGAGCTGCCTCCCCGCCCGAAGACCGGCACCGGCGCGAAGGCCGTTCGCGCCGGGTTCGGTCCGCACGGCGTCGCGGTGACGGACATGATCCTCGCCTACGGAGGCCGCGAGCATCTGACCGACTGGCAGGTGGAGGTCAACCACGCCATCAAAGAGACCGGCCTCAGCTTCAACACCGACGCCGTCCTCGCCCTGCCCACCAAGACCAGCGAGGTGCGCCTCTTCGAGCTCGACAACGGCACCATGTCCCAGGCCCGCCTCGCACGTGAGGTCTGGGACTACGAGCGCTACGCCGGGCACCGCGTCTGGGAAGGCGCCCGCGGCACGATCGGCACGACGTACCCGTTCTGGCAGCGCCACCGCTACACACGCTCGAAAACCTTCCCGCGGCTGCATGTCGTCCTGGCGGGCAAGGAGGAACACCTGCTCGACAACCGCCTGAAGGCGCTCGCCGACGACGTGAAGGGCATCGCCATCGCGGTCTGGGTGAACACCCTGCCGCGGCTCCAGCGGGGCGAGCCCTGGTACGAGATCGGCGTCGACGACCCGGACCGGCGCCGCCAGCGCTACCCCGAACCGCCCGGCCGCTGAGGCCAAGCTTGCCGGAGACGACGACGCTCCCCCACGCCACAGCCGTGGGGGAGCGCCCTCGTGGACAACGCCGTGCCGGTCACGCCGGGGCGGCCTGCTTCGCCAGCGCAGCGAGTGGGGAACGCCGGCCCTTCTCCACCGCGCGCATTCTCGATCACCTCGACAAGATCGCCCATAGAGACGATCCAAGAGAACTGCTGTTCCGAACCACACCCCCAGCATCGGCTCGGGCAAGGACCGCATCATGCCCGGATGCCTTCTAGGCTGCGCACTGCCAGGCAAGCGAGGAAGGGCATGCTCACCCGGCCGCCGCGCTTTGGGCAGATGCCGCAGCTGCCGTGTCCTTGAACAGGGGGGCGATGAAGTTGCTCATGACGCTGAGCGCCTCGGGTGACGTCTCGCGCACGATCTTCGGGTCGCGCACAGCTTCAGGAATGCCGTCGTAAAGTTCCTGGTCGAGTCCTTTCCGTTCAGGCCGGGCAGCAGGAATATTCTCGTTTACCTTCCGAGCGCTCTCTTCAGCTGAGGCTGCTTCACTTCCGTTGCCGTCGAAGATGTTCTTGAAGTCGGCGCCGCCGCAGTGGTTGAGGGCGGAGCCGAGGGGGAGTCCGGCGAGGTTGCCGTTGGCGGCTCCGGTGCCGTGGGTGGTGGTGCCGTCGGCGTGGGCGCCGGTGTGGTGGTTGGTGCAGAGGGTGCCGAAGGCGGGGGAGAGGAAATCGCCGACACCGCCGGCGGCGGCGGGAGCAGCCGAGGTAAGGACAGCTCCCAGGGCGGCGGCGGTCACAGTCAAGGTGGTACGTCGGTTAATCATGTCTGGTGAAACGACCGCTACTGGTAGGCGTTACTACGCGCCCGGAGCGCCGCGCCGTTCCTGCCACTGGAGCCGGGCAGTGGGGCACCCCGCGCGTGCCAATGCGCCACAACCGTGCCGTCATCACCACCCCCATCCTCACCGCCGGCTGCGCACCACACGCCGCACAACCCACCCCCTGTACGGCCTGATCACACAGCCGCCCGCATAGCCCCAGCAACTGCTCCTCTGCACCCTCGAGCAGCGCCCTGTCGGCCGACACCGTCCGGCGGTCGACCTCGCCGAAGTCATCCTCCGTGAAGCCGCCGACCGCCTCTCCCAGCCGATCCAGGGCACCGCTCGCTGCAACCCATAACCGCGCCCGGCTCGTGCGGCTCCTGTACGAATGCCTGAACCGCCTGGCGGCCGCGCCCGTCAACCGGGCCGTCTGAACGGCCGTGCACCCGGGCGCGACCCCGGACCCCCGGGTGCGCGGCGCAGCAGCCAGGGCGAGCCGCTGCGGTTCCTCGCTCGGCTGAACGGCGCACCCGAGCGGTGCTCGTTGAACGGACATGACCACCACGCTCCTGGCACCCCTTGTGCCGTCACGCCCCTGAACGAGGCCACCGCTGCCAGCCGTACCGCGGCTTCGACGACGGCGGCTGGTACCACGACGTGCCCATGGTCGACCCCGAGTTCCCGCTCCTCTACAAGCGCGCCCCGTGTGACGGGTCGACCGAGCTCGGCTTTCACCGCTCGCGCACCCCGAACGTCCCGCACCGGCTGATCGGGCGGTCGGTTCCGTCAGCAGATGTGACCACCCGCCGATGGGCCCCGGTCGCGAGAGGTCTCGCCGCTACCTCGGTGTCAGGGCTGTATCGGTGACGTGGACTGCTATGCGGGGCGGAGGAGCGCTGCCGCTTGCTCGCGTGCGTCGGCAAGCCAGGTGGCGCGTTCTTCGGGGAGCGAGCCGGTGACGGTGCGGAAGACGACCCTGCGTACGTCGGAGACTCCCACGTACGGCAGCACGCATGCCGCCCAGACACTCTGCAGTGGATCACCGAATTCGCTCTCCTCCCGGTCGGCGGGAGTATCGGAGGTGTTCAGCACGAGGGCTCGGCCGGCCTTCAGCAACCCGGCGGGTTCGCCCTCTGCCGTCTCCAGCTTGTACGCGACCCCCGGCGCCAGGACCCGCTGCACCCAACCCGTGAGGACAGCGGGCGGCATACCCCACCAGTTCGGGTGCACGAACACCATCGCGTCCAAAGTGGACAGCTCTTCCCGGTGCAGCGTCAGCCACGCGTCGTGGGAGTGCCCTGCGGATTCGACTGTCCCCGTCTCGTCGGCGGAGAGCAGGGCCGGGAACCCTTCCGCGTAGAGGTCGTGCGCCACCACCTCGGCTCCTCCCTCACGCAGCTCTTCAACCACGGCGTCGAACACGGCGTGGTTGAAGCTCCCCGGACGCGGGTGAGCAAGATAAACCGCTACGCGCATGGTTCCCCAGTCGACACAGACCACGTCGGCCCCGCCGGATGGGAGCCAGACACTAGAGCGCCGCAAGGCGCCTACTCACCATTATCCTTATCCCCTTTGCCGACGAGGCCGGTGCGGGGACCTCGAACTGCCGGCCAAGATCGGCAAGTGTAAGGGGGCCCAACCTCAGGTACCGCTCGGCTGGATCATTCTCCGGCCCGCGGTGCTTCCGCCGTCCACGGTCACCGACGCACCCGTCATATAGGGGAAGTCGTCGGACGCGAGCCCGAGCACTGCGCGAGCGATCTCCTCAGTCTCGGCCATCCGCTCGAGACCATCGACGTTGAGCGGCCCCCATGCCTGCTTGTACTTGGTCCATTCCGCATCCGGGATTCCCGGCGGGCGGACGAAGGGGGTGTCGGTGGTGCCGGGCAGCAGGGCGTTGATCCTGATTCCCTTGGGTCCGTACGCGAGCGCTGCGGATTTCACCACGCCCTGCACCGCCCGCTTGCTTGCCGTGTAGGCGGCGCCGTTCGGCCGCGCCTGTTCGGCTGCTGACGATGAGGTGCAGATGATGACGCCGCGCTGCGCCCTGAGCATGTGCGGGATCTCGTACTTGATCGCGAGGAACACGCCTCGGGCGTTGGTGGCCTGGACGTCGTCCCACTCCTCGACGCTCATCTCATGGGGTAGTTTGCCGCTGCCGACGCCGGCGTTGTTGAAGGCCACGTCGATGCCGCCGTAACGGCTCGCGACCCGGTCCACGAAGCTCCGTACCTGGGCGGCTATCCGGACGTCGGCCTGGATGTATGTGGCTTCGCCGCCCGCGTCCCGTATCTCGCGTTCCACCTGGCGCCCCCAGTCGGCTCGTCTGCCGCAGAAGCCGACATGGGCACCTTCCGCGGCGAACGCCTTCGCCGCCGCCCTGCCGATGCCCGAGGTGGCACCCGTGATGAGGACCGACTTTCCCTGGAAGCGACCGGCCTTGGTGCGGGACCTGGACTGGGCGCCGACGGCATGGGCGGTGGTGCCGGAGGCCGCGCTCGCCAGGCCCAGGGCGGCAGCACCACCGAGAAGGGACCGCCGCCCCATGCCCGCAGGACCCGCACTCTTGTCGGTACTTGTGTCAGTGTTCGCATTCGCATCCATGACGACCACACTGGCAGCCCGCTCCGGGCACACGACTCCGTCCTCGGGCCGGACCTCGCGGCCGACAGGAGGAGTCGCCCTCCTCCCATGGAAGGACCCCAGGCGCACGGGCGCCCGTCTATCGTGGGCCGCGTGAACCGATCTTGGATCGAGCTTGTGTTCGACAGAAGATTCGCCGTCATACGGGTCTTTGCGCTCGCCGGCATCCTGATTGGCGACTTCCTGCTGCTGCAGCGGCCGTCCGGAGCACAGGACTGGGGCTTTGCCGCAGCCGGACTCGTGCTGTGCCTGGCCGCAGGTAAGTGGGCGTTCGGCGCGCTCCTGGCGCAGTCGCTCCTGCTCGTCGCCGCGCACGCGCTGGGCGTGAGCACCGTTTCCTCGTTGAAGGTGCTGGCCGCCGTGACTCTCTTCGAGCTGGCGGTTCGGCAGTCCGGGCGCCGCCTGGCCGCCGGGACGGCGGTACTGGCGCTTGCCGTCGCCTTCAACCGACTTGAGGATCTGCCCGGCGAGCTTCTTCCAGTGCTCTACAAGATGGGCATCGTCGCAGGCTTGCCACTGCTCTTGGGCGCGTACGTGCGCGTGACCCGCGAAGCCGCGGTGCACGCCCGTCAGCGGACAGAACAGCAGGAACTTCGTGCCGAACAGCAGCTGCTGGCCGCCCGGACAGCGGAGCGCACCACCATCGCACGCGAGTTGCACGACCTCGTGGCCCACCACGTCTCCTCCATGGTGCTGCGCGTTGGTGTCGCCCGGCATGTCATCTCCATCACCAGCACCACCGATCCTCGGATCACCGACGTCCTCGACGACCTGCACTCCAGCGCCGGCGCGGCACTGACTGATCTGCGGCACCTGGTGGCTGTACTGCGTGCCCCGGACCGTACCGGTCCCGACACCGATGCCCTGGTCTCGTCCAGGGCGCTGCCGGCGGCATTGGAGTCGGTGGCGGAACACAGCCGCCAGACCGGCCTGGCCGTAACCGCTTCCGTGGATCCCCGTCTCGCACGACTCGACGCGGTACGTGCGCTCGCGGTCCTCCGCCTGGCCCAGGAGGGCTTGGCCAACGCGGCCAAGCACGCTGGGCCCGGCGCACACGCCGAACTGGCCGTGCGGGTTACCGATGACGCCATACACGTGACGATCCACGACGACGGAGCCGGAAGAACCCGACCACCAGCCCCGGGCTTACCCGGACACGGCTTGATCGGCATGCGCGAACGCGTGGACCTGCTCGGCGGCCGACTGGATGCGGGCCCCGCAGCTCGCGGCTGGCGACTTACTGCCGAAATGCCCGCCCCCGCATCCGACATGGAGCCCCAGCTGTGATCCGCATCCTCGTCGTCGACGACCAGCAGCTCGTCCGCATGGGGCTGCGCATGCTCTTCGAGCAGGCACAGGACATCGAGATCCAGGGCGAGGCGGACAACGGAGCGGAGGCAGTACGACTGGCTGAACGTCTCACTCCCGATGTCATCCTCATGGACCTGAGAATGCCCGGCGTGGACGGCATCACGGCTACCCGCCGCATCCTGGCGGCGCGCCCTGCCATCCGTATCGTCGCCCTCACCACGTTCGACGACGACGACCACTTGTATCCGGTGCTCGCGGCCGGAGCTTGCGGTTTCCTCGTCAAGGACACCCCACCGGCCGAACTCCTGGACGCCGTACGCCGGACCGCCAATGGAGAGGCCCCCTTCAGCAGGGACATCCTTAACCGCCTCGTCGCCCAGGCCCTCCACGCCCGTCCCACCTCCGACACCCCTAGGGACCTCCCGATACCGGGCATCAGCCCGCGCGAGCGGGAGGTACTCGGCCTGCTCGGCGTGGGCCTGTCCAACAAGGAGATCGCCGACCGGCTGCATCTTGGGGTCACCACGGTGAAGACGCACGTGGCGAACCTGATGGCGAAGACGGGCCGAGACAACCGCATCCGTCTCGCCGTTCTCGCTGTCCTCACCGGCGTCACTCCGGACTGACCCGCCCCTGTTCCGAGAGAGTCGCCACGCTGAGACGGCGCAGCGCTGCCCGGCCACATCACGTACCTGTCTGCGCCATCGAGGGCCGGAGCTGCGCGGGTGGTGCGGACTGCGCAGGAGCCCACTCCGTCAGCTGCAGGTCACGAAGGGGTAGGACGGCGTTGATGTCGGTGGTGGCCGGTACGCTCCGGGGATGCGAGTTTCAGGAACGTTCAAGGTCGTCGACTTCACGCCCGCTTCGGTGCCGAGCCCGGCAATTGAGACCGCGGTGTCTGTCGGGGTCGCCACGATGGACAAGCGGTTCGAGGGCGAGGTTGTCGGGCGCGCGACCACATTGTTCACCTCCGCGTTCGACCAGCCCAGCAATACGGGCACCTATGTCGCCATGGAGTCGTTCGAGGGGGTCCTCCATGGGCGGGCGGGGGCCTTCAACTTCGCGCACTCCGCCACGATGTCGGGCGGAGAACGGCAGGGTGACTACTTCGTCGTCATCGTTCCGGGCAGCGGAACGGGTGAGCTGGCCGGAATTACAGGGACCGGGGGCATCGCGATCGACCCTGACGGCACGCATCGGATCTGGTTCGATTACGACCTGGGCCAGTAGCTCAGCAGGTCGCAGGCGGAGCCACAGCCGGATCGCCACGACCGTGACGGTGCGGATCCGGTGGCCGCCGCCGTCGGTCATGTCGCCCAGCACTTCCACCGCTCCGGCCAGCTCTCCGACGGCCATGCCTGCCTGGTGTCGGCGTACATGTGAACGTGCACAGTCGAGTACGGATGAAACGTGCCCAGCCTCGGGCACGGCCAGACGTCTTCTTGACCTGAAGCAGGATTGAGGTTCTAGCGTGTCGCCCACTCGATCATCTAGCGACGGGAGACACGCTCGTGATCCTCGTGACCGGAGCCACCGGAAACATAGGCAGTGCCCTGCTGAAGGAGCTGCACGCAGGCGGTGTCGGGCCGCTGAGAGGGCTCACCCGTGACGCCGCACGAGCCGTCTTCCCCCAAGGGGTCGAGGTCGTGGAGGGCGACTTCGCAGATCCGACGTCGTTGAAGCCCGCGCTGAAGGGGGTGCGCTCGCTGTTTCTTGTGTCGCGTCTGGGCTCGGACGCCGACATCCTCGAAGCCGCCCGGCAGGCGGGAGTGGAACACGTCGTGCTGGTGTCGTCCATCACCGTCCAGACCCACCCGCACCTCGGCCCCGCCGACGAGAACCTGGCGGTGGAGCAACTACTCAAGGAAACCGGCATGGCCTGGACGATCCTGCGGCCGACGCAGTTCGCGTCGAACGCCCTGATGTGGGCTGCGTCCATCCGCGGCCGCGAGACCGTCCGCGCGCCGTACGCCGAGACCGCGCTACCGACCATCCACCCCGCGGACATCGCATCGGTGGCACGGGTGGCACTGACCGAGTCCGGCCACCACAAACGCACGTATGCCTTGACCGGGCCAGAGCCGATAACCGCCCGACAGCAGGTCGAGGCCATCGCGGCAGTACTGGGTCGGGAGGTGCCCTTCGCCGAGATCAGCCGTCGGCAGGCCTACGCGCAGATGGTCGCGGTCTTCGGGGCCGAGGCCGCGGACGCGGTGCTCGACGTCACTGGTGGAGACGTGAACCCCGAGCTGCTGATGGTGCGCGACACGGTTTCTCAGGTCGCCGGAACGCCGGCTCGCCCGTTCCGGCAGTGGGCTTCGGAGAACGCCGACGCCTTCCGTTGAATCGCCAGGGCCTGAGCACCTTCATCCGTACCCCGGTGCGCCTTTTCAGGAGTACGCCGACACCTGGTCGCGCGCTCTTCGACGGCGACTGGACGACCCAGGCCGCCGGGCCCTGAAGTTTGCCTGTCGGTTGCCGCGATGACCCGAACTGGCCTACTGGGCTCACCTCGACCACTTCGGCTCTTTTGAAGTTGCCCATTCTGATGGCTTCTACATGGACGGTGACGGTATCTCCCTTGCAGAACTCCATGAAATGGTTGCCTCCTTCGTCGCCCGTCATCCGCGGCTGAAGCGCCGTACACCTCGCACGACATCCTCGATCACTACCTGGTGATCCTGCTGGTCAAGCCCGGTGCGTTCGCCGGGGCGGCCGCGCTGGCGCAGGCCCGCGCCCAAGGGATCTTCAGCAAGACGCACGAGGTGTTCTGGGCGGCGGCGAAGGCCGAGTGCGGTGACCGCGAGGACACCTAGTGTCCTGCGCCGGGAGTTCGTTTAATACGTAGGCTGCTTCTACTTCGAACTCCGGCGCAGGACGCTAACTCATCCGGTCAACGACCTCGCAGAGCTTGCCGGCAGAGGTGATCTCCGTCAGGTAGCCACGTAATGCGGCCACTCGACGCTCAGCCTCGTCCATCAATTCGTAAGCGATCTCGGCCCAGTCGTCAGGCTCGGGATCAGGGGACAAGGTGGCGAGCAGTTCTGCGATCTCGCGAACGGTCAAGCCGACACCCTGGGCCAACTTGGCCACCTTGATCCGACACGCCGCCGACTGATCAAAAACCCGGTGGTTGGCGCTGGTTCGTTCTGCCTTGATCACGCCGTACCGCTCATAGAAGCGCACTGCCGAAGTGGCCACTCCTGACTCCCGAGAAACGTCGCCAACAGTCAAGCCAGCTTCGCGTGGACCAGCGGTCGGCGGCGCATCAGTCAGATTCCTGGTGTCTGTCATGACAGCACTCTCCCACCACCGAGGCCTTGCCTTCAACAAATGTTTAACATCCAGAGTGGCAGCATGACCGATCAGCAGAACCAAGCCCGAGCGATGCGGCCAACACACGTTGCCACTCACCATGACGATGCCAAAGCCCGAATTGACAGCTGGTGGCGGTTGCCCACGGCAGCAGAGGCGGAAAAAGCCGCTCGCGGCGCACTGGAGGCGATGCCCTGGTCTGACGGGCTGATCCAGTTCTCGGTGCTTCACTCGCCGGCAGAACCGACGCTGTTCCTCCAATCGCTGTGGACCACCGCCGCCGCACGCGACCACTACGTTCACCACGTCGCGTCGATCCCTCGCGCGGCGATCGACGACCGGGTCCCCGATATCGAGCGGGATCGGTCGCTGACCGAGATTGTCGCTGTGGTTGCGCACGTCGACACGGTCGCCGAGAAGTGGATAACACGGCGGCTTCCCGCCACGGACGACGCGGGCGTCCAAGCGCTGGTGAAACAGCAGACAGCCCGGCTGCGCGGCGAAAAAACGCCGGGTCTGGTCCGCGCCACGCTCGGAGTCGGCCGCGACGAGGACGGAAATCCGATCGAGGTCATCGTCATCGAAGAATGGTCTGACTCGACTCACTCGGACGTTCTTGCTTATGAGCCGTTCGGTGCCATCACTCCGACGATCTAGCGTCCTGCGCCGGGAATTCGATCAAGATATGCGGCGAGGCGCTGCAGCATCTCGTCCGCGTCCTTCGTCCAGACGAAGGCCTTCGGGTCCTCGTTCCACTGGGCGATCCAGGAGCGGATGTCGCGTTCCAGGGCCTACGGGTCCTTGTGGACTCCGCGCCGTATCTTCTTGTCGGTCAGGAGGCCGAGCCACCGCTCGACCTGGTTGAGCTAGGATGAGTAGGTGGGCGTGAAGTGCATATGCAAGCAGGGATGGGCTTCCAGCCACTTTCGGACCGTCGGCGCCTTGTGGGTGCTGCAGTTGTCGCAGATCAGGTGGACGTCCAGGCCGGCGGGGACCTCCTTGTCCAGCATGACCAGGAACTTCTTGAACTCCGCGGCCCGGTGGCGGCGGTGGACGGAGCCGATCACCTCGCCGGTGGCCACATCCAGGGCGGCGAACAGCGTGGTGATGCCGTGGCGGACGTAGTCGTGCGTGCGGCGCTCGGGCATGCCCGGCATCATCGGCAGCACCGGCGCGTAGCGGTCCAGCGCCTGGATCTGGGACTTCTCATCGACACACAGGACCAGCGCCTTCTCCGGCGGGTCGAGGTGAGGCCCACGATGTCGCGGACCTTGTCGATGAACTGGGGGTCATTGGACAACTTGAACGTGTCCACCTGGTGCAACTTGGGGCCGAAGGTGCGCCAGATCCGCCCCACAGTGGATTTGGACTGTCCACTCTCGGCCGCCATCGACGCGCGTGACCAGTGTGTAGCGTCCTTCGGGGTGCGTTCCAAGGTGGCGACGACGACCGCCTCCACTTGCTTATCGGAAATCTTCCGGGGAGCGCCGGGGCGCGGCTCGTCGCCCAGTCCGTCCAGTTCCCGCGTGGCGCGTAGGGGACGGCCGGTGGCCGAGGTGACGTTGACCGACGACGAGCGCCAGACGCTGGTGCGCTCGTGTCCTGTGCCGTGAGGCGACCGAGTGCGAGACGCTCTTCCCCCGTGGCAAGGGCCGGGCAGAACGGTGCGCAGCCGGACGGGGGACGCAACACGCACTCAGCAACGTGGTCATCCCTGACTGCCGTCGGGGGTCGGAATCAGGGGTGCTTCGGGGGCGGGCCCGGTGGTCTGGCCGGGTCGCTGGACCAGAGAATGCAGACCATGATCACACCAGGACGTCGCGCCTTCAGCCACTTACTCGCCCCGACAGTCTGGACCGCCGTCGCTCTGGCCGTGGGCGCGGCCTTGTGGTCCCCCTCGGACACGGACCCCGACCTCAGTCCGTTCTTCCTGACCGTCAGCGACTTCGCTGCCCTGGACCGCGGAGGTCCGATCGAAGCCACCATGGCCCTGCTGGGTGCGGTTTCGTTGGTACTCCTGACGGTGGCGAGGGGGCGATGCGTGCCCGTGCGCGGTCTTCCCTCAGCCCTGCTGACCGTCTGGGGCCTGGGACTCGTGGTCGCGGCTGTGGTGCCGACTGACCCGCTGACCACACACTTGGGCGGGTCCGCGTACGTGCACCGCTATGCCTCCATCGCGGCGTTCGCCGCACTCCCGGCCGCCGGGCTCCTTCTCGCCCGGCGGCTCTCCGCCGAACCGCATGCGGTGCGAACAGTTCGATGGCTGCGCGTCCTGTCGTGCATCGCCCTGATCGGGGCCGCGCTGATGGCCTACTCGGCGGGCCCCGGTGGCCGGGAGCTGATCGGCTTGGTCGAACGCCTGCTGCTCGGCAGCGAGGTGACCATGCTCGGCGTACTCGGCCGGTACGTACAAGAATGCGGACCGATCACAGCCCAAGCCCCCGCGCAGCCGCACGCAGGCGAGTGAGCACCTGGCGTTTCTCCGCTGGCTCGGACATGGTCGTTGTGCCGCGGGGGAGTGCTGATGCTGCTGCCCGTTCTCGGCCGGGGCGAGACAGCCTGGAAGTTCGGTGCATGCGCAGGCGACGACGGTAGTTGAAGGTCTCGATGAGGCAGAAGATTTCGGCTCGGGCGGTGCGCAGCCGAACGGCCTGGCACTGGGGCGGAGCGGTGGCTGAATGTTCGGCGTGCTCGGCGACGGGGTGGCCGTCACCGAGTACCACCCGCTAGGTCCTGTCTGACAAGGGATCTTGGGGGACGCGGAGCCAGAGGATGAGTGAGGCGAGGTGGATGCCGGCTTTGTAGCGGGCGGCGAGTTTGT
>NZ_JBFAGV010000010.1:0-205615 GCF_040653855.1 Streptomyces sp. NPDC050856 | reverse complement strand
CCGGTCCGGGAGCAACGGCTCGATCCGCGCCCACTGCGCATCAGTCAACGGCACACCCGGACCAACGACCGACTGATCCAAACGAAACTGCCTAGCCGGCGCGGTCGCTCCCGGGTCGGTGGATGGCTGATACACATACCTTGACGGAGTGCGGGGGAGGTGCGTAGCGTCCGGAGTGGGACTGAGCAAGCGCTTAGGAAAGAGGCTGATCGTGCCGCACATCGAGCCGTCCGGTGAGCCGTCCGGCGGCGCGTCCGGAAGCCCGGCCGGGGCCCTCGCCGGGGAACCGGCCGGCGACCCGGCGGGGGACCTCGCCGCGAACCCGGCCGACCCGGCCGACCCGGCCGGCGACCCGTCCGTACGGCACTGGGAGGCCCTGACCGCGCCCGGCGCGCCCTTCGCCGTGGTCACCGGCGCGGACGGGCGGCGGGTGTACGCCGACGGCCCCCGCACCCTGCGGGAGTTCGCCGAGGTCGCCTGGGCCTTCGGGGAGCGCCCGTTCCTGATCGCGGAGAGCCGCCGCTACACGTACGGGGAGTTCTTCGCCGCCGCCTGCGCGCTCGCCCGGCGGTTCACCGAGGTGTACGGCCTGCGCCCGGGCGACCGGGCCGTCGTGGCGATGCGCAACCACCCCGAGTGGCAGATCGCCTTCTGGGCCGCCCAGTTGGCCGGCCTGGTCGCCGTGCCGCTCAACGCCTGGTGGACCGAGGAGGAGTTCGGCTACGCCCTCGACGACTGCCGGCCGGGCGTGCTGCTGGTCGACGGGGAGCGGGTGGGCCGGGTCCGGGCCTGGGCGCGCCGCACCGGAGTGCGGGGCGTGCTGTTCCACGGGGAGGACGAGGAGGAGGGCTTCGAGCGGTACGAGGAGCTGCCCGCCGCCGACCCGGCGCTCGGGCCGCCCGCCGTCGAGGTCCGGCCCGAGGACGACGCCACCATCATCTACACCTCCGGCACCACCGGCCGGCCCAAGGGCGCCGTCGCCACGCACCTCGCGCAGACCGGTGCCGCGAAGAACCCGCTGTTCCACGCCGCCGCGGCCACGCTGGAGAGCGGCGGGGTCCCCGGGCTGGGCCCGGCGCCCGTGATGCTGATGACGTTCCCGTTCTTCCACGTCGCCGCCTTCACCGCGGTCTACTCGGCGATGGCCGTGGGCGGCTCGCTGGTCCTGATGCGCAAGTGGGACGCGGACAAGGCCCTGGCGCTCGTCCACCGGCACGGCGTCACCCACTTCGCCGGGGTGCCCACCACCGCCCTCCAGCTCCTGGACGCCGCCCGGGAGACCGGTCTGGGACCGCTCACCCAGCTCAGCACCGGCGGGGCCGCCGCGCCTCCCGAGCTCGTCGCCCGCGTCGCGGACCGGTACGGCGAGCGGGTCGAGTCCCGCAACGGCTACGGGCTCACCGAGACCAGCGGTGGCGTACTGGCCCACTTCGGCGCCTCCTACCGCCGCTTCCCCGGCAGCGTGGGCCGGCCGACCCCGGTCACCGAGGTGCGCGTGGCCGGCCCCGACGGGCGGGCCGTGCCCGACGGCGAGGTGGGCGAGCTGTGGCTGCGCGGCCAGTCGCTGGTGCGCGGGTACTGGGAGGACCCCGAGGCGACCGCGGCGGCGTTCACACCGGACGGCTGGTTCAGGACCGGCGACCTGGCGACCGTGCGGGACGGGCGGGTCAGCGTCGTGGACCGGATCAAGGACATGGTCGTCCGGGGCGGCGAGAACGTGTACTGCGTGGAGGTCGAGGCAGCCCTGCACGACCACCCCGACGTGGTGGACGCGGCGGTGCTCGGGGTGCCCCACCCGGTACTGGGCGAGGAGGTCGCGGCGGTGGTGCGGCTGCGCGAGGATGCGGTGGCCGGGCCGGAGGAGCTGCGGGCCCATGTGGCGAAGAGCCTGGCGCCGTTCAAGGTGCCCGCGCACGTCCTCGTGCAGCGGGAGCCGCTGCCCCGCAACGCCACCGGCAAGGTGCTCAAACGGGAGCTCCGGCAGGACGTGCAGGCCCGGGTGACGCGGACCCGGTAGGACGTTCAGGCCCGGGTCACGCGGACCCGGTAGGTGCCGGACCCGGCGTCCTCGTCCAGCACCGTGACGCGCACTCCGTGGTGGGGGTCGGTGAACGACTCGCCGGGACGGTAGGGCGCGTCCGACAGCTCCGCGTGCACATTGGGGCGGCGGGTGCAGCCGCCGCTGTCGTGGTCGCTGTCGGTGACGGTGATGGGGCCCTGACCGGTGTCCACGTCGGACTGGACGTGGTAGATCAGCACGCCCGGCTCGCACACCGCCTCGTCGTTGCCGTCCCGGGTGCGGACCTCCACCGCGTACCCGGACTCGGTGGTCAGCGGTACGAAGACGAGCTTGGCGCCGCCCCGGGTGGCCAGCGGGGTGAGTTCGTACTCGTGGCTGCCGCTGGTCGCGGCACACCGGACCTGCTCGCCGTCCAGCCAGCCCAGCTTCCACTTGTGCCAGCCCAGCAGGTCGTTGTTGGCGCCCCAGTCCTCGGACATGATGTCCCAGTGCCCGACCGCGCCGCCGCCCTCGGCCGTGTAGAGGTCGGGCAGGCCGAAGACGTGGCCGTTCTCGTGCGGCAGCACCCGGTAGCCCGTCTCGTCGTACGAGCCGGAGCCGTCGTCCTGGCGGCTGTAGACGAACGAGGTGTTGGCCAGCGGCGTGCCGTCCGCGTAGGGGGCGTCGGAGTTGCCGGAGAACGTGACGGACAGGACGGTGTCCAGCGCGGAGGGACCGGCGTTGGGCGTGACCAGGACGTTGATCAGGTCGTAGGCGCTGAAATCGACCTTGGGGTCGGCGGCGGCCACGATGTCCTCGACCAGGCGCCGGTACCCCGGTTCGTAGGGTGAGCCGCGTTCTATCCCGTACTCGACGAACGGCATCGGCATCCGCAGCCAGTCCGGCAGCGGCGCCTCGGCACGGTAGCGCAGCCGCCCGTAGGAGCTGACCCGGAACCAGTCGGTGGTCTGCGGGAAGAACTCGGCGAACCGGCTCATCGCCGGGCCCTCACCGGGCGCGTCCGGGAAGTCGACCATCAGGTTGAGGGCGCGGATCTCGCCCGTGGAACGGACGTACCCGGGGGCGGTGGGCATCCCCTCGGACATCTGGACGCCCAAGGTGGCCGTGATGCGGCACGGCGCGAGCCCCAGTTCGTCGGTCGCGTCGGTGGCGACCGGGCCGGCGGAGGCGCTGGTCGCTTCGGGGAGCGTGGCGCTCGCCGTCGCCAGGGCTGCGAGGGCGAGCGTGGTGGCGGCCCCGAGCGCGACCGGTCTGCGTATTCGCCGGCGGGTCTGCTGCATGCGCACGCGCCTCCGGTTCCACGGCAGCCGGCCGGGCCCGGGCTGCTCTCCGTCCCGATCAGCCTGGGCCGGGCCGTGGGCGGGCGCTCGCCGAGTGGCCCGATCGTGGGTTTCTCGCCAGTAGCAGGAGTAGGGGAGGCGGCGGGTCCGCACGGGAGTGCCGGGAGGCCCCCGGAGGGGCGGGAATGACGGGAGGGAGGGCGCCGGAACAGCGGGAGCGGCCGGGGAGCAGGGGCGGGGCGAACCACCGCAGTGGCCGGTTCGCCGGACGCCGGACCGCCGGAGTGGCCGCGGACCGCCGGAGTGGCCGCGGCCCACCGCAGTCGCCGGCTTCGCCGGAGCCGGAGCGCCGGAGTCGCCGCGGGGCGCGCGGGGGGCCGGGACAGCGGGCGGGCGGGAGTGGCGCGGGTCACACGGGCGGAGGGAAATAACCGGGGAGCTCTTCCCCGTTTGGACCTGTGTCGCGACAACCGGGGAACCTCTCCCCGTTTCAGCCCGATCGTCAGGAAGGGTGGAGCCGTGACCGGTCCTGCCAGCGCCACCAGTGGAGCCGCCGCCCCCGGCGGCGCGGCGCGCCGGGAGCACCGGCCGAGGGCCGACGCCCTGCGCAACCGGGAGCGGATCGTGACGGCGGCCCGCGAGATGTTCGTCGAGTTCGGTCCCGACGTGCCGTTCGACGAGGTCGCCCGCCGGGCCGGAGTCGGCAACGCCACCCTCTACCGCCATTTCCCCGACCGCCCCGCCCTCGTCCACGACGTCGTCCTCTCCGTCATGTCCCGCACCGCGGACCTGGCCCAGGAGGCGGCCCGCGAGGAGCCCGACACCTTCGGCGCGCTGCGGCGCTTCGCGCACGCCGCCGCCGACGAGCGGATCGGCGCCCTGTGCCCGGTGCTGTCCGGCGCATTCGACTCCGACCACCCCGAACTGCACGCCGAGCGGACCCGGTTGGACCGGGCCGTGCAGAGCCTGGTCGACCGGGCCCACGCGGCGGGCCGGCTGCGTCCCGACGTCGCTGTCGGCGACCTGCTGATGGGGCTCTCCCAGCTCACTCGCCCGCTGCCGGGCACCGCGTGCCTGAGCGTCGACCGGTTCGCGCACCGCCACCTCGAGCTGTTCCTCGACGGCCTGGAGGCACCCGCCCGCTCCGAGCTGCCGGGAACGGCCGCGACGCTGGAGGACCTGCGCGCGTCCTGCTGACCTCGGTACCACTCCTCTCCGTACTTCCGCTACGCCCTCTCCGCACGTTCATTACGTCCTTTTTGCTCATTTCGTATCGCTAGGTGGCTACCTCCATGTCGAAACCGCCCGCCATATCGCTTCCCGACCCCCGCCGCTGGAGAGCCCTGGTCTTCATCGCCCTGGCCCAGTTGATGGTCGTGCTCGACGCGACGATCGTGAACATCGCGCTGCCGTCCGCCCAGCGGGACCTGGGCATCTCGGACGGCAACCGGCAGTGGGTCATCACCGCCTACGCGCTCGCGTTCGGCGGCCTGCTGCTGTTCGGCGGACGCATCGCCGACCTGTGGGGCCGCAAGCGCACCTTCGTCGTCGGCCTGCTGGGCTTCGCCGCCGCCTCCGCGCTGGGTGGCGCGGCCACCGGCGAGGCGATGCTGCTGGGCTCCCGGGCGCTCCAGGGCGCGTTCGGCGCGCTGCTCGCACCGGCCGCGCTGTCGCTGCTCGCCGTGATGTTCACCGACACCCGTGAGCGGGCCAAGGCCTTCGGCATTTACGGCGCCATCGCCGGTGGCGGCGGCGCGGTCGGTCTGATCCTCGGCGGCGTCCTCACCGAGTACCTCGACTGGCGCTGGACCTTCTTCGTCAACATCCCGTTCGCCGTCGTGGCCGCCGCCGGTGCCTACTTCGTGATCCGTGAGCCGGCCGGTGGCCGCAACCGCTCCCCGCTGGACATCCCCGGCGTGGTGCTCTCCACGCTCGGCCTGGTCACCCTCGTGTACGGCTTCACCCGCGCCGAGTCCGACGGCTGGTCCGACTCCGTCACCGTCGCGGTGTTCATCGCCTCGGTGGTCCTGCTCGCCGCGTTCGTCGCCGTCGAGGCGCGGGTCGCCTCGCCGCTGCTGCCGCTGCGCGTGCTGACCGACCGCAACCGGGGCGGGGTCTACCTGTCGCTCGGCCTCGCCGTCATCGCGATGTTCGGCCTCTTCCTCTTCCTCACGTACTACCTCCAGATCGTGAAGGGGTACTCCCCGGTCAAGACCGGCTTCGCCTTCCTGCCGATGATCGCCGGCATGATCACGGGCTCGACGCAGATCGGCGCACGGCTGATGACCCGCGTCCCGCCGCGCTGGCTGATGGGCCCCGGATTCCTGACGGCGGCGGTCGGCATGCTGCTGCTGACGCAGTTGGAGACCGGCTCCTCGTACACCGGCCTGATCCTGCCCGCGCAGGTGCTGCTGGGCCTGGGCATGGGTACGGCGTTCATGCCGGCCATGTCCCTGTCCACGCACGGGGTGGAGGCGCGGGACGCCGGGGTGGCCTCCGCGATGGTGAACACCTCCCAGCAGGTCGGCGGCGCCATCGGCACCGCGCTGCTCAACACCATCGCCGCGTCGGCGACCACCGCCTACGTCACCGACCACCTGGCCGCCGCCACATCACCGCAGGCGCGCGGGCTGCTGCAGCTCCAGGCCATGGTGGAGGGCTACACCGCCGCGATCTGGTGGGCGGTCGGCATCCTGGCCCTGTCCGCGGCCATCGCCGTGGCGTTCATCAACACCGGCCGCCCGGGCGCGAGCGCCGAGGCCGCCCCGGACGGCGGCGCGCCGGACGAGGTGCGGATCCCGGTGGTCGCCCACTGACGAGCCGGCCGCGGTGTCCGCGCCGCGCGCCGTGCCTTCCCCGTCCCGTCCTGCCCTGGTCCCGCCGCCTCAGCGGAGCCAGGGCAGGTCCGCGTTCGGGTCCGACGGCTGGAGGCCCTCGGCCATCACCCGCATGATCTCGCCGAGCTGCGCCACCTGTTCGCCGGTGAGCCGGTCGAAGATCGCCTGCCGTACGGCGGCGACGTGCCCGGGCGCGCTGCGCCTCAGTACCTGGTGGCCCTCGTCCGTCAGCAGCGCGTTCTGGCCGCGCTTGTCGGAGGGGCAGTCCTCCCGGCGCACCCAGCCGTTCTTCTCCAGCCGGGCGACGGCGTGCGAGAGCCGGGACCTGGTGATCTTGGCGCCCTTGGCCAGCTCGGTCATCCGCATCCGGCGGCGGGGTGCCTGGGAGAGCTGGACGAGCAGACCGTAGTAGACGTGCGGCATCCCGGCGTCCCGCTGGAGCTGGCGGTCGAGATGGTCCTCCAGGAGCGTGGTGGCGTGCAGGTACGCCCGCCAGACGGCCTGCTCCTCGTCGCTGAGCCAGCGGGGCTCGCCGTTCGTTGCCGGTTCCATGTATCCACTCTACGTTCCTTGAACCTTTAATCACTTCCGGGCGGCCTCAGGCATACCCCTGAACATTGCGGGCACCGGCCTCCTGCGCACCGTGCGCAACCAGGAGACGGCGCGAGTCGTCTTCCGGGTCGGAGAACGGCCGGACGGGCGGGCCCGGGCGGAAATGGTGCGGTACCGGAGGCAAGGGTGCGGCACCGGGCGGAATGGCGGCACCGGAGGTGACGGCGGTCTCACCGGTGCGGTGGTCGCCGGGGGCCACCAGGGCGCCGGGACCGGCCGCCGTTACCGGTCTGACCTGCGTCTCCGCACCCGGGCGCGACGCTCCGTCCCGCTCCGGCGGCGGGACAGGGTACTGCAACATCGGGAAAAACGATGGGTCGCATGGGAATTCTGTCCGGATTCCAGTCGTTGTTTCCGTCGGATGCAGGGCACCCGGAAGGGTGTCGCGACCTACTCAGCTACTCAGCAAAGGGAGCTCGCATGGCAACCCGTGCCGTCGCCCGACGACAGTCCGCCAGTGGTGGGACCGAGCGGGCAAGCAGTGTGCGCGCCGTGGGCGGGGAGATCGCCGACCGCGACCTGGTCGGCATGTACCTCGACGAGATCGCGCGTACGCCCCTGCTCGACGCCGCGAAGGAGGTCGAACTCTCCCAGACCATCGAGGCCGGCGTGTACGCCCAGCAGATCTTGGACGGCGAGATGGAGAGCGACGCCGGCGGGGCGACCCGTGAGGAGCTGGAACGCCTGGCCGCCGAGGGGGAGCGGGCCAAGGACGTCTTCATCCGGTCCAACCTGCGGCTCGTGGTGGCGGTCGCCCGTCGCTACCCGCGCAGCGGACTGCCGCTGCTCGACCTGATCCAGGAGGGCAACGCCGGCCTGGTGCGGGCGGTGGAGAAGTTCGACTACACCAAGGGCTTCAAGTTCTCGACGTACGCGACATGGTGGATCCGCCAGGCCATCACCCGGTCGATCGCCGACCAGTCGCGCACCATCCGGCTCCCCGTCCACCTCGTGGAGGAACTGGGCCGTATCCGGCGCGTGCAGCGGGAGTTCAACCGCGAGCACGGCCGCGACCCGGAGGCCGCGGAGATCGCCGCCGACCTCGGCTCGACCCCCGAGCGGGTCACCGACGTCCTGGACTGGGCGCGCGACCCCGTGTCGCTGAACATGCCGGTGGACGACGCCGGTGAGACGCAGTTCGGCGACCTGCTGGAGGACACCTCCGCGGTCTCGCCCGAGCAGTCGGTCCTGACGCTGCTGCGCAGCGAGGAACTGGAGGACCTGATCGGCAAGCTCGACAACCGTACGGCGTCGATCATCCGGATGCGGTACGGCATCGAGGACGGCCGGGAGCGGACCCTCACCGAGGTCGGCAAGGAGCACGGCCTGACACGTGAGCGGATCCGCCAGATCGAGAAGCACGCCCTGCTGGAACTGAAGCGGATGGCCCACGACACCGGCTTCGACGCCGCCGCCTGACCGAGCGGTCCGGCCCCGGACGGGCGCGCCCACGAGCGGGCGCGCCCGCGGCGCGGCCCCGGCCCGGTCCGGGCCCGGGCCTGCACGACCGGGTCCCCCGAGCGGGTGCCACCCCGCCCCGGCCGCCCCCGGGCCGATGCCGGCCCCGGCGGCTCACGGGCGGCCCCGCGCCCGCGACGGCACGGCGGCTTCCGGCCCTGCCAGGACCCCGCGGCGACGTCACCACGGTTCCGCGAGGCCCCGCGCAGGACGGCGCCGGCGGTTCAGGACGGCACCGCGCGCCCCAGCCGGGCGCCCAGTTCGGTCACGTACGACACCAGCGGCTCCGGGCCGTGCACGGTGAACTCGCAGTCGACCAGGGCCAGCCGGAGCGCCACCCACTCCACGGAGTCGGCCGAGCGGGTGCGCAGCCGGCAGGTGCCGGGGCCGGTCGGGACCGGGACCAGGTGGCCCGGCAGGCGCGCCGCCACGAATGAGGCGGGCGCCGAGAAGGTGACGTCCACCTCCTGCTCCGGCTGTGTCCGGGACAGCGACCCCGCCAGCAGCGCCGAGGCGTCCCCGGACGGCAGCTCGCGCGGGGTGAACCGCGCACCCGTCGGGAACGGCTCGCTGACCCGGTCCACGCGGAACGTGCGCCAGTCCTCGCGCGCCAGGTCGTAGGCCACGAGGTACCAGCGCCACCCGGTGGACACCAGCCGGTACGGCTCGACCTGCCGCCTGCTCTCCGTCCCGTCGCCCGCGCGGTAGCCGAAGCGGAGGCGCTCGTGGCCGGTGACGGCGGCCGCCAGTGCGGTGAGTGTCTGCGGTGCGACGGTCGCCCCGTCGCCCCGGGTGAGCGGGATCGTCGCGTTCTGGAGGGTGGAGACCCGGTGCCGCAGCCGGGACGGCAACACCTGCTCCAGCTTGGCCAGCGCCCGTACGGACGCCTCCTCCACCCCCTCGATGGCGTGGCCCGCGCCCGCGCGCAGCCCCACGGCGATGGCGACCGCCTCCTCGTCGTCCAGCAGCAGCGGTGGCAGCGCGGCGCCCGCGACCAGCCGGTAACCGCCGACCGCGCCCCGGGTCGCCTCGACCGGGTAACCGAGGTCGCGCAACCGGTCGATGTCGCGGCGGATGGTGCGCGGGCTGACACCGAGCCGCCCGGCGAGCTCGCTGCCCGGCCACTCGCGCGGTGTCTGGAGGAGGGAGAGCAGGTTCAGCAGTCGTGCCGGGGTGTCCGTCATGCCACCAGGATGGCGGCCATCTAGGACATGTTCTGTCCTACTGCCGGGTTAGATTCCGGCCATGACCTCGAAACCGACCGCGAGCCACGACCGTCCCGAAGGGGAGCGAGAGCCGCACAGCAGCGCCGACCGGCGCCGATGGCTGGCCCTGGCCATCGTCATGACGGCGGCCTTCATGGACCTGGTCGACGTGACCATCGTCAACATCGCCATCCCGAGCATCGAGCGCGATCTGTCGGCCTCGTTCGGCGCGATCCAGTGGATCACCGCCGGCTACGCCCTCGCCTTCGCCGCGGGGCTCATCACCGGTGGCCGCCTCGGTGACATCTACGGCCGCAAGCGGCTGTTCCTGATCGGCATGGCGGGCTTCACCGTCGCCTCGGCGCTCTGCGGCCTGGCCGCGAACCCCGAGATCCTGGTCGCCGCCCGGCTCCTCCAGGGGGCGATGGCCGCGCTGATGGTGCCGCAGGTGCTGGCGATCATCCACGTCACCTTCCCGGCGCACGAGCGCGGCAAGGTCTTCGGGCTGTTCGGCGCGATCGTCGGCCTCGGGGCGGTGTCCGGTCCGCTGCTGGGCGCACTGCTCACCCAGTGGAACCTGTTCGGCCTGGAGTGGCGGCCGATCTTCCTGATCAACCTCCCGGTCGGCATGGCCGGACTCCTCCTGGGCCGTGCCTTCATCACCGAGTCCCGCGCCGAGCGGACACTCCGCCTCGACCTGGTCGGCGTCGTCCTGGTCACGCTCGGCCTGCTGATGCTGATCTACCCGCTGACGCGCGGCCGTGAGCTGGGCTGGCCGCTGTGGGGCCACCTCTGCATGGCGGGCAGCGCCGTGGTGTTCGGCGCGTTCGTGGCGTACGAGAAGTACAAGACGCGCAAGGACGGCTCGCCGCTCGTCGAACTGTCGCTGTTCCGGGTGAAGAGCTTCGCGGCCGGTATCGCGGTACAGCTGACCTTCGGCGTCGTGATGGGGATCTTCTTCCTGGTCTGGACCCTGTACATGCAGATGGGCCTGGGCTGGAGCCCGCTGCGGGCCGGGCTGACCGGCGTACCGTTCTCCATAGCCGTGTCCGTGGCGGCCGGCCTGTCCGTGCAGAAGCTGGTGCCGCGCTTCGGGCGCAAGGTGCTCCAGGCGGGCGCGCTCACGATGGCCGGGGGGCTGCTGCTCTACATCTGGGAAGCCGGACGGTACGGCGCCGCCATCCAGTCCTGGCAGATGGTCCCGCCGCTGGTGATCATGGGCCTGGGCATGGGCTTGATCGTGGCGCCGCTGACGGACGCGGTGCTGTCGGACGTGCCGCGGGAGCACGCCGGTTCCGCCTCCGGCCTGATCAACACCACCGGCCAGATGGGCAACGCCCTGGGCCTCGGCCTGGTGTCGGTGGTCTTCTTCGGATCGATCGACGGGCAGCGGCTGACGCCCGACCGGGTGGGCACGGTGTTCGCCGACGCCTTCCAGGGCTCGCTGTGGTGGGTCGTGGGCATTCTGGCGGCGATCTTCGCGATCATGTTCGCGCTGCCGAAACGGCCGAAGCAGCACCTGGAGGGCGAGACGGTGGCGGGCCCGGACCTGAGCGGGGACCTGTCGTCGGGCCCGTCGGGCCCGTCGGGTCAGGCAGGCCCCTCGTCGCCGCGCCAGGAACCGGAGCAGGTCCCGGCGTAGCGGCCCGGCCGAGCCCGTCCGTGTCCGTTTCGATGCCCGAGTGTGTTTACTTCCCAGCAGGGCAGCGCTAGCCTGCTGGTGAAACCACAGGTTCGGGCATCGAACGGACGTAAAGCCACATGTACGCACCGGAGCGCCAGCAGCGGATCCTCAACCTGGCCCGGGAGCGCGGCCGGGTGGAGGTGCTCTCCCTCGCCGACGAGTTCCAGGTCACCGCCGAGACGATCAGGCGCGACCTGAAGGCCCTCGACCGCGCCGGACTCGTCCGCCGGGTGCACGGCGGGGCCATCCCGGCCGGACGGCTGGACTTCGAGCCGGACCTGTCCGAGCGCGAGTCCACCGCCGCCGACGAGAAGGACCGCATCGCCCGCGCCGCCCTGGCCGAACTCCCCGAGGACGGCAGCGTCATCCTCGACGCCGGCTCCACCGTGGCCCGGCTCGCCGCCGCCCTCCCGCTGGAGTCCTCGCTCACCGTCGTCACCCACGCCCTGCCCGCCGCCGCCCGACTGGCCGACCACCCCGGCATCGCCCTGCACCTGGTGGGCGGGCGGGTGCGGCACCGCACGCGCGCCGCCGTCGACGCCTGGGCCCTGACCGCGTACGGGCAGATCCGCGCCGACGTGGTCTTCCTCGGCGCCAACGGCTTCTCCCCCCGGTACGGCCTGACCACCCCCGACCCCGCCGAGGCCGCCGTCAAGCGCGCCACCGTCGCCGCCGCGCGACGCGTGGTGCTGCTCGCCGACTCGGCCAAGTACGGCAAGGAGCACTTCGCCCGGTTCGGCGACCTGGCCGACGTGGACCTGCTCATCACGGACACCGGCCTGAGCCCCGAGGACGCGGTGGCCGTGGAGGCGGCCGGCACGGAGGTCGTACGCGCGTGATCCTGACCGTCACCCCCAACCCCTCGCTGGACCGCACCTACGAGGTGCCGGCCCTGACGCGCGGCGACGTCCTGCGCGCGACCGGTGAACGCGTGGACCCCGGGGGCAAGGGCGTCAACGTCTCCCGCGCCGTGGCGGCCGCCGGCCACCGCACCGTCGCCGTCGTACCGCTCGGCGGCGCACCGGGCGCACTGGTGGCGGACCTGCTGGCCGGACAGGGCATCGAGGTGGCACCGGTACCGGTCGCGGGGGCCACCCGGTCCAACATCGCCATCGCCGAACCGGACGGCACCCTGACGAAGATCAACGCCCCGGGACCGGAACTGAGCGCCGCCGAGGCGCTGGCCATCGTCTCGGCGGTCGGCGCGTACTCCGCCCGGGCCGACTGGATCGCCTGCTGCGGCAGCCTGCCGCGCGGCCTCGGCCCCCAGTGGTACGCCGAGCTGGTCACCCGCGCGCACGGGTGCGGCTCCCGTATCGCCCTGGACACCTCGGGACCCTCGCTGCTCGCCGCGCTGCGCGCCCGGCCCGACGTGGTCAAGCCCAACGCGGAGGAGCTCGCCGAAGCGGTCGGGCGGCCGCTCGCCACGGTGGGCGACGTGGCCGAGGCGGCGGAGGAACTGCGCCGGGCCGGCGCCGGCGCGGTGCTCGCCAGCCTCGGCGCGGACGGCCAGTTGCTGGTCGACGGGGACGGCGTCCTGTACGGCCACGCCGCCGTCGCCGCCGTACGCAGCGACGTCGGCGCGGGCGACGCCTCCCTGGCGGGGTTCCTCGCGGCGGGCGGCCGGGGACCGGCCGCGCTGGCGGCGGCGGTCGCGCACGGGGCGGCGGCCGTCCAGCTGCCCGGCAGCGAGATGCCGGCCCCCGCCGACCTGGACCCGGCGGCGGTCACCGTCACCGCCGACGTGCCCCTCGACCGGGGCCTGACCGAACCGGTGACGAAGTGAACCGGCCGTCGAACGGCCGGCAGTCGTGCGGCCGGCCGTCGAGCGGCCGCCGAGCCGGCGGTTCGGGGAGCGAACGAGTCGGCGATCGGCCGACTCGGTGGGACAACGAGTGAGGGAGCCCGCGATGAGCGAGATGATCACCGCGGACCTGGTCGATCTCGACCTGGCCGCGCGGACGAAGGAAGAAGCGGCCCGCTCGCTCGCCGAGCGCATGGTGGCCCTGGGCCGGGTGACCGACCTGGACGGCTTCCTGGCCGACGTGGCGGCGCGCGAGGCGCAGATGCCGACCGGCCTGGACGGCGGCATCGGCATCCCGCACTGCCGCAGCGCCCATGTCACCGCGCCCACACTCGCCTTCGGCCGCTCGGCGGACGGTATCGACTTCGGCGCCCCGGACGGACCGGCCGACCTGATCTTCCTGATCGCCGCCCCGGCGGGCGCGGACGACGCGCACCTGACGATCCTGTCGTCCCTGGCCCGCCGCCTGATGCGGGCCGACTTCACGACGGCCCTGCGCGGCCTGACCTCTCCGGAGCGGGCAGCCTCGCTGATCCGTGGCGACACACCGCCGACGGCGCCGGAGGCGGACGCGGACGCGGACGCGGATGCGGAGGAGACGGCTCCGGACGCGGGTACGGGGACGCCTCCGGCGCCGGGACCGGACCCGGAGGCGGGCCGGGTTCCCGAGGCGGTGACGCCTCCGGCGATTCCCGCGGAGCCGGTCGTCGCACCGCGGTCCGCACCCGCCCCGGAAGCGCCCGCCGCTGGCCCGGAAGCATCCGCCGCGGTGGTGGACGCCCCCGTACGGATCGTGGCCGTGACCTCGTGCCCCACCGGGATCGCGCACACCTACATGGCCGCCGAGGCCCTGGAGAAGGCCGGGCGGGCAGCCGGGGCCGAGGTGGTGGTGGAGACCCAGGGGTCCGCCGGGTTCACCCGGCTCGCCCCCGCCGTCATCGCCGCCGCCGACGGTGTGATCCTCGCGCACGACGTGCCCGTGCGTGAGAAGGAGCGGTTCGCCGGTAAGCCCACCGTCGACGTCGGGGTGAAGGCCGCCATCAACCGGCCCGCCGAGCTGATCGCCGAGGTGCGCGGCAGGGCGGAACGCGGTGAGGTCACCGCACCCGGCACGGCCGGCGGCACACCCGTGGACCAGGCGGGCGAGCCCGGCGAGGGCTACGGCACCCGGCTCCGCAAGTGGCTGATGTCGGGGATCAGTTACATGGTCCCGTTCGTCGCCGCCGGCGGTCTGCTGATCGCCCTGGGCTTCGCCATCGGCGGCTACACCGTCAACAAGGCTCCTTCCGTCACCGAGCACTTCCTCTGGACCGACCAGACGAGCTGGGCGGCGCTGCTCTTCCAGATCGGCGGCCTGGCCTTCGAGTTCCTCATCCCGGTGCTCGCCGGTTACATCGCGTACGGCATGGCCGACCGCCCGGGTCTGGTCCCCGGCTTCGTCGGCGGCGCCGTCGCGCTCACCATCAACGCCGGGTTCCTCGGCGGCCTGGCCGCCGGCCTGCTCGCGGGCGGCACCGTGATGGCCGTCCAGCGGGTCGGGGTGCCCGTGCCGCTGCGCGGCATCATGCCGGTCGTGGTGATCCCGCTCATCTCGTCGGCGGTCGTCGGGTTCCTGATGTTCCTGGTGATCGGCAAGCCCATCGCGTCCCTCCAGAAGGCGCTCACCGACTGGCTGTCCGGTCTCTCCGGGGCCAACGCGATCGTGCTGGGTGTGATCCTCGGCCTGATGATGGCCTTCGACCTCGGCGGCCCGCTCAACAAGGTGGCCTACGCCTTCGCGATCGGGGGGCTCGCCCACCCGACGGAGGGTTCTTTGAAGGTCATGGCCGCCGTGATGGCCGCCGGTATGGTGCCGCCGCTCGCCATGGCCCTGGCCACCACGGTGCGCGGGAGGCTCTTCACCCGGGCCGAGCGGGAGAACGGCAAGGCGGCCTGGGTGCTCGGCGCTTCGTTCATCACCGAGGGCGCCATCCCGTTCGCCGCCGCCGACCCGCTCCGGGTGATCCCCTCGGCGATGGCGGGCGGCGCGGTGACCGGCGCGCTGTCGATGGCCTTCGAGTGCACCCTGCGCGCACCGCACGGCGGTGTCTTCGTGGTCCCCCTGATCGGCAACCCCCTCCTCTACCTGGCCGCCGTCCTGGCCGGCACGCTGGTGAGCGCCGCTCTTGTGATCCTGCTCAAGGGCGCCCGCCGGGCGACCGCCCCTGAGCCGGCCACGGGCGCCGGGCCCGGCGCGCCCGACAAGGCAGTCGCCGCCGCCTGACGACGGTTTCCGCCGGGGCCCGGGCGGACCGGTCCGGGCCCCGGGAGCCGGGACCCGGGCTCAGGGCACCCGCGCCCGCAGTTCCATCGCCTCACGCGCGGAACGCTCGTGCTCGTAGACCTCGCACATGTGCCGGCCGTCCGGTGTCGCGGTGTGCTCCACCTCCCAGACGCTCAACTCGCTGCCGTCCAGCAGCAGGAACGCGTGCTCGTAGAGCGTGAACCCGGCGTCCTTCCCCGCCACGCTGCACTGGCGGCCGAAGACCTGCCGGATGTGGTGCGCGAAGGCGGTCCGCAACCGGTTCGCCACCGCCTCACCCGGCCGGTCCGCGTTCTCCGCGCGGCGCAGCACCCGGCGCGCGTGGTCGGCGGAGCCGTCCGGCAGATACGTCCGGGGGGCCGGCTGGGCCGGGTGGACCAGCAGCGCGCTCAGCGACTCCAGACCGGCGTGGAGCTCGCCGAGGGCGTCGGCCCCACCCTCCATCACCTCGGCGGCGTCGATGGCCCGGACACCGCCGAGACGGCCGTCCGGACCCGCGAAACCGATGGGCAGCCGGGAGGCGGCCAACCGGACCTCGGCCTCCTCGGCGTACAGCTCGTGCTGCTCGCTGCCGTTCCGGCCGGTGTTGTGCACCAGCTCCCACAGCGTCAGCGCCGAACCGTCGGTGAGCAGGTACGTGTGCCGGTACGTCGCCCGGTGCAGCCCCGCGCTGTGGTGCGAGGAGTGGAGCGAACTGGCCTGCGTCAGCGCGGAGTCCAGCCGTTCGACCAGGGCATCGGGCAGGTCGAAGGAGTTCAGTGCCCGGCCGAGGAGACGCTCGACATGGGTCTCGGGCGTCTCATAGGGGTCGTGCGGACCGTACGAACCCCAGGAAGCGTGCGAATCGTGCAAATCATGCGGATCGTTCAACGTGGGTCTCCAGGCCGTCGCCGCGTGTCACTCGATGCTTGCTTAAGGTAGTCCCTGGGTCTGACAACGCGTCCGGCTTCCGGGAAACGAAGGGCGCACGATCCCGGTTCCCGCGCGCCCCCGAACAACTCCCCTCTCGCGCCGGTCACTCGACGCCGTAGAGCGCCCGGTACGAGGGGAAGTCGCCACCCGGTCCGGACACCGAGGCGGCTGAGCGCACCGCCCGGACGATCGCCCTGGTCACGACGTCCGCACCGGCCGCCAGCACCTCGTTCAGCGCGAGCGGACCCGCTCCTTCCGCGAGCGGGCGCGCGCCCGTCGCGAGCGTGAAGACGGTGTCGCCGTCATTGAGCAGGTGTACCGGCCGGACGGCGCGCGCGATGCCGTCGTGCGCCGTACCCGCGAGCTTCTGCGCCTGCGCCCGGGTCAGGTCCGCGTCCGTCCCCACCACGGCGAGGGTCGTGTTCAGCGGCGGCCAGCCGCTGCGCTCCACCGCCTCGGCCAGCCGCCGCAGCGCGGCCGCGTGCACCTCGGGAGCGGGGTAGTCGGGACGGCCCTCGCCGTACGCCCCGTACAGCACGCCCGTCAGCGGGTCGACCGCCGAGCCCACCGCGTTGGCCACCACCAGCGCGCCCACGGTGACACCGGACGGCAGGACCGTACTGGCCGTCCCCACCCCGCCCTTCATCCCGCCGATCACCGCCCCCGTACCGGCGCCCACCCCGCCGCACTCCAGCGGCGCGCCCGGCTCGGTGGCGTCGGCGGCCTCCACCGCCGCCCGGCCCGTCGACGCGTCCGGGCGGGCCTTCCAGTCACCGCCCCGGCCCAGGTCGAACACGCAGGCCGCGGGGACCACCGGCACCACATGGGACGGCTCCGGTCCGACCCGCACGCCCCGGCCACGCTCCTCCAGCCAGGCCATCACCCCGGCCGCCGCCTCCAGGCCGTACGCACTGCCACCCGTCAGGACCACCGCCTCCACGCGCTGGACCAGGTTGCGCGGGTCGAGCGCGTCCGTCTCCCGGGTACCGGGCCCGCCGCCCCGGACGTCCACGGCCGCGACGGCGCCACCCGGGGGCGCCAGGACGACGGTGGTGCCGCTCAGCGCCCTGTCCCCCGGCACCCGCGCGTGGCCGACCCGGAGACCGGCCACGTCCGTCAGTGCGTCATTGCTCACCATGGCCCTTGCGTACCACGGCGGCCCCCGATGGCGGACCCCGCCCGTGCGGTGGACCCGCCGTGCGGTGGACCCCCGTGCGGTGGGCGTCACCGGGCTGCGGGCCGGCCCCGCCCCGGGCCGGCCCGCAGCCCATGACCGACGACCCGGTCCCGGCGCCCCCAGCCGGGTCCCCTGCCCGCCGCTCCGGCACCGGTGAGGAACGGGGCCACCGGCCCGGCCAGCGGTGTCCGGCGTACGCTGGAGACATGAGTACCGCCCCCGCCCCCGGACCGCGCGATGCGAAGTCCCCACAGGCGCCGGCCGACCAGCCGCAGAGGCTGGAGAAGAGCAAGCCGGGGCTAAACTTCGACGATCCGCTGGACCAGCAGTCCGCGGACGATACGGACCGTGGGTGGGGCGAGCGGGCTCCGGGCGCCGACAGCGCCGCCGATGTGGCGCGCTTCCTCGACGAAAAGCCGCCGCACCACCTCTGAGCACCTTGCCAGGGCCATTGGCCGGGCGCACCGGGCAGGCAGTGGCGTCGCCGCTGCCGCGCCGGTCCGACCGCCGCGGGCAGCGCCACCGGTGCCGTACCGGTGCCGTTCCGGGGCCGGCCTCCGCGGCCCGGAGGGTCCCGCGGGGCCGGCCGAGCGGGGGACCGCCTCCGCTACGAGGTGCCGCGGTCGGTGCCGTGTTCCGGACCGGGCGCCTTGCCGGTCCCGGAGCCGGGAGTCCCGGCGCGCTGAGCGACGAGAGCGTCCCTGATTTCCTTCAGCAGCTCCAGCTCGGTGACCTCCACGACCTCCTTGACGCCCTCCTTCTCCTTCTCCAGCGCGGCCTTCCGCGCCAGGTATCTGGCCATGGGCAGCACCATCAGGAAGTAGACGACCGTCGCGGTGATCAGAAAGCTCAGGGTGGCGCCGAGCACCGAGCCCCACATGATCGGGATGCCGCTGACGACGTTGCCGCTCTTGTCGACCTGGCAGGGCCCTTTCAAACAGGACTGGTAGCTCTCCAGGGCCTTGGTGCCGAAGGCGCCGACGATCGGGCTGATGATCCCTTTGACCACCGCGTTCACGATGTTGGTGAACGCGGCGCCGATGACCACCGCGACCGCCAGGTCGATGACGTTCCCGCGCATCAGGAAGGCCTTGAAGCCCTCCAGCACGCTCTGCTTCTTCTCCTGGCTCACCGCGGTGCCCCTCGTCGCTCGTGCTGCTGGCGCAGCCATTAGGCCGTGGACGCGGCTCAGCCGTCCAATCCGGACCCACGCGCACGTGACGAGGCGAGCGGCCGGCTCCCGTCAGCACAGCGTCACCGCCAGGCGGGAGGTGGCTCCGGCCCCCGCCAGCACCGCGGCCGTCCCGCGCGGGACGGACAGGACGACCAGCGCCCCGCCGTCGGGGGAGTCGGCACCGTCCCGGGGAACGCCCGCCACCCGCGCTCCCCGCGCCACCACCCGGGGCTCCTCCCCGGCGCCGGACGGCGCGCCGGGCGCGGCGATCACATCGACCCGGTCCCCTGGGCGCAGCAACCGGACCGTGGCGGCGTCCGCGATCCGTACCGGAGCGGACACCACTCGGACGGAGCGGACGGGCTTCGCCTCCCGAGTCGGCGCCGTGACCGCTGTGTCCGAGGCATCCGCCCGCTCGGCGGCCCCGGGCGCGAGGGCTCCCGAGGCGGCGAGCGCGGCGGCCGCCATCGCCAGCCCGGCCGCCATCGCGCGCCGCCTGCGCCGCACCGCTCCGCGTAACCGGTGCGCGCCGCCGTGGACCCGCAGCGGCGCGAACGCCGGCACGACGTACGTCTCCGGCACGGGCGAGGAGCCGGGAGCACCGGCGGGAACAGGAACAGCGGCGGAGACAGCGGAGACAGAGGAGACAGAGGAGACAGAGGAGACAGAGGAAGCGGAGGAAAGGGAGTAAGCCGACGAAGCGGAGGGAGCGGAGGAGGGACGGGACGTGAACGTCATGGCAGCCAACCACCTACGAGGAGAGCGCGGTCCGCCGGCTTTCCGCCGACGGCCTCACCATCCCGCGTCCCGGCCGCACCCGCTCACACCTGTGGACAACCGCCGCGCTGGGGAAAACCTGCTCACTCGTACGGGCACTCGACCAGGCGCCCACGCCGGGCCCCACGCACGCTGCCGGAGGCCGGCGCGACCCAGCGCGCCCACCACCCGCTACGGCGGCGTTCGCGGCAGCCCCGCGCGAAGTGGCCCGCCACCCGTTACGGCAGCGTGATACCCAGGTCCCAGCCGTCGTGGGCCCGCGTGCACAGGCAGGCCCGGCTCTCGGTTGCGGGCAGCGCCGCGACCGCGTCGAAGAGCACCTCGCGCAGCCGTCCCACGTTCTCCCCGAAGACCCGCATGACCTCGGTGTGCGAGACGCCGTCGCCCGTCTCGGCGCCCGCGTCCAGGTCGGTCACCAGGGCCATCGACGTGTAGCAGAGCCCCAGCTCACGGGCGAGCACGGCCTCGGGGTGGCCGGTCATGCCCACCACCGAGCCACCCATCGCCGCATGCCACCGGGACTCCGCCCGGGTCGAGAAGCGGGGGCCCTCCACGACGACCATGGTGCCGCCGTCCACGGCCTCCCAGCCCCGGCCGTGCGCCGCCGCCAGGGCCACCTTCCGGCCGGCCGGGCAGTAGGGGTCGGCGAAGGTGGTGTGCACCACGTTGGGCACCGTGCCGTCCGGCAGCGGCTCCCCGTCGAAATACGTCTGCTCACGCGCCTTCGTACGGTCGACGAGCTGGTCCGGCACGAGCAGGGTGCCCGGTCCGTACTCCGGCCGGAGCCCGCCGACCGCGCACGGGCCCAGTACCTGGCGCACGCCGGCGGACCGCAGCGCCCACAGGTTGGCGCGGTAGTTGATGCGGTGCGGCGGCAGGTGGTGGCCGCGGCCGTGCCGGGGCAGGAAGGCGACCCGCCGTCCGGCCAGCTCGCCGAAGAACAACGAGTCGCTGGGGCTGCCGTAGGGCGTGGTGACCGGGACCTCGGTCACGTCCTCCAGGAAGGAGTAGAAGCCCGAACCGCCGATCACGCCGATCTCCGCATACGCCATACGGGTTACCTTAACCGGGCCCCGGACACGCCGAGGACCCCGCCGTACGGAACGGCGGGGCCCGGGGAAGCGGGTGTCAGGCGGCGGTGCCGGTGGCGCTCGACGAGGTCGAGGACGCGGACGACGACGAACCCGAGGACGACGAACCCGACGACGACGAGTCCGAGGACGAGCCCGACGACGCGGGCGTCTTCGACGCGGACGTCGAGGCGGGCGTGCTGCTCGACGAGGCGCCGCGGCTGTCGTTGCGGTAGAAGCCGGAGCCCTTGAAGACAATGCCGACCGCCGAGAACACCTTCTTCAGGCGTCCCTGGCAGCTCGGGCACTCGGTCAGGGCGTCATCGGTGAACTTCTGCACCGCCTCGAGGCCCTCGCCGCACTCGGTGCACTGGTACTGGTAGGTCGGCACTTGTCTTCCTCCTGGCACTCTCACTCGATGAGTGCTAACGACGATCCATAGTGACGTATTCCGCCGACTCAGTCCACTGTCAGCGGCGAGCGGTGACCGACGCCACGTGTCACGGTCCGGCCGGCGGCCTTGGGAGCCAGCCGTGAGCGGAGCGCCACCAGGGTGGCCAGCGCCAGCGCCGTACCGGCCAGCGGCACCAGGAACCCGGCGCTCGCGCCCTGCGCGTCCGCCAGTCGCCCGGCCACCGTCACGGCGGTGGCCTGCCCCAGCGCGACGGCGCCGGTCAGCCAGGTGAAGGCCTCCGTGCGGGCCGACGACGGGACCAGGGACTCCACCAGCGTGTAGCCGGTGATCAGCGCGGGCGCGATGCACAGGCCCACGACCAGGCCCAGCGCGCCCAGCAGCACCGCCGAGTGCGCCGACCACAGCAGGGAGGCGGCGAGGGTCAGGGCGGTGTAGCCGAGCATCAGCCGTCGGCGCGGCCCGATCTTCCAGGCGATGGCGCCGCAGGCGATGCCGGCCAGCATGTTGCCGGCGGCGAACACGCCGTACAGGACGCCGTTCAGGCCGGGGTCGCCGATCTCCTCGGTGAACGCGGTCAGCGAGACCTGCATGCCGCCGAAGACCGAGCCGATGCCGAGGAAGGCGATGGCCAGCACTCGCACGCCCGGCACGGAGAGGGCCGAGACCCGCTCGGCGCGGGTGTCGCCGTCGGCGACGCCGTGGGGCGGCTGGGTACGGCGCTGGGCCGCGAAGAACAGGCCGCCGGCCAGCGTCAGCGTGGCCTCGGCGATCAGTCCGGCGGCCGGGTGCACACCGGTGCACAGCGCGGTGGCGAGCACGGGGCCCACCACGAAGGTGAACTCGTCCGTCACCGACTCGAAGGCGGCGGCCGTCGACATCAGCGGTGAACCGTCCAGCCTGGCGGCCCACCGGGCCCGGACCATGGGCCCGACCTGCGGCACGGAGGCGCCGGTGGGCACGGCGGCCAGGAAGAGCACCCACAGGGGCGCGTCCGCCAACGCCAGCGCGGTCAGCGCGGCGACCGACGCGGTGTGCACCAGGACGCCGGGGACCAGTACGGCGCGCTGGCCGAAGCGGTCCGCGAGCTTGCCGGTCTGCGGCGCGAACAGCGCCATGGAGACGCCGGTGAACGCGGCGACGGCGCCGGCGCTGCCGTAGGAACCGGTGGTGTGCTGCACGAGCAGCACGATGCCGATGGTGAGCATCGCGAAGGGCTGCCGGGCCAGGAAGCCGGGCAGCAGGAACGTCCAGGCGCCGGGGGTGCGCAGCAGCTGCCCGTACCCGGGACGCTTCCCGGGCCCCTGCCCGGCGCCGCGCTCGTCGCGCTCGACGCCGTGCTCAACGTCAGAAGTGACCGTGGATGCCACGGCCCGTGCCTTTCTGCCGCCTGGTAGCGCTCCCCTGGGTGTCGGGAGCCGCCGAGAGCTGTCCTCTTGCGCGGAACTGCGGTAGATGCCGGGCCCCGGTGAGGCGGGGTGTCACGGCCGCCATACGGTCGCGCCAGCTCTGCGTCAGGCAGAGTTGGTCGATCAGTGTGGATCAGTGTGTGCCTTCATGGTACAGGTGACCACGCCCGTGACGCCTGTGAAATCGCCGACAGGGCGTATGTGCACCTGGGATTAACCGGACGTTTCCCCTCCGGTTCCCAGCCATCCGGCCAGTTTGCCGCCCTGGCCGACCGCTCGCAGCCGTCGCTCGGCCGCGTCGCGCACCGGGTCGGTCGCCACCACCAGCAGTTCGTCGCCGCGCCGCAGCACGGTGGTCGGGGCCGGTACGAAGCTCTTGCCCTCCCGTACGACCAGGGTGACCGCGGCGCCGGCCGGCAGGCGCAGCTCGGCGACCTCCACGCCGTGCATCCTCGACTCCTCCGGGACGCCCACCGACAGCAGGTGCCCGCGCAGCCGCTCCAGGGGGGCGGACTCGATCCCCAGGTCGGCGGCGCCCGAGGAGTCGCCCAGGCGCAGCGCCCTGGCCAGCCAGGGCAGCGTGGGACCCTGCACCAGCGTGTAGACCACGACCAGCACGAAGACGATGTTGAAGACCTTCTCGCTGCCGTCGATGCCGGACACCATGGGGATGGTCGCCAGGATGACCGGAACCGCGCCGCGCAGACCCGCCCAGGACAGCAGCGCCTGCTCCTGCCAGGGGATGCGGAAGGGCAGCAGGCTCACCAGGACGGACAGCGGGCGCGCCACCACCGTCAGGACCAGCCCGACCATCACCGCCGGCCAGAAGTCGTCGAACAGCTCGTGCGGGGTCACCAGGAGCCCCAGCAGGACGAACATGCCGATCTGCGCGATCCAGCCCAGTCCCTCGGCGAAGCCCCGGTTCGCGGGCGCGTGCGGCAGCCTGGCGTTGCCCAGGACCACCGAGGCCAGGTACACGGCGAGGAAGCCACTGCCGTGGGCCATGGCGCCCGCCGCGTACGCCACGACCGCGATGGCCATCACGGCGATCGGGTACAGGCCGGAGGCGGGCAGGGCCACGTGCCGCAGGCCGAACGAGCCCAGGAAGCCCGCGGCCAGTCCGATGGCCGCGCCGATGGCCAGCTCCAGCGCGATCCTGCCGACCAGCACGTACCAGTCGTCCACCGGGCCGACGGTGGAGAAGGACACCACCAGGATCACCACGGGGGCGTCGTTGAAGCCGGACTCCGCCTCCAGGACACCGGTCACCCGGGACGGCAGCGGCACCTTGCGCAGCACCGAGAAGACGGCGGCCGCGTCGGTCGAGGAGACGACCGCGCCGATGATCAGGGCCTGCCGCCAGTCGAGACCGACCACGTAGTGGGCCGCCGCGGCCGTGACGCCCACGCTCACCGCGACACCGACGGTCGACAGCGCGGCCGCCGCGGGCAGGGCGGGCCGGATCTCCTTCCACTTCGTGCCCAGGCCACCCTCCGCCAGGATCACCACCAGGGCGGCGTAACCGATGACCTGGGTCAGCTCGGCGTTGTCGAAGGCCACACCGCCGATGCCGTCCTGCCCGATGGCGATCCCGATGCCGAGGTACAGCAGCAGGCTGGGCAGGCCGCTGCGCGACGAGACGCGGACCGCCGCGACGGCGACGAGCAGCACGAGCGAGCAGATGAGCAGGAGTTCGTTGAGCTGGTGGACAGTCAGTGGCCGATCCTTCCCCTCGCATGGGCGCCGGGTTCTGCCGGCGGCGGTACTTCGTTACCTTACCTAATCATTAACGCTTCCTTGACGCCCCCGTCGGCGGGTGCGACAGTCCGTCGCAAGGCGCCGAAAACGGGCCCTTGCTGACACCGCGTCCGGGCCGGCGGAGCGCTGCGCCTATGGTTGCTCCAGCACTCCAGGACCAGCCTGCGCCTCGAAGGACAGCGATGCCCGCCAACACCACCGCCGCTTCCGCCAAGAAGAAGGGGCGACGTGCCCGCCTGCTCGTGATCGCCCTGGTGCTGGCGCTCGTCGCGGGCGTCGGCTACGGCGCGTACTGGAGCGTCAGCACGGTACGTGCCCCCTTCCCGCAAACCACCGGCACGCTCTCGCTGGACGGCCTGAGCGGCCCGGTCGACGTCAAACGGGATGAATACGGCATCCCGCAGATCTACGCCTCCACCGACGAGGACCTCTTCCGGGCCCAGGGCTACGTCCAGGCCCAGGACCGGTTCTGGGAGATGGACGTCCGCCGCCACATGACGGCCGGCCGCCTCTCCGAGATGTTCGGCAAGGAGCAGGTCGGCACCGACGCCTTCCTGCGCACCCTGGGCTGGCACCGGGTGGCGCAGCGGGAGTACGACACCAAGCTGTCGGCCGACACCAAGAAGTACCTCCGGGCGTACGCCGACGGCGTCAACGCCTACCTGAAGGGCAAGGAGGGCCGGGACGTCTCCGTCGAGTACGCCGCCCTCTCCTTCGGCAACGACTACACCATCGAGCCCTGGACGCCGGTCGACTCGGTGGCGTGGCTCAAGGCCATGGCCTGGGACCTGCGCGGCAACATGCAGGAGGAGATCGACCGCTCGTTGCTGACCAGCAGGCTCAGCGAGAAGCAGATCAAGGACCTGTACCCGGCCTACCCCGCCGACCTGCACCGCCCCATCGTCGGCAAGGGCACCGTGGACAAGTCCACCGGGAAGTTCGACCCGGCCGCCAAGGCCGGGGACGCCGGCACCCCGAACAGCCCCCAGGGCGCCGCCCAAGGCTTCCGGACCCAGCTCTCGGCCCTGTCGGACGCCCTGGACGAGATCCCGGCGCTGCTGGGCCCCAGCGGCAACGGCATCGGTTCCAACTCGTGGGTGGTGTCCGGCAAGTACACGACCACCGGCAAGCCCCTGCTCGCCAACGACCCGCACCTGGCGCCGCAGCTCCCCTCGGTCTGGTACCAGATGGGCCTGCACTGCCGCGCGGTGTCCGAGAAGTGCCGCTACGACGTGGCCGGCTACACCTTCTCCGGCATGCCGGGCGTCGTCATCGGCCACAACCAGGACATCGCCTGGGGCTTCACCAACCTGGGCGCCGACGTCAGCGACCTGTACCTGGAGAAGGTCTCCGACGACGGGTACCAGTTCGGCGGCAAGGAGGTGCCCTTCACCACCCGTGAAGAGGTCATCAAGGTGGCCGGCGGCGGCAGCCGGCCCATCACCGTGCGCACCACCAGGAACGGGCCCCTGCTCTCCGACCGCAGCGACGAGCTGGAGAAGGTCGGCGAGAAGGCCCCCGTCACCGCCTCCGCCCCCGACCGGGGCGAGGGCTACGCGGTGTCCCTGCGCTGGACCGCGCTGGACCCGGGCAAGTCCATGGACGCCGTCTTCAAGCTGAACCGCGCCAAGGACTTCAAGGAGTTCCGCGAGGCCGCCCGCGACTTCGAGGTCCCCGCGCAGAACCTGGTCTACGCCGACGCCAAGGGCGCCGAGGGCCACATCGGCTACCAGGCGCCCGGCCGGATCCCGGTCCGCGCCAAGGGCCACGACGGCACCATGCCGGCGCCCGGCTGGGACCCGAAGTACCAGTGGGACAAGTGGATCCCCTTCGAGGAGCTGCCGTACGAGGAGGACCCGGAGCGCGGGTACATCGTCACCGCGAACCAGGCCGTCATCGACGCGGGCAGCTATCCGCACCTGCTCACCAAGGACTGGGGCTACGGCTCGCGCAGCCAGCGGATCAACGACCTCATCGAGTCGAAGACCAAGGACGGCGGGAAGATCTCGACCGACGACATGCGCACCATGCAGATGGACAACAGCAGCGAGATCGCCAAGCTGCTGACCCCCCACCTGCTGAAGATCGATGTCTCGGACCCGTACGTCCGTGAGGCGCAGAAGCTCCTGGAGGGCTGGGACTACACCCAGGAGGCCGACTCCGGCGCGGCGGCCTACTTCAACGCCGTCTGGCGCAACGTCCTCAAGCTGGCCTTCGGCGACAAGCTGCCCAAGGAGGTGCGCGTCAAGGGCGAGTGCCTCAACGTCCGCCCGGCCGACTCCACCGGTCCGCTCGACGAGCAGAACAAGCTGGTGCGCGAGTGCGGCCGGCGGGACGCCGAGTCGGCCCAGCCGGACGGCGGCGACCGCTGGTACGAGGTGGTCCGCCCGCTCCTGGAGGACGAGGACAGCGAGTGGTGGACGTCCGCGAAGAACCGCCGGACCAACACGGCCACCGCCACCCGGGACGAGCTGCTCGAGCGCGCCATGGAGGACGCCCGCTGGGAGCTCACCTCCAAGCTCGGCAAGGACGTCTCCAGCTGGAGCTGGGGCCGGCTGCACCAGCTCACCCTCAAGAACCAGACCCTCGGGACGAACGGCCCGGGCGCCCTGCAGTTCATGCTCAACCGGGGCCCGTGGAACCTGTCCGGCGGCGAGGCGGCGGTCAACGCCACCGGCTGGAACGCGGCGGGCGGGTACGGCGTCGTCTGGGTCCCGTCCATGCGGATGGTGGTCAACGTGGGCGACTGGGACAAGTCCCGCTGGATCAACCTGACCGGCGCCTCCGGGCACGCCTACAACGCGCACTACACCGACCAGACCGACAAGTGGGCCAAGGGCGAGCTGCTGGACTGGCCGTACGAGAAGCAGACGGTCCAGGCCAGGACGGTGGACACGCTGGTGCTCACCCCCTGACGCCCCCGGGGCGCCGCCGGCGCCCCGGACGTCACGCGCCGGGCGCCCCCGGGGTGCGGCCGGGGAAGCGCAGGACGGCGGCGGGTGTCACCACCGCGTGCACGGGGTGGTCGTGCGGTTCCTCCGGGACCCGCTCGACCACCTCGTGCGCGTACAGGAGCACCACCAGCGCCGGGTGGGCACCCGCCCGGGAGAGGCGCGCGAGGACCCGGTCGTACGAGCCTCCGCCGCGTCCCAGCCGCATGCCCCGCCCGTCCACCGCCAGGCCGGGCAGCAGCACCGCGTCGGCCGCCAGCACGCCCCGCGGCCCGAGCCGGGGACCGGCGGGCTCCAGGAGCCCCCAGCGGGCCGCCACCAGGCGCTCGGGGCCCTCGTAGGGCGCCCAGTCGAGATCGTTGTCGGGCAGCAGGACCGGTAGCAGGACCCGGACGCCCCGGGAGCGCAGCGCGTCGAGCAACGGACGCGTGCCCGGTTCGTCGCCGATCGACACATATGCCGCCACGGTGCGGGCGGTGGCCAGCTCGGGCAGCCCGAGCGCGGCCTCCGCCAGAACCGCGGCCGCGTTCCGGACGTCCTCACTGGTCAGGAGCGCGCGCTCGGCGAGAAGTTGGCGCCGCAGAGTGGCCTTTCCGGACATCTCGCCAGTCACGGTGATTTCACAAACCTCTCGTATATGCCCTTATGGGAAGGAAGTTAGCTACAAGCTAATCTTTCTTGCCATACCTACCGGATATGGTGCTCCGCATGACTCAGTCGCACCCCAGGATCAGCAAGGCTGTCATCCCCGCCGCAGGGCTCGGTACCCGGTTCCTGCCGGCCACCAAAGCCACTCCCAAGGAGATGCTGCCTGTCGTCGACAAGCCCGCCATCCAGTACGTCGTGGAGGAGGCGGTGGCCGCCGGGCTGTCCGACGTCCTGATGATCACCGGGCGGAACAAGCGCCCCCTGGAGGACCACTTCGACCGCAACTACGAGCTGGAGGAAGCCCTCATCAAGAAGGGCGACCAGGAGCGGCTCGCCAAGGTGCAGGAGTCCAGCGACCTGGCCACCATGCACTACGTCCGCCAGGGCGACCCGCGCGGCCTCGGCCACGCCGTGCTGTGCGCCGCCCCGCACGTCGGTGACGAGCCCTTCGCCGTGCTCCTGGGCGACGACCTGATCGATCCCCGCGACCCGCTGCTGTCCCGCATGGTCGAGGTGCGCGAGCGCGAGGGCGGCAGCGTCGTGGCGCTGATGGAGGTCGACCCGGCGCAGATCCACCTCTACGGCTGCGCGGCTGTGGCGCCCACCGCCGACTCCGACGTGGTCAAGGTGACCGCCCTGGTGGAGAAGCCGGACCCGGGCGAGGCGCCCAGCAACTACGCGATCATCGGCCGCTATGTCCTGGACCCGGCCGTCTTCGGGATACTGCGGGAGACGGCCCCGGGACGCGGCGGCGAGATCCAGCTCACCGACGCGCTCCAGAAGCTCGCCACGGACGAGGGCGCCGGCGGGCCGGTGCACGGCGTGGTCTTCAAGGGCCGCCGCTACGACACCGGTGACCGCGGCGACTATCTTCGGGCGATCGTCAGACTCGCGTGCGAACGTGAGGATCTGGGGCCGGAGTTCCGGAACTGGCTGCGCGGTTACGTCACCGAGGAGATGCGGACGCTGTGAGTACGACCTGGTCGGTGGACGAGCACCTGGAGGACATCCTCGCCGCGGTCCGCCCCCTCGACCCCATCGAGCTGCAACTGCCCGACGCGCAGGGCTGCGTCCTGGTCGAGGACGTCACGGTGCCCGTCGCCCTGCCGCCCTTCGACAACAGCTCCATGGACGGGTACGCGGTCCGGGTCGCCGATGTCACCGGCGCCACCGAGGAGTTCCCGGCGGTGCTGACCGTCATCGGTGACGTGGCGGCCGGCGACGGCGGCCTGCCCACCGTCGGCCCGGGCCAGGCCGCCCGCATCATGACCGGCGCCCCGCTCCCGCCCGGCGCCGAAGCGGTCGTGCCGGTGGAGTGGACCGACGGCGGCACCGGCGGCGGGGCCGCCACGGCCATGCGCCCGGCCGGCCGGGCCCCCGAGGGCGCGAGCGGCGAGGTCCGCGTGCACCGCCCGGCCCCGGCCCGCGCCCACGTCCGGGCGCGGGGCAGCGACGTCCAGGCCGGCGACCTGGCCCTGGAGGCCGGCACGGTGCTGGGCCCCGCGCAGATCGGGCTGCTGGCGGCGATCGGCCGCGGCACCGTGCGGGTGCGCCCCCGGCCGCGGGTGGTGGTGCTCTCCACCGGCAGCGAGCTGGTCCAGCCCGGCGAGGAGCTGGGGCCCGGCCGGATCTACGACTCCAACAGCTTCGTGCTGGCCGCCGCCGCGCGTGACGCCGGCGCCATCGCCTACCGGGTCGGCGCGGTCACCGACGACGCCCAGACGCTGCGGGCCACCATCGAGGACCAGCTGATCCGCGCCGACCTGCTGGTCACCACCGGCGGGGTCAGCGTCGGCGCGTACGACGTGGTCAAGGAGGCCCTCTCCTCGGTCGGTGACGGTGACGGCGACGGCGAGGAGGACGGGCCGGCCGGCGGGGTCGACTTCCGCAGGCTCGCCATGCAGCCCGGCAAGCCGCAGGGCTTCGGCTCCGTGGGCCCGGAGCAGACCCCGCTGCTCGCCCTGCCGGGCAACCCGGTCTCCTGCTACGTCTCCTTCGAGCTGTTCGTCCGCCCGGCGATCCGCGCCCTGATGGGGCTGCCCGACCTGCACCGCCCCCGCGCGCGAGCCGTACTGGCCGCCGACGGGCCGCTGTCCTCCCCGGCCGGCAAGCGCCAGTTCCTGCGCGGCAGGTACGACGCCGAAGCGGGCACCGTCACCCCGGTGGGCGGCGCCGGGTCCCACCTGATCGCCGCCCTCGCCCACGCGGACGCGCTGCTGGACATCCCCGAGGACACCACCACCGTGGAGCCGGGCACCGAGCTGGACCTGGTCCTCATCGGCTGAGCCGCCGGGCGTGGCGGTACGGTGTCTGCCGCTGTGACCTCCCGGGGAGCCCCCCGGGCCCCCGGCCGCGACAATGGGTCGTGCGGGGCAACCAGTGCCGGAACGCGAGGCGGAGTTCAGTGAGTACGCAAGGCAGCCTGACGCACATCGACGAGGCGGGGGCGGCCCGCATGGTGGACGTCTCCGGGAAGGACGTCACCGCCCGCACCGCCCGGGCCACCGGCCGGGTGCTGGTCTCGGCCCGTGTGGTGGAACTGCTGCGCGGCGAGGGCGTCCCCAAGGGCGACGCCCTGGCCACCGCCCGTATCGCGGGCATCATGGGGGCCAAGCGCACCCCGGACCTGATCCCGCTCTGCCACCCGCTGGCGCTCTCCGGCGTCACGCTGGACCTGACGGTGGCGGACGACGCGGTCGAGATCGCGGCCACGGTGCGCACCACCGACCGCACGGGTGTCGAGATGGAGGCGCTGACCGCCGTGTCCGTGGCCGCCCTGACCGTGGTGGACATGGTCAAGGCGGTCGACAAGGCGGCGGTGATCAGCGACATCCGGGTGGAGGAGAAGACCGGCGGCAAGTCCGGGGACTGGAGCCGTTCATGACCGCCGCCCCCGGTCCGGCCACCCGCCGCGCCCTGGTCGTCACCGCCTCCAACCGGGCCTCCGCCGGGGTGTACGAGGACAAGGGCGGCCCGCTCCTCGCCGAGGGCCTCGCCCGGCTGGGCTTCGCCGTCGACGGGCCCCAGATCGTCCCGGACGGCGACCCGGTCGAGGCCGCCCTGCGCGCCGGCGTCGAGGCCGGGTACGACGTGATCCTCACCACCGGCGGCACCGGCGTCTCGCCCACCGACCGCACCCCCGAGGCCACCGGCCGGGTGCTCGACCACGAGGTCCCCGGCATCCCGGAGGCCATCCGCGCGTACGGCCGCGACAAGGTGCCCACGGCCGCGCTCTCCCGGGGTCTGGCCGGGGTCGCCGGCCGCACCCTGATCGTCAATCTGCCCGGCTCCACCGGCGGGGTGCGCGACGGCCTCGCCGTCCTGGAACGGCTCCTGGTCCACGCGGTCGACCAGTTGCGGGGCGGCGACCACCCCAGAGAGTCATGAACCCGGTCTGGCCGGTGGTCCTGGGCGACGGCGAGGTCGTCCTGCGCCCGATAAAGCTGCGCGACCAGCGGGTGTGGCGCGAGGTCAACCGGCGCAACCGGGACTGGCTGCGCCCCTGGGAGGCGACCGTCCCGCCGCCGGGGCCCGGCGCCGCGGCCGCCCGGCGCCCCACGTACCGGCAGATGGTCCGGCACCTGCGCGCCGAGGCCAACGCGGGACGGATGCTGCCGTTCGTCATCGAGTACCAGGGGCGGCTGGTCGGCCAGCTGACCGTCGCGGGCATCACCTGGGGCTCGATGTGCGCGGGCCACGTCGGCTACTGGGTGGACCGGGAGGTGGCCGGCCGGGGCGTCATGCCCACGGCCGTCGCGCTCGCCGTCGACCACTGCTTCGGGACGGTCGGTCTGCACCGTATCGAGGTGTGCGTCCGGCCGGAGAACCTGCCCAGCCGCCGGGTGGTGGAGAAATTGGGATTCCGTGAGGAAGGCATGCGGCCCCGCTACCTCCACATCGACGGCGCGTGGCGCGACCACCTCGTCTACGCGCTGACGGTCGAGGAGGTCCCCGAGGGGCTGCTCCGCCGCTGGCGGCGGGTCCGGCCCGGCACACCACGCTGAATTGCAATATATGTTCGAATTTCGTCGCCGGTTGTCACCGAGTGATCGGAAAAGCGCAAAAAAATTCAGTGAGATCAGCCAGATCGTGCGACACACCGGCCCAATTGGCCGATCGCCGGATGCGAACCCCTCTACGGTGTGAGGCGTGAGCAGCAGCGGCCTCATCTACGCAGTCATCGTCGGGGCCTGGGCCGCCTACTTGGTGCCGATGTGGCTCCGCAGGCAGGACGAGCTGAACGAGGCCCGTCCGACGGAACGCTTCAGCACCGCCATCCGGCTCCTGTCCGGACGGGCGGGGATGGAGCGCCGGTACGCCAAGGAGCTGCGCGCGCGCACCGCCGGCCAGGCCACGCCCGACGTGGACCCGGACGCGGCGACGGAGCACTTGAGCTCGGTCGACGTCCGGGCCTTCGCCGCGCCCCCGGCCCTGACCGAGGCGCGCCTGGAGCTCCCGGAAGCGCCCGGTGCCCCGCAGACCCCGCCGGACCGGCCCGCGCGGCCCCCGCGCCCCACCCGGGCGGCGGCCGAGCGCGCCCGCCGCTCGCGGGTCCTGGCCAGGCGACGACGCACGACGGTGATCCTCTTCCTGGCCTTCACCCTGGGCGCGATCGTCGCGGCGGTCGGCGGGCTGGCCTTCCTGTGGGCCCCCGGCGTCCCGGCGGTCCTGCTCAGCGCGTACATCGTGCACCTGAGGGCGCAGGAGCGCCGCCGCTTCGTGTACGTGATGGACCGGCGCCGTGCCGAGGCCGCGGCCCAGCGGCTGCGGGAGAGCCGGCCGCGCCGCCCGCAGCCCGCCCCCGACCGCGCGGACGAGCCCGAGGAGCTCCACGCGGAGCCCGAGCCCGACCCGGCACCGGCCCTCTCCCCGCAGGAGGCGGGCCGCCGCGCGCTGGTCGAGCAGACCGACCACGCCGAGTGGGTCGACCAGCAGCGCGAGCGCGGCCCCTCCCGGGGTGACAGCTGGGATCCGGTACCGGTGCCGCTGCCCACCTATGTGACCGCTCCGGTGGCCCCCCGGGCGACGGGCGGCGTGGACGTCACCGACCCGGAGACCTGGAGCGCGGCGCGCTCCTCGGCGGCGGAGCCCACCCCGCCGCCGCCCACCCGCCAGAACCCCCACCCGAGCCCGACCGCCCCGCCGCCCCGCCGCTCCCGCGACCACGGCCGGACGCCGCTGTTCGACCAGTACGCGGACGAGGACCGCCCCCGCGCGGCCAACGAGTGAGCCGGGGGCTCCCCGCGCGGCCGGGGGCCGGTGCGACCAGGGGGGAACGGATTTCCAAGCACCCCGGCCGGGGTGCTAAGGTTTCACACGTCGCAAGGGCCTGTGGCGCAGACTGGTAGCGCACCTCGTTCGCATCGAGGGGGTCAGGGGTTCAAATCCCCTCAGGTCCACAGACACGAGATCCCGTCCGATCGTTCCGATCGGACGGGATCTTCGCTTTTCCCGGCACCGGTTACCCGCCGGAAGCGCTGTGAAGTGGTGCGGCCGGTGAGGCGGGAAAGAACTCTTGTTCCGTCACCCGCAGTTGTGCGAAAGTGACCTTCCTCACGGCCCAGTGAGCCGTCCCGGCCGGGCAGTTCCCCACAAAGGAAAACGCCCTCCGCAAGGTACGTACCCATCGGGCGCACATCTTTTCGATGGTCGCAGTACTCCACCACGCCGGCCCGAAGGGAAAGACGTCCATGGCGTATTCCCGCAAGCTTTCCGCCGCCCCGCCGCCGCCCCCGTACGCGCCCGCCTTCGGGGGGTCGGACGAGGGGCTCGCCGGTCTGCTCGGCGACGGTCGGGAAACGGCGCGGGAGCACTCGGAGGCGCTGCTGACGGCGCGACACTGGCCGGCGGTGTGCGACCACGCGGCGTTGTTCACCGCCTCGCGGGAGACCGCGGCGACGGTGGCCGCGGCGGCGTTCGGCCAGGTGCTGGAGGAACTGCGGGCGGGCGAGGCGGGCGGGGCGCTGCGGCCCCGGCTGCTGGTGGCGGTGGGCCGGACGCTCCGCGCCCGGGCCGGACTGCCGCGCGCACCGGAGCTGCTGGGAATCCTGCGCGCGCCCGCTGAGCCGGCGGAGAACCGCCGGCTGGTCGCGCGGGCGTTCGCGGAACTGCCCACCGACGCCCAAGTGCTCTTGTGGCACCGGGAAGTCGAGGCGGAGGGTCTGTCGGTGCCCGCCGTCCTGCTCGCCATGGATCCCAGGCGGGCGGCGGAACGGCTGGCAGAGGCCCGGGAACTCCTCCGCGCCGCTTGCGCGCGGACCCACGCGCGGTTCGCCCCGGACGCGGAGTGCCGTCACTACGGCCGGCTGCTCGACATATCCCTGCGGCGGGGCGGCACGCTGATTCCGGATATCCAGCACCACCTGGCGAAGTGCCGGTACTGCCGGTACGCGGCCGAGCAGCTGCGCCGCTTCGACGGGCGGCTGGCCCCGCTGCTCGCCGAAGCGCTGCTCGGGGAGGGCGCGCGGGGATACCTCGAGTCCCGGCCGGCGCGCTCCCGGCCGCGTCCGCTGCCACGCCGGGCCCGCCACTCCCGGACCGGACGCCCGGGGACCGGGTGGCATGGCACGCTGCCGCGCGGTGGGCCGGCGCGTGCCGGGCGGCTTCGCGGCGGCCGGCGGGCCGGGGGCCGGCCGGGCGGGGAACTGCTGGTGGGTCTGGGGATCGTGGTGACGGGTGCGCTGCTCGCGGCGGCGGTTGCCGTCCTGCGGGCCGGCGGCGGGGACGGCGGCGACGGCGGTCACGGCGCCGGTACGGGCGGGCCGAGCGGCGCCGTGACCGGCACCGCGCGCCCGCCGGCCCCGCCACCCGCCTCGGCCGGGGACCCCACCGGCCCGCTGAGCACCGGCCTGCGCAACGCCGGGGCAGGGCTGTGCCTGGACGTCCGGGACGGCCGGCCGGCCGTCGGAGCCGGGCTCACCCTCGCGCCGTGCACGGCCGGCGCCGCGACCCAGCGGTGGCTGTACGAGGACGACGGGCTGCTGCACAGCGCGGCGGCCCCCGAGCTGTGCCCGCACTCCCGGGAGCCGGCCGGGGTGGTGGTGCTGCGCCTGTGTGCCACCCGGGCCGGTACCGACGTCCGGTACGACCTGCTGGTGCGGGGCCAGGTGACCCCCAGGTGGCACCAGGGCCTGGCGCTCGCGCCGGTGGCCGCGGCGCCGGGCACCGACATCGTCGTCAAGGTGCGCGACGGCGCCGCCGCCCAGCGGTGGCTGACCGACCCGACGGGGCGGGCACCGTCGCCCGGCCCGGCCCGGGGGGCCTGAGCGCCGCCGCCGGCCCGGCGGGGTGCTCAGGGCGCCGGATGGACGCGTACGCCCCCGACGAAGGTCTGGAGCACGCGCGTGTCGGCGATCTCGTCCACGGGCGCGTCGAACGGGTCCCGGTCCAGTACCGCCAGGTCGGCCAGGTGGCCCACCCGGACGGTGCCCGTGTCGTCGAGGCGGTTCACATACGCGCTGCCCGCGGTGTACGCGGCGAGCGCGGCGTCCAGGCCGATGCGCTGCTCCGGCAGGAAGACCGGGGTTCCCTCGTCCGCGTCCGGCAGCCGGCGGTTGACGGCGACGTGCAGGGCGGCCAGCGGGTCCGGGCTGCTGACCGGCCAGTCGCTGCCGGCCGCCAGCCGGGCGCCGGAGCGCAGCAGGTCGCCGAACGGGTACTGCAGCGCGGCGCGTTCGGCGCCCAGGAACGGGATGGTCAGCTCGTCCATCTGCGGTTCGTGCGCCGCCCACAGCGCCTGGATGTTCGCGGTGGCGCCGAGCCTGGCGAACCGGGGCACGTCCTGGGGGTGGACGACCTGGAGGTGGGCCAGGTGCGGGCGGGTGCCGGTGGCGCCGTTCGCCGCCCGGGCGGCCTCCACCGCGTCCAGCGCCTCACGGACCGCGCGGTCGCCGAGCGCGTGGAAGTGCGGCTGGAACCCGTGGGCGTCCAGGGCGGTGACACAGGCCGCGAGGGCGTCCGGCTCGATGAACGAGATGCCCGAGTTGTCGGAGGCGCGGCCGCAGGCGGTGAGGTACGGGCCCAGCAGCGCGGCCGTGTGGTTCTCGGCGATGCCGTCCTGCATGATCTTCACGGTGCCGGCGCGGAGCCTGCCGTAGGTCAGCTCCTCGCGGCGCGCCAGCAGTTCCGGGAGCTGCTCCGGGCCCCGGGTCCGGTCCCACCACAGGGCGCCGACGACACGGGCGGTCAGCCGTCCGTCGCGGGACGCGGCGGCGTAGGCGGGGGCCGGGTCGTGCATCCCGGCGTGGGCGCCGAGCAGGGCGTCCTGCCAGGCGGTGACGCCGTGGGAGTGGAGCTGCGCCTGGGCCCGCAGCAGACCGGCCGTCAGCTCCGCGAGGTCCGGCTCCGGCACCAGGTCCGCGATGAGGCTCATCGCGCCCTCCTGGAGCATGCCGGTGGGGTGGCCGTCCGGTTCGCGTTCGATCCGCCCGTCGGCGGGGTCCGGGGTGGTGGCGGTGATCCCGGCCAGCTCCAGGGCCCGGGTGTTGGCCCAGCCGCCGTGGTGGTCGCGGTTGACGAGGTAGACCGGGCGGTCGGGGACCAGCTCGTCCAGGAACTGGCGGGTCGGGGTGCCGCCGGGGAACGCCTCCATCGACCAGCCGCCCCCGGTGACCCAGGCCGCGTCCGGGTGGGCGTCCGCGTAGGCCCGGACGCGCGGCCGGTACTCCTGGGCCGTGGTGGCGCCGCTCAGGTCGCAGCGGCCGAGCTCCACTCCGGCGCCCACCGCGTGGACGTGGGCGTCCTGGAACCCGGGGATGAGCAACCGGCCGCGCAGGTCGACCACTTCGGTGCGCGGGCCGATCAGGTCGTGCACCTCGTCGTGGCCGACGGCGACGACACGCTCGCCGCGTACGGCCACCGCGCTCGCCACGGGCAGCGCGGGGTTCATGGTGCGGACCGGCCCGCCGGTCAGGACGAGGTCGGCGGTGTGGGCGTACGGCATGGGTCGGGCTCCTGGGTGGTGCTGCGGGTGGACGTCTCCCGGCAGGGTGGTCCATCCGTCGCCGTACGGCCAGGGGCCCGGCGGGCGCACGCGTCCCGCCGGGCCCCGGTGTGCCGGTGTGCCGGTGTGTCGGTGTGCCGTCAGGAGGTCTGCGCCTTGTCGTACACCGCCTTGGCCTCGTCGCCGAAGTACGGGCCGAACATCCGGTTCGGCAGGAAGGTGTAGCCGAAGCTGTTCACCGAGACCTGAAGGCCGGTGCCGGCCGTCTCGCTGAAGCCGGTGAACCAGGGGCCGCCGCTGGAACCGCCCGTCATGTTGCAGCCCAGGCTGTGGTCCTGCGAGAACAGGAAGTCCTTGGCGGAGTTCCCGGAGCAGTAGATCAGCTTCGAGCCGTCGTACGGGGCCGCCGCCGGGAACCCGAAGGCGTACATCGGCTTGTTGTAGCCGCCGTTGAACTGGATGCCCTGCGCGCCGGTGACCGAGGTGAGCTTCCTGCCGTCGAGCGGGGCGACGACCGCCGCGCCGATGTCGTAGTTGATGTCCTCGCTCGCCTCCCACTGCGGGGTGGTCAGCGTCCTGGTCGCGGTCCACTGGCCGTGGGGCGCCTGGCCGTTGTCGTAGCCGGGGACGAAGACCCAGTTGGTGTGCCAGCTCCCCTGGTACTTCACGCAGTGCCCGGCGGTGATCACCGTGCTGGCGTTCTGGCTGGTGACCGCGTTGCCGGAGCAGGAGGCGGTCTTGCCCTGGAAGGTGAAGAACACCCGCCCGGTGGTCTTCGCGACGGCGCCGCCGCCGCTCCACGCGCCGCCCGCCTGCGGGAAGGCGGTGGGGCCGACCGTGGTCGTCGCGGCGCCCGGCTGCGGGGCGCGGAGGGACTTGCGCGCGGTGGGCGTGAGCCGCAGGTCGAGCGGGGCCGCGCCGCGCATCCGCTCGGCGGTCCAGAACGCGGCGGCCTGCCGCTGCTCGGCGGCGGGCGCGGTGCGGACGGCGGCGTCCCCGGGCGAGGGGGTGGCGCTCGCGGCGGTGGCGGCGGTGGCGGACAGGGCGCCGGTGAGCAGGGCTCCGACGGTCAGCAGGATGCCCACGGCGGTGCGATGGCGTCTCACGCATGTCTCCTTCTGCCGCGCCCGGTCCCGATCGGGGCCCGGGCAGGGGTGGGGGAACGAAGAGCGGTGCGAACAGACGTGCGTCAGGCAGAGTCCCACGGCACCGGTGGCTCTGTCAGGAGCGCGTCACCGACTTTCCGCGCGCCCCGCGCAGCGGCTTGGCGTAGCAGAGGCTGGCCTCGTGGTGCCGGTAGTAGCCGAACTTGGCGCACGGCTCGTATCCGCTGGAGGTGTAGAGCCCGATCGCCTCCGGCTGCTTGGTCCCCGTCTCCAGCACCATGCGGGTGCGGCCGGCGGCGCGGGCGTCGTCCTCCAGGGCGGCCAGGATGCGCCGGGCCAGGCCCAGGCCGCGGGCGGCCGGCACCACGTACATCCGCTTCAGCTCGGCGTCCCCGTCCGAGTAACCCAGGTCGTTGGCGTCCTGCGAGCGCCAGCCGCCACTGGCGACGGGCCGGCCGCCGGAGTCGTGGGCGAGGAGGTACAGGCCGCGCGGCGGCCGGAACATCGCGGGGGCGAGCGGGGTGAGATCGCCCTCGTCCTCGTACCGCTCGGCGTATTCGAGCTGGACCTGGTCGTTGAGTCTGACGGCGTCCGGGTCGTCGAACGCGGCAATGCGGATCAGCATGCGCGTTATCGTACGGGCGTGCGATAGCGCCGGGTCGGTATGGTGCCGGGATGCTCACTGTGACGACCGCCAATGTCAATGGCCTGCGCGCCGCCGCCAAGAAGGGCTTCGTGGAGTGGCTGGCGGGGACCGCCGCGGACGTGGTCTGTCTCCAGGAGGTGCGGGCCGAGCCGGCGCAGCTCCCGGACGCGGTACGGGCGCCGGACGGCTGGTACCCCCTGCACGCGCCGGCCGCCGCCAAGGGCCGCGCCGGCGTCTCCCTCTACACCCGGCGGGAGCCGGACGCGGTACGGATCGGGTTCGGGTCGAGCGAGTTCGACGGCGCCGGCCGGTACGCGGAGGTGGACCTGCCGGGCGTCACGGTCGCCAGTCTCTACCTGCCGTCGGGTGAGGTGGGCACGGAGCGGCAGGACGAGAAGACGCGTTTCATGGGCGAGTTCCTGCCGTACCTGAAGGAGCTCCGGGAGCGGGCGGCGGCCGACGGCCGTGAGGTGCTGGTCTGCGGCGACTGGAACATCGCCCACCAGGAGGCCGACCTGAAGAACTGGAAGGCCAACCGCAGGAGCTCGGGGTTCCTGCCCGAGGAGCGGGAGTGGCTGGGCCGGGTCCTGGGCGAGGCGGCGTACGTCGACGTCGTACGGGCGCTGCACCCCGGGCAGGCCGGGCCGTACACGTGGTGGTCGTACCGGGGCCGGGCCTTCGACAACGACGCGGGCTGGCGGATCGACTACCAGGTCGCCACCCCCGGGCTCGCGGCGCGCGCGGTCAAGGCGTGGGTGGAGCGGGCGGCGACGCACGCCGAGCGGTGGAGCGACCACGCGCCGGTGACGGCCGTCTACGACCTGTAGGGCGGCGACGCCCGCCGAGCGGCGGGGCGACCACGCGCCGGTGACGGCGGTCCCGATCCGCGAGTGACTCGGATCGGCGGTGTGCCCGGCCCCTCGGGGCTGCCACACTCCGGTGCTGTGCGCCCTGTCCCCGTAACCGCGCCGCGGTCCGCGCTCGTCGCCGTGCTCGCGCTCTCGCTGCTCGCCGCCACCCCCGCCGGGTCCGCGTCCCCGGCCCATTCCCCGACCCGCGGCCCCGCCGCCTGGATCCCGGCCGGGACCCCCGACGTCCTCGTCACCGACCAGGCGTCCAAGCGGATCCTGCTGCTCGACGGGGCCCGGCGCCGCTGGGACCCGGCCGCCGACCCGGCCGCCGTCAAGTGGGCCTTCTCACCGGTCGGGGACCCCCGGTACGCCGACCTCGACCCGGCCACCGGCTGGGTGCACCCCAACGAGGCCAAGGTGCGCAGGCACCGGGGCCGGACCTACGTCCTGACCACCGCCTCGTACGGGTTCGCCGCGGTCGTGGCCTACCCGGGCGGCGCGCGGTACTGGGCCGGCACCCTCTCGACCGGCACCATCCGGCACAACCCGCACAGCATCGAGCTGCTGCCGGACGGCAATGTGGCCGTCGCGGCCAGCACCGGTGACGAGGTGCGGCTCTACGCGGCCTCGCAGGGCCCGGCGGACGTGCCGTTCGCCTCGTACCGGCTCGACGACGCGCACGGGCTCCAGTGGGACGCCCGGCGGCGGGTGCTGTGGGCGCTGGGCGGCGACCGGCTGGTGGCGTTGAAGCCCGGCGGTACGGCGGCGAGGCCCACGCTCGCGGCGGACTTCGAGGTGCCGCTGCCGACGCCGCACGGGCACGACCTCGGGCAGGTGGCGGGGCGGCCCGGCCGGCTGTGGGTCAGCAGCGGTTCGGCCGTGTACCAGTACGTGAAGCGCACGGGCGCCTTCCTGCGGGACTACCCGGGCGCGGCCGGGATCAGCCGGGCCCGCGTCAAGTCCGTCGGCGACGACCCGGGGACCGGCCAGGTCGCCTCGACGGTGCCGGAGAGCGGGCTCGGCGAGACCTGGTGGACCAGGAAGGTGACGGTGCACCGGCCCGGCGGCGGCTACGAGCTGGTGAACGGCGGCATCTACAAGGCGCGTTGGTGGCTGCCGGGCGGTCCGCGCAGCGGGGGGTCCCGGAGGTCGTGAGGCCCGCCGGAGGGATCAGCCGTCCTCGGAGGCGGAGCGCAGCCGGCGGTCCAGCGCCATCGACAGCTCCGCCTCCACCACGCTCTTGGCCAGTGGGCGCAGCCGCTCGGCCCCCGCCGCGCCGTCCGCGTGCTGGTACAGCAGATCCGTGAAGAGCGTGGCCAGGGCGTCGGCGTGGACGCGTACCCGGCCGGCGGCGGCCAGTACCGCCGACAGCGGGACGCCCTCCTTGACCAGCGCGGCCGACACCTCCAGCAGGCGGCGGCTGACGTGCACGATCTCCTCGCCGTCGGTGGCCAGGTAGCCGAGGTCCAGGGCGGCGGCGAAGTTCTCGGGGGTGACCTGGTCGCCGAAGTGGTCGGCCAGTTGCTCGGGCGTCAGCCGGACCGGTTCCTCCTCGGACGGCTCGCCAAGCCCCAGCACCTCGCCGACGTCCCGCCCGCTCTCGAAGGCGGCGGCCAGGTCGGCGATGCCATTGAGGGTGTGGCCGCGCTCCAGCAGGGCGGCGATGGTGCGCAGCCGGGCCAGGTGGTGCGGCCCGTACCAGGCGATGCGGCCCTCGCGGCGGGGCGGCGGGATCAGGCCCCGCTCGCGGTAGAAACGCAGGGTGCGCTCGGTGATGCCGGCGGCCCGGGCCAGCTCCGCCACGCGGTACTCCCGCTCACCGTTCCGCTCGCCCGCCGGGTCACTCGTCACGCCCGCCACCCTATGTCGTACCGCCGGTAACTTTCCTTGTCCGCCCCCTACCGCTCGGTAAGGAGCTGCTCTACTCTCCCCATTGCGCCAGTGATTGCTGGCAGAGTCTTGGGAGGCGGCATGAGCCAGCACGAACACGAGCGGGTACGGGTGGCGGTGATCGGATCCGGTTTCGGCGGCCTCGGGGCCGCCGTCCGGCTGCGCCGCGAGGGCGTCACCGACTTCGTCGTCCTGGAGCGGGCGGATTTGGTCGGCGGCACCTGGCGGGACAACAGCTACCCCGGTTGCGCCTGCGACGTGCCCTCGCACCTCTACTCGTTCTCGTTCTGCCCCAACCCCGACTGGCCGCGCACCTTCTCCGGGCAGCGGCACATCCGCGCCTACCTGGAGCGGGTGACCGACACCTTCGGACTCCGCCCGCACCTGCGGCTGGGGCGCGAGGTGCTGGCGGCGCGCTGGGACAACGACGAACTGCGCTGGGAGATCGAGACCTCGCGCGGCCGGTTCACCGCCGACGTCGTCATCTCCGCCACCGGACCGCTGTCCGACCCGAAGATCCCCGACGTCCCCGGCCTGGCGGAGTTCCAGGAGCGCGGCGGCAAGGTCTTCCACTCCGCCCGCTGGGACCACGACTACGACCTGGCCGGCAAGCGCGTGGCGATGGTCGGCACGGGCGCCTCGGCGATCCAGATCGTGCCGGCCATCCAGCCGCGGGTGGCCCGGTTGACGCTCTTCCAGCGCACCCCGCCCTGGGTCATGCCGCGCATGGACCGGGCCATCACCGGCGTCGAGCGCTGGCTGCACCGGCAGTTGCCCTTCACCGGCACCGCGCGGCGCGGACTGCTCTGGGGCATCAGGGAGTTGCAGGTCAGCGCCTTCACCAAGCGCCCCGACGAGCTGCGCCTGGTGGAGTCGATCGCCAAGGCCAACATGGCCCGGGCCGTCAAGGACCCGGAGCTGCGGGCGAAGCTGACCCCCTCGTACCGGATCGGCTGCAAGCGCATCCTGCTCTCCAGCGACTACTACCCGGCCCTCGCCCGCCCCAATGTGGACGTCATCGCCGCCGGACTCACACGGCTGGACGGCACCAGGGCCGTCGCGGCCGGGGGCCCCGGGGAAGGGGGCGAGGCCGAGGTCGACGCCGTCATCTTCGGTACGGGCTTCCACGTGACGGACATGCCGATCGCCGACCGCGTGGTGGGCGCGGACGGCATCACGCTCGCCGAGGCGTGGAAGGACGGCATGCAGTCGCTGCGCGGCGCCACCGCCGCCGGTTTCCCCAACTGGATGACGATCATCGGCCCCAACACCGGGCTCGGGAACTCCTCCATGATCCTGATGATCGAGTCGCAGCTCAACTACCTGGCCGACTACCTGCGGCGGCTGGACTCCCTGGGCGGCCGGGCGGCGCTCACCCCCCGGGCGTCGGCGGTGGGGGCCTGGAACCGGCGGGTGCAGGCGCGGATGGAGCGCACCGTGTGGCAGGCGGGCGGCTGCGAGAGCTGGTACCTGGACGCCAACGGCCGCAACACCACGCTGTGGCCGGGCACCACCGCCGAGTTCCGGCGGGCGACGCGGAGCGTCGACCTCGGGGAGTACGAGGTACTGCGGGTGCGCGAGAAGGAGACCGTCCGATGAGCCCGGCCGCCCCCGCGCGCGGCCCGCTGCGGGTGACCTCGGCCGACGGTTCGTCCCTGCACGTCGAGGTGCACGGCCCAGGGAACGCGCCGGCCGTGGTGCTGGCGCACGGCTGGACGTGCTCCACCGAGTTCTGGGCGGCCCAGGTCCGTGACCTGTCCGCCGACCACCGCGTGGTGGTCTACGACCAGCGCGGCCACGGGCGCAGCCCGGCCGCCGGGCCGTCCGGCTACTCGACCGACGCCCTCGCCGACGACCTCGAAGCGGTGCTGGGGGCCACCCTGGAGGCGGGCGAGAAGGCGGTCCTCGTGGGGCACTCCATGGGCGGTATGACGCTCATGGCGGCGGGCCCCCGCCCGGCGGTTCGGGAGCACGCGGCGGCGGTACTGCTGTGCAGCACGGGCGCGTCCCGGCTGGTCGCCGAGTCGCTGCTGCTGCCGGTGCGGGCCGGGCGCGCGCGTACCCTCCTGACCCGGCTGGTGCTGGGGGCGCGGGCACCGCTCGGGCCGGTCACGGCGCTCTCCAGGGCGGTCCTCAAGTACGGGACGATGGGCCCGGGGACGGCGCCCGAACGGGTCGCCGAGTGCGCCCGGATCGTCCACGCCTGTCCGCGCGCGGTGCGGGTCGCCTGGTCGCGGGTGCTCGCCGAGCTCGATCTGGAGCCGGGCCTGGCGGAGTTGACCGTGCCGACGGCCGTCCTGGTCGGCTCCGCCGACCGGCTCACCCCGCCGGTGCACGCCCGCGCGCTGGCGGCGGCGCTGCCCGGGTGCCTGGGAGTCGAGGAGCTGCCCGGGATCGGTCACATGACGCCCGTCGAGGCGCCGGAGGCGGTGACGGCCCGGATCCGGGCGCTGGTGGCCGCGTACGTCCGCACCCCCGATCAGGAGGAAGTGGTATGAGCAGGGTCAGCCTGGAGGGACAGGTCGCCGTCGTCACGGGCGGGGCGCGGGGTGTGGGGGAGCTGCTGGCGCGCAAGCTCTCCGCGCGCGGCGCCAAGGTCGCGCTGGTGGGGCTGGAGCCCGACGAGCTGAAGCGGGTCTCGGCGCGGCTGCACTGCGAGAGCGACTGGTGGTACGCGGACGTCACCGACCACGAGGCGATGGCCCGGGTCGCCGGCGAGGTCAAGGACCGCTTCGGCAAGGTGGACATCGTCGTCGCCAACGCGGGCGTCGCGGCCGGCGGGCCGTTCGTGGACTCCGACCCGGTGGCGTGGCGGCGGGTGATCGAGGTCAACCTGATCGGCGGCGCCGTGACGGCGCGGGCGTTCCTGCCCGTACTGCTGGAGAGCCGGGGCTACTTCCTCCAGATCGCCTCGCTCGCGGCCATCACCCCGGCGCCCATGATGACGGCGTACTGCGCGTCCAAGTCCGGCGTGGAGGCCTTCGCGCACAGCCTGCGCTCGGAGGTCGCCCACCGGGGAGTGCGGGTCGGCGTCGGCTATCTGTCGTGGACCGACACCGACATGGTGCGGGGTGCCGACCAGGACGCCGTGATGCGCGAGTTGCGGCAGCGGCTGCCGTGGCCGTCGAACCGCACCTACCCGCTGGGCCCGGCGGTGGACCGGATCGTCGCCGGTGTCGAGCGCCGCTCGGCGCATGTGTACGCGCAGTGGTGGCTGCGGGGCATGCAGGCGGTGCGCGGCCACCTGCCCGGGCTCATCGCCACCGTGGGGCGGCGGGAGATGCGCCGGTTCGAACCACGGCTCGCGGGGGTCGGCAAGGGGCTGGTCGGCGCGGGGGGAGCGGCGGACGAGCAGGCGCGCACGGAGCGTGCCTGAACGGTCACCGAATGATCGAAATGCGCGGTGTGTCGGGCCGTGCCAGGCTGGTCGAGGCCGGGGGTCGATGGCCCCCGCATCCCCCACCACCTCCCTGTAGGAGTGAACCTCGATGGGCATTTCGGACCAGTTCAAGGACAAGTCGCAGGAGCTGAAGAACCAGGCCAAGCAGCGGGCGCAGGACGCCAAGCGCGAGGCCCAGGAGCGCACGCAGAAGGGCGAGCGGCGCGACCGCCGCCAGGAGACGGGCCAGGGCACCCGGCCGGTCCAGGAGCGTGTGGACCGCGACTACGACGTCTGACGGTACGCGGGCAGGTCCGCCCGCCGCAGGGCGCACCCGGGACGCCGGGTGCGCCCTGCGCGCTGTGCCGTGGCCGGTCGGGCGCGCTGTGCCGTGGCCGGTCCGGCGGGTGGGGGCCGCCGGACCGGCGGCCTCGCCGAGCCGGTTCGCGGGACTCCCGCGCGGCCCTGGGGCGGGGCCGCGCGGCCGGCTCCGGGGCGCCGCCCCACCGGCGCCCCCGCGGCCGGCCCGTGTCAGGGGGCCGGCCGCGGGGGGAGGGGCGGGCGGCGCAGGTCCGGGGTCCGGGAGTAGTCCGGGGGCCGGGAGACGGGGTGGGTGGCCAGCAGGTCCAGGGCCACCTCCACCGCGTCCGAGAGCTGCCGGTGGCGGCCCTCGGCCCAGTCCAGCGGGGTGCGCAGCACCTCGATGTCCGGCTCCACCCCGTGGTTCTCGACCGTCCAGCCGTACGCGTCGAACCACGCCGCGTTCATCGGCACCGTGATCACCGTGCCGTCGCCCAGCCGGTGGCGGCCGGTCATGCCGACCACCCCGCCCCAGGTGCGCTGCCCCACCACCGGGCCCAGGCCCAGCAGCCGGAACGCCGCCGTGATCATGTCCCCGTCCGAGGAGGTGGCCTCGTCGGCCAGCGCGACGACCGGGCCGCGCGGCGCGTTCGCGGCGTACGAGACGGGCTGGGCGCCCCGCGTGAGGTCCCAGCCCAGGATCCGGCGGGTGAGCGTCTCCACCACCAGCTCGCTGATGTGGCCGCCCGCGTTGCCCCGCACATCCACGATCAGCGCCGGGCGCGACACCTCGAGGCGCAGGTCCCGGTTGAACTGCGCCCAGCCCGAACCGCCCATGTCGGGGATGTGCAGGTAACCGCACGTGCCGCCGCTCAGCTCCCGGACCACCTGACGCCGTTTGGCGACCCAGTCCTGGTAGCGCAGCGGCCGTTCGTCGACCAGCGGCACCACCGCGACCCGGCGCGGGCGGCCCTCACCGTCGGCGGGCGCGAAGGTGAGCTCGACCGTGGTGCCCCCGGCCGCCGACAGCAGCGGCATGGGGCCCGCCACCGGGTCCACCGGCCGGCCGTCGACGTGGGTGAGGGCCGCGCCCTCCCGGATGCCCGTACCGGCCAGCGGTGAGCGGGCCTTGGAGTCGGACGACTCGCCCGGCAGGATCCGCGCGACCACCCAGCGCCCGTCCCGGCACACGAAGTTGGCGCCGAGCAGGCCCTGGGGGCGCTGGTAGTGCGGCGGGCCCTCGTTGCGCCGGGCGGCCGTCACGTAGGCGTGCGAGGTGCCCAGTTCGCCGAGGACCTCGCGCAGCAGGTCGGCGAACTCGTCGGGCGAGGCCACCCGTTCGACCAGCGGGCGGTACTGGTCGAGCACCGCCCGCCAGTCGATGCCGCTCATCTCCGGCTCCCAGAAGTGGGCGCGGACGATCCGGCCCGCCTCCTCGTATGCCTGGCGCCACTCCGCGCCCGGGTCCACCTCGTGCAGGATGCGGCGCGGGTCCAGGTAGACCGTGGTGTCGCTGTCCCCCGTCTCGATGGCCGGGACCGCCCGCAGCTCGCCCTCGTCCACCACCACCAGCCGGGTGCCGTCACCGCTGACCGCGAACCAGTCCAGGTGGTCGACCAGTTCGGTCCTCCTGGCCCTGGCCAGGCTGAAGTGTTCCAGGGTGGGCCGCCCGGAGGTGTCCGCCGGGTTGGCGAAGGTCTCGCCCAGCGCCCCGGAGATCGGCCAGCGCAGCCAGACCAGGCCCCCGCCGCTCACCGGGTGCAGCGAGGAGTACTTGGAGGCGGCGACCGGGAAGGGGGTCACCCGGCTCTCCAGCCCCTCGGCCTCCACCACGACCGGCCGGTCACCGGCGCCCGGCTCGTCGTCCGCCGGGTCCAGCCCGCCCGCCGCCGGACGGCCCTCCGGCGACAGGGCGAACGGCGAGGGCGTGGTCGAGGCGAGCGGCACGAGGTAGGGGCGGCAGCCCAGCGGGAAGGACAGGTCGCCGGTGTGCACGTCGTAGACCGGGTCGAAGCCCCGCCACGACAGGAAGGCGAGGTAGCGGCCGTCCCGGGTGAAGACCGGGCTCTCGTCCTCGAAGCGGCCGTTGGTGACGTCGATCACCGTCCCGTCCTTGATCCGCGCCATTCTGATCTGCCGCAGCGAGCGGCCGACGAACGGGTGCGACCAGGTCAGCCACGCGCCGTCCGGGGAGAACGCGAGGTCGCGGACCGGCCCGTTGACGGACCGCACCAGCTCGGTGACCTCGGCGGTGGACTCCTCGGAGACGTCCAGGAGCAGCAGCCGCCCGTCGTGCGAGGCGATGGCGAGCCGGTCCCCGTCGGGGTCGGACACCATTTCCGTGACATGGCCGAGCGCCCCGGCCGCCAGCCGCCGCGGCTCCCGGTCGCCGCTGGCCCGGGGCAGGTGGGCGATCTCGACCGCGTCCTCGCCCTCGGCGTCGGTGATGTACGCGATCCGGCCGCCGCCGCCCAGCGTCTCGGGCAGGCGCACCCGCACACCCGGGGTGTCCGCGATGGTCCGGGCCGGTCCGTCGCGGTGCGTGAGCCAGTACAGGCTGCCGCGCACCGACACCGCGCTCGCCCGGCCCGTCTCGTCCACCGAGACCGCGTCCAGGTGACCGGTGGCCGGCACCTGGTACGCGCGCCGTCCCGAGCGCGGCCCGCCGAGCCGCACCGCCAGCCGGCGCGGCACCGAGTCGGGCGTCAGCGCGTCCACGATCCACAGGTCACCGGCGCACTGGTAGACCACGCGCCGCCCGTCGGACGAGGCGTGCCGGGCGTAGAACGCGTCGTGGTCGGTGTGCCGCAGCAGGCCGGTGCCGTCCGGCAGGCAGGAGTAGAGATTGCCGACGCCCTCGTGGTCGGAGAGGAACGCGATCCTGCCGTCCACGAACATCGCGCAGTCCAGGTGCCCGGCGATCCGGGGCAGCAGCCGCTCGCCGTGCAGCCACAGGCGTCCGGTCGCCCCGCCCCGGTAGCGCTTCCAGGCGGCCGGCTCGTGCGGCGGCTTGCCGGTCAGCAGCAGTGTCCGCCGCTGCCCGTCGACGTCGGCCACGGCGATGTCGGCGGCCGGCCCCCAGGGCAGCCGCCGGCCGGGCGAACCGTCGGTGGGCAGGCTGTAGGCCCAGGAGAAGTGCGAGAACGGCTGGCCGTGCGAGGAGACGGCCAGGATGTCGCCGTCCGGTGTCCAGCCGCACACCCGGGTGTCCAGCGACCCCCAGTGGCTGAGCCGGCGCGCGGGGCCGCCGTCGACGGGCGCCAGGTGGATCTCCGGGTCCAGGCTGCGCCAGCTCGTGAACGCGATGTGCCGTCCGTCCGGCGAGAAGCGGGGGTGGCCGACCCTGGTCCGGTCGGCGGTCAGCCGCCAGGCCCGGCCGGGTGAGGTGTCCGAGGGGGCGAGCGGGGCGAGCCACAGGTCGTCCTCGGTCGCGAAGCACAGCAGGTCCTGGTGGAGGTGGGGGTACCGGAGGTAGGCGCTGTCGCTGCTCACGGAGCAATGCTTTCCGCGCCCGGGGCACCCGGCAACTCGGCCGGGCGCTCCGGCGCCGTCCCGCGCCGGGCGGTCAGTGGGTCACCGGGCGGGACGCCGTGTGGGTGCGCCGCAGGAAGCGCAGCAGGACCGGGGAGTCGAACTGCACCATCGCCACCCCGTCGGGCACGTGCAGCTCCACCACCGTCTGCACCCTCCCGCACGGCCAGACCCCGATGTCGCCGTGCCGGACCGGGGCGCGCAGACCGGCCTCCAGCAGCTCGCGCGGGAAGGACCACTCGGTGCCGCCGGGGAAGACCAGCCGTACCGTGTCGGGCCCGGCGTCGGGGTCGTAGCGCAGGGCGACGGGCACGGGGCGGGAGAGCGGGCCATCGGAAACGATCAGACCCTTGGCGCGGGTTTCCACCCGGGGGCTCTCAGCGGCGGCGGTCATCGGCCGACTCCTCACATGTGCGGCATCTGTCTCTAATGTCTCATTCATTCCTGGCGCACGCCCCGGTGTCTTTTGTGACCCGCGCGCTCTTGCAAGTCCTTCGCAAGAGGACTCATCATCGAAGCCGCCCCCCGGCTCCCTTTCCGCCTGTCCGAAAGCGGTCCTCGTCATGCATGTCCCCGACGGATTCATCAACGCGCCCGTCTCCGCGGCCGCCGGGCTCCTCGCCGCCGGGTCCGTCGCCGTCGCCCTGCGCGGCGCCCGCCGGGAGCTCGGGGGCGGCCCCACCGCCGGAGGCCACGGCGGAGAGCGGACGGCACCGCTCGCCGGGCTGGTGGCCGCGTTCATCTTCGCCGTGCAGATGCTGAACTTCCCGGTCGCCGCCGGTACCAGCGGTCACCTGCTCGGCGGGGCGCTGGCGGCGATCCTCGTCGGGCCGTACACGGGCGTGCTGTGCATCGCGGTGGTGCTGCTCATGCAGGGCGTGCTCTTCGCGGACGGCGGGCTCACCGCCCTGGGGGTGAACATCCTCGCCATGGGGGTGGTCACCGTCCTGGTGGCGTACGGCCTCTTCCGCGGCCTGGTCAAGGTCCTGCCGCGCACCCGCCGCTCGGTGACCGTCGCCTCCTTCACGGCCGCGCTGGTGTCGGTGCCGGCCGCCGCCGCGGCGTTCACCCTGATCTACGCCGTCGGCGGCACCACGGACGTACCCCTGCCCAAGGTGCTCACCGCCATGGTCGGGGTCCATGTGCTGATCGGCGTCGGCGAGGCCGTGATCACCAGCGCGACGGTCGGCGCCGTCATCGCGGTCCGCCCCGACCTGGTGCACGGGGCCCGCGGCCTGACGGCGCCGCTCAAGCTGCGCGTCGGCGGCCGGCTGGTCGACGCGGCTCCGGCGCCCGCCCGCCCGGCCGCCGCCCGGTCCCTGCGGAAGCTGTGGTTCACCGGGCTGGGCGCGGCCCTGGTACTGGCCGGACTCGTCTCCTACTACGCCTCCGCCAGCCCCGACGGGTTGGAGAAGGTCGCCGCCGACCAGGGCATCGACAAGAAGGCCGAGGAGCACGCCGCAGCCGGTTCACCGCTGGCCGACTACGGCGTCACCGGCATCACGGACGCCCGCCTGTCCGGGGGGCTGGCGGGCACCATCGGCGTCGGCGCCACCGTCGCGGTCGGCACGGGGGTCTTCTGGGCGGTGCGCCGACGCCGTGGGGAAACGGAGACGGAATCCGCGAAGGAAACCGTCTGACATGGGAGCCGGGCACGCCCACCGGCTCTACCGGCACGGAAACTCGCCCGTCCACCGGCTGCCGCCGCACTGCAAGCTGGCCGCCGTCCTCTGCTTCGTCGTGGTCGTGGTCTCCACACCGCGCGAGGCGGTCTGGGCCTTCGCGCTGCACGCCGCGCTGCTCTGCGCGGTCGCGGCGGTGGCCCGCGTCGCCCCCGGGTTCCTGCTGCGGCGGCTGGTGATCGAGGTCCCGTTCGTCGCCTTCGCGTTCCTCATGCCGTTCGTGGTGCCCGGCGAACAGACGGCCCTGCTGGGCGTCTCCGTCTCCGTACCCGGCCTGTGGGACGCGTGGAACGTGCTCGCCAAGGGCACCCTCGGCGTCGCCGCGTCCGTCCTGCTGGCCGCCACCACCGAACTGCGCGCCCTGCTGCTCGGGCTCCAGCGGCTGCGGCTGCCGCCCCTGCTGGTGCAGATCGCCTCGTTCATGATCCGGTACGGCGATCTGATCACGGACGAGATGCGGCGGATGTCCGTCGCCCGCCGCTCGCGCGGCTTCGAGGCGCGCGGCGTACGCCACTGGGGCGTGCTCGCCAAGTCGGCCGGCGCGCTGTTCATCCGCTCCTACGAACGCGGCGAACGCGTCCACCTGGCGATGGTCAGCCGGGGGTACGCCGGCGCCATGCCCGTCATCGACGAGGTGACCGCCTCCCGGGCCCAGTGGTCCTCGGCGGCGGCCCTCCCCCTCACCGCCCTCCTCGTCTGCCTGCTGGGATGGACCCTGTGAACCTCGATCCCGTCCCGTCGCTGGAGGTGCGCGGTCTCGCGTACGCCTACCCCGACGGCCACCAGGCCCTCTTCGGTGTCGACCTGGCCGTCGAGCGCGGCGAGCGGGTGGCGCTGCTCGGCCCCAACGGGGCCGGCAAGACCACCCTCGTACTCCACCTCAACGGCATCCTCACCGGCGGCGCCGGGACGGTGACGGTCGCCGGACTGCCGGTCGCCAAGGCCAACCTGGCGGAGATCCGGCGCCGCGTGGGCATCGTCTTCCAGGACCCGGACGACCAGCTCTTCATGCCGACCGTCCGCGAGGACGTCGCCTTCGGCCCGGCGGCGGCCGGGCTGCGCGGCCCCGAACTGGAGGCGGTCGTGCGCAAGGCGCTGTCCCGGGTCGGCATGGCCGAGTACGCCGACCGGCCCCCGCACCACCTGTCCTTCGGCCAGCGGCGCCGGGTCGCCGTCGCCACCGTCCTCGCGATGGAGCCGGAGATCCTCGTCCTGGACGAGCCGTCGTCCAACCTCGACCCGGCCTCCCGCCGCGAACTGGCCGACATCCTGCGGTCCTTGGACGTCACCGTCCTGATGGTCACCCACGACCTGCCGTACGCCCTGGAGCTGTGCCCCCGCGCGGTGGTGCTCAGCGAGGGCGTCATCGCGGCCGACGGCCCGACCCGCGAGCTGCTGGCCGACGAGGAGCTGATGCGCCGGCACCGGCTGGAACTTCCCTTCGGCTTCGACCCGGCCGCCGGGGCCACCCGGAATCCGGCCTCGCGCTGACACGTTGCACCATGGGGTGAGACCGGACCGGCCGGTCCCGGTCGATCGTGTGAGGGAGCGTGGGACGTGGACGTCCAGGGCACAGTGCAGGCGGGTTTCGAGCCGGTCAGGGACGCCTTCGTACGCAACTTCGAGCAGCGCGGCGAGCGGGGCGCGGCGGTCGCCGTCTACCGGGACGGCCGCAAGGTCGTCGACCTGTGGGCGGGCACGCGCGACGTCGACGGTACGGCCCCGTGGGCCGTGGACACCACCCAGATAGTCCGCTCGGCCACCAAGGGCGTGGCCGCCGCCGTACCCCTGCTGCTGCACCAGCGCGGGCAGCTCGACCTGGACGCGCCGGTCGGCACCTACTGGCCGGAGTTCAAGACGGCCGGCAAGGAACGGGCGCTGGTGCGCCACCTGCTGACGCACCGCGCCGGCGTGCCCGTCCTGGACCGCCCGCTCACCCTCGCCGAGGCCGCCGACCTGGACACCGCCTCCGCCGCCGTCGCCGCCCAGGCCCCGGTGTGGGAACCGGGCACCGACCACGGCTACCACGCCCAGACCTACGGCTGGCTGCTGAGCGCCCTGGTCCAGCGGGTCACCGGCCGCACCCTGGGCCGCTGGGTCGCCGAGGAGATCGCCCGGCCGCTCGGCCTCGACCTGTGGATCGGCCTGCCCGCCGACGAGGCCCACCGGGCCGGCCGGGTCGGACCGGTCGAGGAGCCGGCCACGGCGGACGGGGGCGGCCTGAAACTGCGCCCCAAGCGCTCGGTCGCCGACGCCTACGCCGACCCCGGTTCGCTCACCCGCCGCGCGTTCGGCGCGATCGACCCGGCACCGGACGAGAACGACCCCGCCTACCGCGCCGCCGAGCTCCCCGCGTCGGCCGGTGTCTCCACCGCCCGGGCGCTGGCCCGCTTCTACGCCGCGACCATCGGCCCCGTCGACGGCCACCGCCTGTTCGCCCCGGCGACCCTGGCCATGGCCCGCACCGAGGAGTCCGTCGGCCCCGACCGGGTCCTGGTGGTCGGCACCCGCTTCGGCCTCGGCTACATGCTGCACGGCCCGGCAGCCCCTCTGCTCGGGCGCGGCTCCTTCGGCCACCCCGGCCGCGGCGGGTCACTGGGCCTGGCGGACCCCGAGTCGGGCATCGCGCTGGGCTACGTCACCAACGGCATGCGCAAGGGCGTCACGGCCGACCCCAGGGCGCAGGCGCTGATCCGGGCGGTGCGCACGTCCATCGAGTAGCCCGGTGAGCGGCCGGCGGGGCCCGTTGGTGCGGCCGGCGGGCGCGCCGGCGCGCCCCGTACGGCCGGCCCGGCCGTACGGGGCGCGCTCTGCCTCCGCCTCGGCGGAGAGACGTCGGCGGGTGGGGATCCCGGTGCTGTTCACGATGGCAGCGCGCTACGGGTGCTTCCATGGGGAGAAGTGCGTATGGATTCGCGGAGGGGGCTGTGCCGTACCTGCGAGGGGACGACTACGAGCGGATGCTGGACCTGGCCGTCGGTGTCCTGGAGACCCGGCAGCCGGACCAGGTGTGGCAGTTGATCGCCCAGGAGCTGTTGCGGGCCCTGCGCGGCACCGTGGTCGTCACCAAGGACATGGAGTGGACCCCGGCCAGCGGGCTGGTCGGCGTCTGGCACCCGGACGCGGCGCGGCCCGCCGTACCGGAGGACTGGACCGCCCGCCACATCCGGGCCGGTTACCCGTTCGCGGCCCACTACCGCGCCGGCGCCGACCGCCTTCCCCGCACGGCGGCGCAACTGGCCGGTGCACGGGCGTGGCGGCACAGCGAGGTGGCGAGCGCCATGCGGGAGAGCTTCGGCACCCGCCATGTGCTCGCCGTCCCGCTGCCCGACGCCGGGGGCACGGTCCGCGGCTTCGTCGTCCACCGCGCCGGGGAGGACTTCGGGGACGCGGACCGGCTCTACGCCACCCGCGTCCAACCCCTCCTGGCCGCCGCCGCCGCCCAGTACGACCTGCTCGCCCGCCGGCAGCGGGGCGCCCGCGCGGCCAGGGCCCAGGACCGGGTGGCCCGGTCCGCGAGCTGCGGGCTCACCCCGCGCGAGACGGCCGTCCTGCTGACCCTCGCCGAGGGCCTGCCCGCCACCGGCATGGCCCGCCGCCTGGGCGTGTCGGTACGGACGGTGCACAAGCACCTGCAGAACCTCTACCGCAAACTCGACACCGTCGACCGCCTCAGCACGGTGCTGCGCGCCCAGGAGCTGGGCCTGCTCTGACCCCTGCTGGCCGGGTGGATTCCTGGTGGATCACTGGTGGCACCCCGCCCCGGCCTGTGCACCCAGCAAGGAACCCGGCCGGGGCGGAGGAGGCCCACAGAGGGGCCGGGAGCAGCTTCGCATGATCACTCCGGCCGGGAAATCGTTTCTCGGCCGTTCTCCCGCCGGTCTCCGGCCGATCTCCGGCCGATCTCCGAGCCGGACTCCATTGCGACCCGGCCCCACCCTGCCCCGGCCGTGGCGGGCCCGGCGAGGGGCCGCTGTGGCACTCCGCCGCGGCACCGGCGGGCGCGGTGCCCACCGGGTCCGGCAGCCGCAGCCCGGGCGGGCGGCGCTCCCCGGGGTGGGCCTCAGTGGCCGGCCGCCGCCGACAGCGTGGCCGGGTCGACGCCGGTGAGCTCCACGATGCGGTGGGCCGGGACACCGGCCCCCACCGCCCGGCGCAGCAGTTCGTCCCGGCCCTCGGCGGTGTCCCGGAAGGCCAGTAGTTCCGCCTCCACCCGGGCCCGTTCGCGCGGCGCGCCGGCCTGGCGGACCCGCTCCAGCTCCTCCTCGCTCAGCGGAACCGGAAGGCGCTCGGTGCCCTGCGGGATGAAGCCGGACTCCTCCGGCGGCACCACCCGCAGGCGCTGCGAGTCGGGCGGGACTCCCTGGGCGTCCAGCCACGCCCGCACGGCGGACGTCTCCAGGCACTCCAGGGCGCCCACGGCGGGCAGTGCGGTGCCCAGGGACGCGGACGAGGCGTCCGCGAGGAACAGGTAGGCGTCGTCCGTCATGGTCGGCTCACTCTCCGTCGGGACCGTATGGGCAGGGTTCCTCTACCCCGGACCGCCGCGTTCAGCTCGGATGTGGCATTCGGCCCAGTCCCCGGACGGCCGGAGCTCTCGGACGGCCCGAGCTCCTGGACGGCCCGAGCTCCTGGACGGCCCGAGCTCCCGGACCGGCCCGGGCCCGGCCGGGCGGCCCGCGCTAGCCGGGGTGGAGCATCAGCCCGATGCCCACCACCATCAGTCCGGCCGCCGCGACGCGGGGGCCGCCGAAGCGTTCCTTGAAGAACAGCGCCCCGATCGCCGCGCCCACGACGACGGACGACTCGCGCAGCGCCGCCACCGGGGCCAGTGGGGCGCGCGTCTGGGCCCACAGCACCAGCCCGTACGCCGCCACCGACAGGGCCGCGCCCAGCAGTCCCCGGACGGCGTACGGGCGAAGCTGGGCGGCCAGCGCCCCCCGGCGGCGGTACAGGGCGCAGGCGGGGATGGCCGGCCCCTCCAGGACCATCAGCCAGGCGATGTAGCCGAGCGGGGTGCCCGAGGCCCGTACGCCGACCCCGTCCACCACCGTGTACCCGGCGATCGCCAGGCCCGTCGCCAGTGCCGCCAGCAGCGCCGGCCACCGCGGGCGGCCCGCCGGGCCCCGTACCCCCCACAGGGCCAGCCCCACCAGGCCCGCACAGGCCACCGCGACGCCCGCGAGCTGCGGGCCACCGGGCACCTCGTGGACGAGGAGCGCCGCCAGCGCGGTCACCACCAGGGGCGCCGTGCCCCGCGCGATCGGGTACATCTGCCCGAAGTCGCCGAGCGTGAACGAGCGCATCAGCAGGGCCATGTACCCCACGTGCAGCACGGCCGAGGACAGCAGGTACGGCCACGCCGCGGCGGCCGGCAGCGGTGCGAAGCACGCCGTCACCGCGCCGATCAGCGCCCCGCCGCCGGATATCAGGGTGAAGGACAGCAGCTGGTCCTCGATGTGGTGCGCGATGGCGTTCCAACTGGCGTGTGTCACCGCGGCGGCCAGCACCGCCGCCGCCACCAGGGGCGTCACGCCGCCCCGCCGCGGTCACGGGCCGGGGAATCGGCCATGGGCCGCGCGCTGCCGGCAGGTGTACGGGTCATCGGGCCGGTGGTCAGCGGGCGTTCAGCACGGCCGCCACCACCGGGCCCGCCGCGTCACCGCCGTGGCCGCCCGACTCCACCACCGCCGCGGCCGCCAGGTCGTCGGCGAAGCCGGCGAACCAGCTGTTCGAGGCGGACTGGCCGTCCACCTCGGCCGAGCCGGTCTTGGCGCCCTTGTCGCCCCCCACCCCGGCCATCGCGCTCGCGCCGGTCCCGCTCGTCGCCGTGATCCGCATCATGTCCCGCAACTGCCGGGCGGCGGAGCCCGCCAGGCCCCGGGCGGCGCTCGCCGTGCGCCGGCCGTCCAGTCCGGGGTCCACGATCACCGGCTGTTTGAAGTGGCCGTGCTTCGCGGTGGCGGTGATGGAGGCGACGTTGAGCGCGTTCATCTGCACGGTGCCCTGCCCGATGTACTGGGCGGCGGCCTCCCCGCCCGTCGCCGGTGGCACGGAACCGTCCACGGTCCGCACACCGGCGCGCCAGTCCAGGCCGATGCCGAAGACCTCGCGCGCCTCCGCGGCCAGCGCCTCGTCGCCCGCGTCGTCGCTCAGCTTGACGAAGGCGGTGTTGCAGGAGCGCGCGAAGCTCTGCGCGAAGGTGCCGTCGGCGATGGAGAAGTGGTCCAGGTTGTGGAAGGTACGGCCCTCGCGCATCGCCTCGCGCGGGCACTCGGCCTTGCGGTCGGCCGCCACCAGGCCCTTCTCCAGCAGCATCGCCGCGGTGACGATCTTCATCGTCGAGCCGGGGGCCTGCTTGCCCTCGAAGGCGGCGTTGAAGCCGTCCGCGCGGTTGTTGGCGACCGCCCGTATCTCACCCGTGCTCGGTCTGATCGCCACCACGGAGGACTCGGCGTGCCGCTTCACCGCCCGCTCGGCCGCCGCCTGCACCCGCGCGTCCAGCGTGGTCCGCAGCTTGCCCGGGACGCCCTTGGACAGCGTCAGCAGCGTCCGCCTGGCGGGGGCCCCGCCGGCGGGCTCGATCCAGGTCTCGACGCCGGGAGTGCCACCCGCCTCGGCGCCGTACTTCTCACGCAACTGGTCCAGCACCGGCCCGAGCGAGGGGTACTTCTCCCGGCTCAGCTCGGCGCCCCGGTGGTCGACCGCCGCGACCGGGGCGGCGGCCGCCTCGCCGGTACGCAGGGCGGACCCCTCGTCCAGCAGCCCTGGGTGGATCACCGACGACTTCCAGGCCACCAGCGGCCTGCCCGAGGTGATCCCGCGGGTCACGGTCAGCTCCGAGGCGTACGTCCAGCGCTTGGACTTCCCCCCGTACGTCACGGTGGCGTCGACGGTGAACGGCACCCGCGCGCCGGCCGCCGGGCCGGGCGTGATCCTGGCCTTCGCGACATGGGCCGCCCGGCGGAAGTCCCGCACGGCCGGTGCGGCGCCGGCCGCGTCGTCGGTGAGCGCCCCGGCCGCGTCCGCCTCGCCCTTCGCCCAGGCCGCCAGGAACTCCTCGGCCGTCCGGGCGACCTCGTCCGGTGTCACCGGCCCGGACCTCTTCGGCGAGCCGGCGGACGCGGTGGTCGTGGTCCCGCCCGTCACCCCGTTCCACAGGTTGTACCCGCCGTACCCCACGCCGCCGGCCACGACGGCGAACACACCGCCGACGACGGCGACCTTCGCTCCACTGCGCATGGTGCGGTCCCCTCCCCAGGAGCTTGCCTGAACATGGCCCATGCAAGTAACCCGTGGCACTCTACGGGACAGCAGTGACAGCGCCGGCGGTCGTTACGGGACCGGAACCGGGGCCGGGAGGACGGCCGGAATCACACCCAGGTATCCAGCCACATCCGGTCGCGCCACTCCTCCATGGGGATGGGCTGGCCGGTGTACAGGGGCCAGAAGTAGATGAAGTTCCAGACGATGAGCAGCACCAGCACCCCCGCGCCGACCGCCCCGACGGTCCGGCGCCGTTCGGTCGCCTCGTGCGGGCCGGACGGGCCCAGCATCGCCCCGATCATCATCGTCACCGCCAGGCACAGGAACGGCACGAACACCACCGCGTAGAACAGGAAGATCGTGCGCTCCTGGTAGTGGAACCAGGGCACCCACCCGGCCGCGACGGCGCACGCGATCGCGCCGGCCCGCCAGTCGCGCCGGAACAGCCAGCGCCACAGGACGTACAGCACCGCGAAGCACGCCGCCCACCACAGCAGCGGCGTCCCGATCGCCAGCACCTCCGCCGCGCACTTGTCCGCCGTGCCCGCCGGGCAGCCCGCCTTCCCCGGCGCCGGGGACTCGTAGTAGTACGAGACGGGCCGGCCCAGCACGATCCAGCTCCAGGGGTTGGACTGGTACGTATGGCCGGACGTGAGATTGACGTGGAACTCGAAGACCTGGTTCTCGTAGTGCCACAGGCTGCGCAGCCAGTCGGGGAAGAGCCACGACCAGGCGCTGTCCTTGCCGTCCGTCCGCGCCCAGTTGCGGAAGTAGCCCTTGTCCGTGACGATCCAGCCGGTCCAGGACGCGGTGTACGTCACCAGCGCCACCGGCACCGTGGAGACGAAGGCCGGCAGGAGGTCGCGCCTCAGCACGGCCGCGTACGGGCGTCCGGCACCGGCGGTGCGGCGCGCGCCCACGTCCCACAGCACCGCCATCACCCCGAACGCCGCCAGGATGTACAGCCCGTTCCACTTGGTGGCGAACGCCAGGCCCAGCGTCACGCCCGCCGCCAGCCGCCACGGCCGCCACCCCAGGCGCAAGGTTTCGGCGACCTCGGCGTCCGGCCGCAGCACCCCGTCCGCGTCCACCGGCAGGGCGTCCGCCAGCCGGCGCCGCGCCCAGTCGCGGTCGATCAGCAGGCAGCCGAAGGCGCCCAGCACGAAGAACATCAGCACCTGGTCGAGCAGCGCGGTGCGGCTCATCACGAAGTGCAGCCCGTCCACCGCCAGCAGCGCGCCCGCCAGGCACCCCAGGAACGTCGAGCGGAACAGCCGCCGGCCGATCCGGCACAGCATCAGCACCGACAGCGTGCCGGCGACGGCGACCATGAAGCGCCAGCCGAACGGATCGAAGCCGAACAGGTATTCGCCGAGCCCGATCACCCACTTGCCGACCGGCGGGTGCACCACGTAGCCGGGGTCGGCCGGGACCGGCACCGAGCCCGGGTCGGCCAGGATCGACTTGTCGACGTCCTTGGGCCAGGCGCCCTCGTAGCCCTGGTGGATCAGGGCCCAGGCGTCCTTCGCGTAGTACGTCTCGTCGAATATCACCGCCCGCGGCTCGCCCAGGTGCCAGAACCGCAGCGCGCCCGCCACGAGCGCCACCAGCAGCGGGCCGCCCCACGCCAGCAGCGGCAGCAGCCGCACCGCGACCGCCGGAGGGACCCCGAGCACGGTCCACACCCGTGCCGAGGGCCGGGTGTACGGGGGCACCAGCCGCTCGCGCAGCCCGGCCACCGGCCGTGGCGCGTAGCCGAATCGGCGCAGGCGCCGCTGCCACGCGGGCACACCCGAGGGCGGTTCGTTCCCGGCGTCCTGGCCGCGCTGGGCCCTATGAGCAGTACTGGTCACCGCGCCATCGTAGGGAACGGGCCTGTGCGCGTCGCTCGTCCGGGCTGCGAGGATGGCACCCGTGACAGCAACGGTGACCGGAACGCTCGTACTCGCAGGGACCCCGATCGGCGACGTCGCGGACGCACCGCCGCGGCTCGCCGCCGAGCTGGGGACCGCCGACATCGTGGCCGCGGAGGACACCCGGCGGCTGCGCCGGCTGACCCAGGCGCTCGGTGTGCACACCACCGGGCGGGTCGTGTCGTACTTCGAGGGCAACGAGTCGGCCCGTACGCCGGAACTGGTCGAGGCCCTGGCCGGCGGGGCGCGGGTGCTGCTGGTCACCGACGCGGGCATGCCGTCCGTCTCCGACCCCGGCTACCGGCTGGTCGCCGCCGCCGTCGAGCGGGACATCAAGGTCACCGCCGTCCCGGGCCCGTCCGCGGTGCTCACCGCGCTGGCGCTGTCCGGGCTGCCGGTGGACCGGTTCTGCTTCGAGGGCTTCCTGCCGCGCAAGGCGGGCGAGCGGCTGGGACGGCTGCGGGAGGTCGCCGGCGAGCGGCGCACCCTGGTCTACTTCGAGGCCCCGCACCGGCTGGACGACACCCTTGCCGCGATGGCCGAGGTCTTCGGCGAGGAGCGGCGGGCGGCGGTGTGCCGGGAGCTGACCAAGACCTACGAGGAGGTCAAGCGCGGCGGCCTGGGCGAGCTGGCGCGCTGGGCGGCCGAGGGGGTGCGGGGCGAGATCACGGTCGTCGTGGAGGGCGCCCCCGAGGCGGGCCCCGGCGAGCTGGACCCCGCCGAGCTGGTGCGCCGGGTGCGGGTGCGCGAGGAGGCGGGGGAGCGGCGCAAGGAGGCCATCGCCGCGGTCGCCGCCGAGGCCGGGCTGCCGAAGCGGGAGGTCTTCGACGCGGTCGTGGCGGCGAAGAACGCGGCAGGCAAGGACGCCACGGAGGGGAAGGGCTAACCTGAGAGGCAGAGCCGACACCGCGCCGCGAGCCTCTCGGCAGGGGAAGTCCCAAGACCGGTCCATTGTTCGGCAGGGCTGATGCGCTCCAGGCCGTGAAGGCGTCCACTGGTTCAGTGGAGAGGAGCTGGCATGAGCGAGATGGCAAGCACTCCGGTCGTCCATGAGGCCTACGCCTTCGCCTGTATGAGGTGCGGCTACGGCTGGGAGCAGGAGTACGACATCGAGCACCACACGGACGCGCACGGCGGCCGGCTGGTGGTCTACAGGTCGGACGGGCACCGGGTCCCCTCGCCGCTCTCCGCCCCCACCTGCCCCAACTGCGAGTCGCACCGTCTGCGCATCATGCGCTCCGGGCGGGTCTCCTCGGTGCTGGACCTGATGGCGCAGGCGTCCGTCGCCAAGAAGGACGCGGCCGAGCCCATCTCGGCGGCCGGGCCGGTCGGCCAGCGGGCGGAGGAGCCGAAGAGCGGCCGGGGCGGGGCCGGGCAGGCGGAACGCGAGCCGCACCACTGGCACCTGTCGGACCTGCTGCACCACTGGCACCGCAAGTAACCCGCCGCGCCGCCCGGCCAGGCCGCCGACGGCCCGTGTCGGATCCCTCGGCGCCGCCCGGCCCCGGTCCGGTGGCGGCCCGCCCCGGTCCGGTGGCGGCCCGTCGCCTCCGGCCCGCCTCGTACGATCGGGGCATGAGTTCCAAGGACGCTCCGCCGCCGCTGCCCGAGCCCCTCGGGGTGCCGGTCGCCGATTCGCACACCCACCTGGACATGCAGTCCGGCACCGTCGACGAGGCCCTCGCCAGGGCCGCCGCCGTCGGCGTCGACACCGTGGTCCAGGTGGGCTGCGACCTCAAGGGCTCCCGCTGGGCCGCCGAGACGGCCGCCGCGTACCCGCAGGTGCACGCCGCCGTGGCCCTGCACCCCAACGAGGCCCCGCGCATCGTGCTCGGGGACCCCGACGGCTGGTCCCGCCAGGGCGCCCGCGAGGCCGGTGGCGACACGGCACTCGACGACGCCCTCGCCGAGATCGACCGGCTCGCCGCGCTCCCGGAGGTCAAGGCCGTGGGCGAGACCGGCCTGGACTTCTTCCGTACCGGCCCGGACGGCATCGCCGCGCAGGAGCGGTCCTTCCGCGCCCACATCGAGATCGCCAAGCGGCACGGCAAGGCGCTGGTCATCCACGACCGCGAGGCGCACGCCGACGTCCTGCGGATCCTCGCCGAGGAGGGCGCCCCGGAGCGGACGGTCTTCCACTGCTACTCCGGCGACGCCGAGATGGCCCGGATCTGCGCGGCGGCCGGGTACTTCATGTCGTTCGCCGGCAACGTGACCTTCAAGAACGCCCAGCCGCTGCGCGACGCGCTCGCCGCCGTCCCCCGGGAGCTGGTCCTGGTCGAGACGGACGCGCCGTTCCTGACGCCCGTGCCGTACCGCGGACGGCCCAACGCCCCGTACCTGGTGCCGATCACGGTGCGGGCCATGGCGGCGGTGCGGGGCGTCGACGAGGAGGCCATGTCGACGGCCATCGCCGCCAACACGGCCAGGGCGTTCGACTACTGACCCGGGGTGGCGGCGCCCTCCGCGGGGCCCGACGGACGCCATAACGGTATGACTCTGTGTAGCCGAGTCGCTTTGGAGAGTGACTGCCCCTCCGCTAGTGTCCCGGCCTCGTGAGCAACTCGCAGGGCAGTCACCGAGCCACCGCGGCCGCACGTGGCGGGCGCCGCGCCGCCAGGACGGCCGCCGAGCCGCTCCTGCCCCGCCAGAGTCCCGGCGCCGAGCCCGCGGCGCCCGCCGGGACGGCCGCCGGGGCACCCGTCGTCGTGGGTCCCGGGGGCAGCCGGGCCCAGGCCCGCCGGGACGCCCGGGGCCGGCGCCGCAGGGCCGCCGTCCCGGCCGGGGCCGACGGGCTGCGCCGGCTCGTCCCGCAGGCGCTCGTCGTGGTGTTCCTGGCCGGCGGCACCAGCGCGTTCGTCGCCAGCGACAAGGCCGTCCGGCTCAGTGTCGAGGGCCGGCCGCGCACCATGCACACCTTCGCCGACGACGTCGCCGAGCTCCTCGCCGACGAGGGCCTCGCCGTCGGCGCGCACGACCTGGTGGCCCCCGCCCCCGCCGCCGCCCTCAGCAGCGGTGACGAGGTCGTCGTCCGCTACGGCCGCCCCGTCGCGCTCACCCTCGACGGGCAGCGGCGCCAGGTGTGGACCACGGCCCGGACCGTGGGCGAGGCACTGCGCGCCCTGGGCGTACGCGCCGAGGGCGCCTACCTGTCGGTCGCCCGCTCCGCCCCGATCTCCCGCCGGGGCCTCGTCCTGGACGTGCGCACCGAACGCGCCGTGACCTTCATGGCCGACGGCCGGGAGCGCACCATCCGCACCAACGCCGCCACCGTGCGGGAGGCGGTCGAACAGGCCGGCATCACCCTCAGCGGGGAGGACACCACCTCCGTACCGCCAGGCAGTTTCCCGCGCGACGGCCAGACCATCACCGTGATGCGCATCACCGGGGGCCAGGAGGTGCGCGAGGAGGCCATCCCGTACCAGGTGGTCAGGACCGACGACCCGGCCCTCTACCGGGGCACCGAGGTCGTCGCCCGGCAGGGACGGCACGGGGTGCGCCGCATCACCTACTCCGTGCGCACCGTCAACGGAGTCGCCCAGCGGCCCCGCAGGATCGCCGACGAGGTCGTCAGGGAGCCGGTCGACCGGCTCGTGAAGGTCGGCACCAGGCCCAGGCCCGCCTCCGTGGACGGCGCCGACCACCTGAACTGGTCCGCCCTCGCCCAGTGCGAGTCCGGCGGCCGGGCCGACGCCGTGGACCCGTCCGGCACCTACGGCGGGCTGTACCAGTTCGACGCCGGCACCTGGCGCTCCCTGGGCGGCAGTGGCCTGCCCCAGGAGGCACCCGCCGACGAACAGACATACCGGGCGAAGAAGCTCTATGTGCAGCGGGGGTCGAGTCCCTGGCCGCACTGCGGTCGTAGGCTGTATCGGTGAGCACCACTGAGCCCGACGCACTCCTCGGCCCCGCCGACATCCGTGAACTGGCCGCAGCGCTGGGCGTACGCCCCACCAAGCAGCGCGGCCAGAACTTCGTCATCGACGCCAACACCGTCCGGCGGATCGTCCGCACGGCCCAGGTGCGCGAGGACGACGTGGTGGTGGAGGTCGGGCCCGGCCTCGGCTCATTGACCCTGGCACTGCTGGAGGCGGCGGACCGGGTCACCGCCGTCGAGATCGACGAGGTCCTCGCCGCCGCCCTGCCCGCGACCGTCGCCGCCCGTCTGCCCGGACGCGCCGAGCGCTTCTCGCTGGTCAACTCCGACGCGATGCTGGTCCGGGAACTGCCCGGCCCGCCGCCCACCGCGCTGGTGGCGAACCTCCCGTACAACGTCGCCGTACCGGTCCTGCTGCACATGCTGGAGCGCTTCCCGACCATCGAGCGCACCTTGGTCATGGTCCAGGCCGAGGTGGCCGACCGGCTGGCCGCGGGCCCCGGCAGCAAGGTGTACGGCGTGCCGTCGGTCAAGGCCAACTGGTACGCGGAGGTCAAGCGGGCCGGCGCGATCGGGCGCAACGTCTTCTGGCCGGCGCCCAACGTCGACTCGGGCCTGGTGTCCCTGGTCCGCCGGGCCGAGCCGGTGGCGACCACGGCGTCCAGGAAGGAAGTCTTCGCGGTGGTGGACGCGGCCTTCGCGCAGCGCCGCAAGACCCTGCGGGCCGCGCTCGCGGGCTGGGCGGGCTCGCCCGCCGCGGCCGAGGCGGCGCTGGTCGCCGCCGGCGTCTCGCCGCAGGCGCGGGGCGAGTCGCTCACCGTGGAGGAGTTCGCACGCATCGCGGAGGCCAAGGCGTGAGCACCACCGCCGTCACCGTCCGGGTCCCGGCCAAGGTCAACGTCCGGCTCGCGGTGGGCGCCGCCCGGCCCGACGGCTTCCACGACCTGGCCAACGTCTTCCTCGCCGTGTCGCTGTACGACGAGATCACGGTCACCCCGGCCGACACCCTGCGGATCACCTGCTCGGGGCCGGACGCGGACCAGGTGCCGCTGGACGCCACCAACCTCGCCGCGCGTGCCGCCGTCCGGCTCGCCGAGCGGCACGGCGTCGCGCCCGGCGTCCACATCCACATCGCCAAGGACATCCCCGTGGCGGGCGGTATGGCGGGCGGCAGCGCGGACGGCGCGGGCGCGCTGCTCGCCTGCGACGCGCTGTGGCGCACCGGCGCCTCCCGGGAGGAGCTGCTGGAGATCTGCGCCGAGCTCGGCAGCGACGTGCCGTTCTCCCTCGTGGGCGGGGCGGCGCTCGGCACCGGACGCGGCGAACGGCTCACCCCGCTGGAGGTCGGCGGCACCTTCCACTGGGTGTTCGCGGTCGCCGACGGCGGGCTGTCGACACCGGCGGTGTACGCAGAGTTCGACCGGCTGACCGCCGGAGCGGACGTCCCGGCGCCGGCCGCGTCCCCGGCCCTGCTGGACGCCCTGCGCACCGGTGACGCCGGCGCGCTGGCGGGGGCCCTCGCCAACGACCTCCAGCCCGCGGCCCTCTCGCTGCGCCCTTCCCTGGCCGGCACCCTGGCCGCGGGGACGGCGGCGGGCGCGCTCGCGGGCCTGGTCTCCGGCTCGGGTCCCACCACGGCGTTCCTCGTCAAGGACGAGGAGGCGGCCCACGCGGTCGCCGGCGCCCTGCTCGCCTCGGGCACCTGCCGCACGGCGCGCCCTGCCATGTCCCCGGCCCCCGGCGCCACGCTGCTCGGGCGCTGACGGCGCCCCTCTCCGCTCCGCCCCTCCCGCTCGGCGGCGGGCGACCGCCCCCGGCCCCGGCCGATCGCCGCAGGCCGGGGCGGTGCCGGTGGCGACTACCCTGGGATGTCGACCCTTCCCCCAGTAGCAGGAGTGAAATGGCCGCCAATCTGGTCAATGTCGAGGCAGTCAGCAAGGTGTACGGCACCCGCGCGCTGCTCGACGGTGTGTCCCTCGGCGTCTCCGAGGGGGACCGGATCGGCGTCGTCGGGCGCAACGGCGACGGCAAGACCACCCTCATCCGGATGCTCGCCAAGCTGGAGGAGGCCGACACCGGCCGCGTCACGCACAGCGGCGGTTTGCGGCTGGGGGTGCTCACCCAGCACGACTCGCTCGACCCGGCCGCCACCGTCCGGCACGAGGTCATCGGCGACCTCGCCGACCACGAGTGGGCGGGCAGCGCCAAGATCCGCGACGTCCTGACCGGGCTGTTCGGCGGTCTGGACATGCCGGGCTTCCCGCAGGGGCTGGACACCGTCATCGGGCCGCTGTCCGGTGGTGAGCGGCGCCGTATCGCGCTGGCCAAGCTCCTCATCGCCGAGCAGGACCTGATCGTGCTCGACGAGCCCACCAACCACCTGGACGTGGAGGGCATCGCCTGGCTCGCCAAGCACCTCCAGGAGCGCCGCTCGGCGCTCGTGTGCGTCACCCACGACCGCTGGTTCTTGGACCAGGTCTGCACCCGGATGTGGGACGTGCAGCGCGGCACGGTCCACGAGTACGAGGGCGGGTACTCCGACTACGTCTTCGCGCGCGCCGAGCGCGAGCGCATCGCCGCGACGGAGGAGACGAAGCGGCAGAACCTGATGCGCAAGGAGCTGGCCTGGCTGCGGCGCGGCGCCCCCGCCCGGACGTCCAAGCCGCGCTACCGCATCGAGGCGGCCAACGAGCTGATCGCGGACGTGCCGCCGCCGCGCGACACCAGCGAGCTGATGAAGTTCGCCAACGCCCGGCTCGGCAGGACCGTCTTCGACCTGGAGGACGTGACCGTGACCGCCGGGCCCAAGGTGCTGCTCAAGCACCTGACCTGGCACATCGGTCCGGGTGACCGGATCGGTCTGGTCGGGGTGAACGGCGCGGGCAAGACCTCGCTGCTGCGGGCGCTCGCCGACGCGGCCACCACGCAGGGCGAGACCCAGCCGGCGGGCGGGCGGGTCACCGTCGGCCGGACCGTGCGCCTGGCCTACCTCTCGCAGGACGTGGCGGAGCTGGCGCCGGGGCTGCGGGTGCTGGAGGCGGTCCAGCAGGTGCGCGAGCGCGTCGACCTCGGCAAGGGCCGGGAGATGACGGCCGGGCAGCTCTGCGAGCAGTTCGGCTTCACCAAGGAGAAGCAGTGGACGCCGGTCGGTGACCTGTCCGGCGGTGAGCGGCGCCGGCTCCAGCTGCTGCGGCTGCTGATGGACGAGCCGAACGTCCTGTTCCTCGACGAGCCCACCAACGACCTGGACATCGAGACGCTGACCCAGCTCGAGGACCTCCTCGACGGCTGGCCCGGCTCGATGGTGGTGATCTCCCACGACCGGTTCTTCGTCGAGCGCACCACCGACAAGACGTTCGCCCTGCTGGGCGACGCCACGCTGCGGATGCTGCCGCGCGGCATCGACGAGTACCTGGAGCGGCGGCAGCGCATGATCGAGGCGGCCTCGCCCGCCCCGGTGGTGGCCTCCGCGCCCGCCAAGGACAGGTCGGCCGGCGACGCGCGGGCGGCCAAGAAGGAGCTGCAGCGGATCGAGCGACAGCTCGACAAGCTCTCCGACAAGGAGAGCTCTCTGCACACCCAAATCGCTGATAACGCAACAGACTTCGAAAAGGTGGCCAAACTGGACGGGGAGCTCCGCGAACTGTCGGGTCAGCGCGAGGAGTTGGAGCTGCGCTGGCTGGAACTCGCCGAAGACGCCTAGCCGGACCGGCGCGTGGGGAACGCGCGCGGAGCCGATAACGAGGGCATCACGGGCCGGTCCTCCCTTGGGAACAGGGGGCGGACCGGCCCCTTTGGCGACCACCCCGGGTGATACAAAGAAGGCCCGCTCGAGTCACGTACCACTGCGGAATCCATGTCCGATTCGCTCCTTTCCGGCGGTGCGTTCACGCCGGAATCGCGGGGGAGGCCGGTCGGTCAGCGGACCGCACGAAGGGGGAAGCGCTGATGACTCAGCCGCCCAGCCACCAGCCGTCTCAGGGGGGATACGGGTTCCCGCAGGAGCCCCAGCAGCCGCCCGGCACGCCCCCGGCCCCGCCGCAGACCCCTCCGGTGCCGCCGTCCGCCCCGCCGCAGACGCCCCCGGCCCAGCCGGGTTACGGCTACCCGCAGGCACCGGCGCAGCAGTCGGGCCCCTACGGCCCGCCGCAGCCCGGTCCCCACGGCCAGCAGCCGAACCCCTACGGGCAGCAGCCCGGCCCCTACGGCCAGCCCCAGCCGGGCCCCTACGGCCAGCAGCCCGGCCCCTACGGCCCGCCGCAGCCGGGTCCCTACGGCGGTTACCCGGGCCAGCCGCAGTACCCCGGCGCCCCCACGCCTCCTCCCGGCGGGGGTGGCGGCAACCCCTTCAAGGGCAAGCCCGGCGTCGTCATCGGTGCCGCCGTCGCCGCGCTGCTCGTCATAGGCGGCGGCACCTGGTTCGCGCTGAGCGGTGACTCCGGTGGCGAGCCCGAGGTCAAGGGCTCCAGTGCCGCACCCGCGCCCACCGGGTCGGTCGAGGTCGACGAGGGCGACGGCAGCGGCGACGGCAGGGCGGCCGAGGACGACCTCAACGCCGACCGCAAGCCCGGCGAGGCCAAGGTCGACTGGCTGGTCACCAACGACGTCGACCTGCCGCGCAACGGCGCCAGCGTCTACGGCCCCTGGGTCGTCGGTGACACCGTCGTCAAGGGCATGTACCGGAGCCTGGCCGGCTACTCGGTGACCGACGGCAAGAAGAAGTGGGAGATACCCTTCACGACCGACCTGTGCGCCGCTCCGGTCGCCCCCGCCACGAGCGGCACGATCGTCATCGGCGTCAAGGACGGCACCGGCGAACGGGCCGACTGCACCGTCCTCCAGCAGGTCGACCTGAGGACCGGCAAGGCGGGCTGGAAGGCTCCCGTGCCCAAGGGCAGGGGCTTCAGCGCCCTCTCCGACATCACGCTGGCCATCAGCGGCAACACCGTGACCGCCGCCGGGACCAACAACTCCTACGGCTTCTCGCTCACCGACGGCAAGCAGCTCTTCGGCAAGCCGTCCGGCCGCTGCCAGCCGTTCGCCTTCGCGGGCGGCCCCAAGCTGATCGCCGCCGCGAGCTGCCCCACCGGCGACTCCGACAAGAGCCAGCACCAGCTCAGCGAGGTCGACCCGGCCACCGGTACGCCGAAGTGGACCTACCGGCTGCCCGCCGGCTGGGAGGTCGACAAGGTGTACTCGGTCAGCCCGCTGGTGGTCTCCCTCACCCAGCGGGAGCCGAAGAAGTGGAGCGTCGTCGCGCTCACCGACGCCGGCAAGCTCCGCTCGCAGATCGCCGGCGGCACGGACAAGTTCCAGCCCAGGTGCGGCGGTTCCTTCATCGTCTTCGGCCAGAACCTCCAGGGCTGCGTCGGGGTGGCCGCCGACCCGAACACCTTCTACATGGCGACAGCGCCCACCCAGCTCACCAGGGGCACCAACGAGGTCGTCGCGTTCGACCTCGGCACCGGCAAGCCCAAGTGGCGCGCCGCCGCGGGCCCGGAGCGCACCATGACCCCGCTGCGCATGGAGGGCGGCGAGGTCCTGGTCTACCTGGAGGGCGCGTACGACAAGGGCGGCGCCGTGGGCACGGTCGCCCCGAGCGGCGGCAGCCCGAAGGTGCTCCTCCAGCACCCGGCGTCCACGGCCCAGATCGAGCGCTCCTTCTTCCAGCCGCAGTACGCCTACGACGGTGGCCGCTTCTTCATCGCCGCCGGCCGGGTCAGCGCGAGCAACGACGCCGAGGAGAAGCGGCTCAAGACCATGATGGCCTTCGGCAAGTGACGGGCACCGCACCGCGCTGACGCCGGGAGCGCCGCCGAGGAGCGGGAGGAGCCGGGCCCGACGGCCTTCGCCGAGTGACCCGGCCCGCCCCTCCCGGCGCCTCCCGTCCCGACTTCCGTCCCCCTCCCAGAGGTACGCACACGATGACGCAGCCACCACCACCGCCGAACCAGCCGCCCGGCCCACCGCCGAACCAGCCGCCCGGCCCGCCCCCGCAGGGCGGCGGCTTCGGCGCCCCGCAGGATCCTCCGCCCGGCTTCGGCGCGCCCACCCCGCCGCCGCAGAACCCCGGGTACGGCCACCCGCAGACACCGCCGCAACCCCCCGGCTACGGCTACCCGCAGACGCCGCACGGCTACCCCCAGGCACCGGGCCAGCAGCAGCCCGGGTACGGGCACGGGTACGGATACCCCACCGCCCCCGTACGGCAGCCGGTGCCGCCGCAGGGCGGCGGCCGGAGGCTGTCCACCCAGGCGCAGATCATCATCGCCGCGGCCGTCGCCGTGGTGCTGATCATCGCGGCCGGTGTCTGGTACGCCGCCGGCAGCGGTGACGACCCCGCCGACGACCCCAAGGCGTCCGCCGGCGCGACCGGGGGCGGCCAGGGCGGTGGCGCCCCGGCGCCCGACGGTGCCGGCGAGGAGGAGGCGCCCGACAACCCGCGGGCGAAGGTGGCCTTCCAGCTACCCCAGCCCAAGATCACCGACACCACCGACGTCAACGGCTCCTGGATCACCGACAAGGTCTTCGTCAAGCCCGGCGTCAACTCGATCGTCGGCTACGACATCGCCAGGGGCACCCAGCTCTGGACCATCCCGCTCCCGGGCCAGGTCTGCGCCGCCTCGCGGCACGTCAAGGACAACAAGACCGCGTTCGCCTTCGAGGCGGCCAAGCGGGTGCCGCCGAAGAACTTCGAGGTGTGCACCGAGGTCGCCGCACTCGACCTGGCCGCCGGCAAGCTGCTGTGGACCAAGTCGACCACCGGCGGCAAGGCCGGCGACCGCAAGGTCCGGTTCAGCGAGGTCACCGTGGGCGGCGGCACCGTCGCGGCCGGCGGCTCGGACGGCGGCGCGGCCTGGGACCTGGCCACCGGCAAGGAGCGCTGGAAGCCCGTGGTCGACAGCGAGTCCTGCTACGACATGGGCTACGGCGGCGGCGAGAACCTGGTCGCTGCGCGCAAGTGCGGCCCGTACGGCAGCCAGTGGGTGACGATCCAGAACCTCGACCCGGCCACCGGGACGCCGGTCTCGTCGTTCAAGATGCCCACCGGTGTGAACTACGCGGCCGTCGTCTCCACCAAGCCGCTGGTCGTCGCGGCCAACGTCGGTGACACCGCGACCGACGGCTCGGGCATCTCCGACCTGTTCTCCGTCGACGAGAAGACCGGCAAGCTGAAGGTGAAGATCGCGGTGGACAGCGGCCGGTTCGACGGCCGGTGCCCCACCACCGAGGTGGAGGGCTGCCGCCGGGTGGTCGTCGGCAACGGCCGGGTCTACCTGCCCACCGACGAGCACGAGGGGGCAGCGGAGTACGGCAACACCAACGAGATCGTCTCCTTCGACCTCACCACCGGGAAGCCCACCAGCGACCGGGCCGACGCGGGCGAGCGGTACTCGATGTGGCCGCTGCGCATGGACGGCGGCGACATCATCGCGTACAAGACCCCGCCCTACGACAAGGGCGGCCAGATCGTCAGCATCGACGGCGCCACCTTCAAGCAGACCGTCCTGCTGGAGAACCCGGGTGACAAGTCCGTCCGGGACGCGGAGCGCGCCTTCACCAAGGACTACGCGGAGATGCGGTACGCCGGCGGCCGGCTGTTCATCTCCCAGTCCATGCTGTCCAGACCGAGCAGTGTGGTCCCCGACGAGAAGAGGTACCTGGCGGTGTCGTACACCACCAACTGACGCCCTGGGCAAGCGAGTCGGCCCGGCACGCCGATCACCGGCGCGCCGGGCCGTCAGCATGACGCGGCGCAAGTAGCCCTGATTGGCGAAGAATTCGACATTGTGGGGGGCTCCTGCCGCGTAGAGGGCGCGCGATGTCGAACAAGCGTGTAGCTTGCCGGGTCAACAGTGCTGGGGGAGGGGGTTGCTCGATGGGCGTGCGGCTCATGGTGGTCGACGACCACCGACTGCTCGCAGAGGCGCTCGCCTCGGCTCTGAAGCTGCGCGGGCACCGGGTGCTCGCCGCGGCGGCACCGATCGCGGGCGCGGCCGAGCTGGTGGTGAGCCGGGCGCCGGAGGTGTGCCTGCTGGGGACGGCGGCACCGGCCGAACCGGGCGCGTTCGAGCCGGTCGTGCGCATCAAACGGGAGCGCCCGCAGGTGGCCGTGGTGGTGCTGGGGCCGGTGCCCAGCCCGCGCGGGATCGCCGCCGCCTTCGCGGCCGGCGCGTCCGGCTACGTACGCCACGACGAGCGGATCGAGGGGGTCGAGCGTGCCCTGGTCAAGGCGCGGGCGGGCGAGGCGGCGGTGGCCCCGCAGCTCCTCCAGGGCGCCTTCACCGAGCTGCTCAACCCGGCCGTCCAGCCGGACGACGAGGGGCAGCGGCTGCTGCGGATGCTCACCCCCCGGGAGGTCGAGGTGCTGGTCCGGGTCGCGGAGGGCGAGGACACCCGGCTGATCGCGGCCGGGATGGGGATCGCGCCGAGCACCGCGCGCACCCATGTGCAGCGGGTGCTGATGAAGCTGGGGGTGGGCTCGCGGCTGGAGGCGGCGGCGCTGGCGGCCCGTACCGGTCTGCTCGACCGGGCCGCCGTGGTGGCCCTGCCGAGGGGCCCCGGCGCCGGGTGAGGCCCGGGCCCGGGCGGGCGGTTCACTCGGCGGGCGGTACCGGCGGGGCGAGCGGGCGCGGCCACAGCCACACCGGAAGAACAGCCCCAGCGCCGGCGTCCCCGGTCCGGTCCAGAGGTTGATGTCGACGCCGACGGCCTTCTCCAGGTCGGCGTGGGACGCGGTGGGCCCGGCGACGGTGTCGATGATCCCGTGGACCGTGAAGACACGAAGTTGGCGCCCTGGTCGGTCGGGATGGCGACGAGGCCCTGCTTGTGGACGACGGAGTAGTTGACCATCGCGGCCACCGTGCCCGCGACCAGGCCCGAAAAGCCCTCGTCATCACCAGGCCCAGGAAGACCATGGCCGGGATGGCGCCGATCCAGTACCAGTGGACGACGGCGACGCCGTACTGCGCGCCGGTCGCGGCCATGCCCCGGATCTCGGTGGCGCCCAGGGCGGCGGCGGCGAAGGCCGGGCCGGTGACCCGGGCGGGCAGGGGGCGGCCGGAGAGGAAGAAGCCCAGCCCGGTGCGCACGCTGGCCCGGGCGGCGAAGCCGATGCCCAGGACCACGGCGGAGTAGATCGCCAGGATCGTGTGGTCGAGCCCGTTGGTGGGGAGCCGGAGCCCGTCGCCCGGAGAGCGCACAGGTGTCTCGCTCCGTGGCGCGAACGGATCGGGCCGGAAGGTGCGCCCCCACGCCGTCGATCTGACCGCTTCTGTTGGTTTCTTTTGTTCGATCGCGATCGAGTGCGGCGGAAGGTCCGGAGAGCGCCCCGGGTGGGGAGTTCCTGCGGTGTGCCATGGTGGATGATGATTGGTGATGTTAGATTATGTTGAGTTGTCGTGGCGGAGGAGTCACCGGAGTGAAGAAGACGTCGACCCGCCTGGCCGACGGCCGTGAGCTGGTCTATTACGACGCGCGGGACGACGTCGTCCGCGACGCCGTGGACCACCGCCCGCTCGCGCCGGTCACCACCACCTCCGAGATCCGCCGCGACCCGCTCCTCGGCGACTCGGTCGCCGTCGCCTCGCACCGCCAGGGCCGGACCTACCACCCGCCCGTCGACGCGTGCCCGCTGTGCCCGTCGCGCGACGGCCACCGGGGCGAGATCCCCGACAGCGACTACGACGTGGTCGTCTTCGAGAACCGCTTCCCCTCCCTCGCCGGTGACGCCGGGCGCTGCGAGGTGGTGTGCTTCACCTCCGACCACGACGCCTCGTTCGCCGATCTCAGCGAGGAGCGCGCCGCCCTGGTGCTGGACGTGTGGACGGACCGCACCGCCGAACTGGCCGAACTCCCGCAGGTGGAACAGGTGTTCTGCTTCGAGAACCGGGGCACCGAGATCGGCGTCACCCTCGCCCACCCGCACGGCCAGATCTACGCCTATCCGTTCGTCACCCCCCGTACGGAGCGGATGCGGCACTCCGTCGCCGAACACCGCGCCGCCACCGGCCGCAACCTCTTCGACGACCTCGTCCGGCGCGAGCGCGCCGAGGGCGACCGGGTCGTCCTGGCGGGGGAGCACTGGACCGCGTTCGTGCCGTACGCCGCGCACTGGCCGTACGAGGTCCACCTGTACCCGACCCGGCGGGTCCCCGACCTGCGGGCCCTGGACGAGGCGGCTCGCACGGAGTTTCCCCGGATCTACCTGGAGCTCCTCAGGCGTTTCGACCGGATCTTCGGCGATGCTGGAACACCGACGCCGTACATCGCCGCCTGGCACCAGGCGCCGCTGCGCGACCGGCGGCGTGAGGACTTCGCCCTCCACCTGGAGCTCTTCACCGTCCGGCGCACGTCCGGCAAGTTGAAGTACCTCGCGGGATCGGAGTCCGGCATGAGCGTGTTCATCAACGACGTGCCGCCGGAGGCGGCGGCCCGGCGACTGCGGGAGGTAGCGAGCGCATGACGAAGTACCTGGTGACGGGCGGAGCCGGCTACGTGGGCAGCGTGGTCACCGCGCACCTGCTCAGGGCCGGGCACGAGGTGACCGTCCTGGACGACCTGTCGACCGGCTTCCGCGAAGCTGTCCCGGCGGGCGCCGCGTTCGCCGAGGGCCGGGTGCAGGACGCCGCCCGCTTCCTCGACCCCTCGTACGACGGCGTGCTGCACTTCGCCGCCTTCTCGCAGGTCGGCGAGTCGGTCGCCCGCCCGGAGAAGTACTGGGACAACAACGTCGGCGGATCGATGGCACTGCTGGCCGCGATGCGCGCGGCGGGCGTGCGCCGGCTGGTCTTCTCCTCCACCGCCGCCACCTACGGCGAACCGGTCTCCACCCCCGTCACCGAGGCCGACCCGACCGCCCCCACCAGCCCGTACGGCGCCACCAAACTCGCCGTCGACCACATGATCGGCGGCGCGGCCGCCGCGCACGGCCTGGCCGCCGTGTCGCTGCGGTACTTCAACGTGGCGGGCGCCCACGAGGGGTACGGCGAGCGCCACGACCCGGAGTCCCACCTGATCCCGCTGGTGCTCGGAGTGGCGCTCGGCGACCGGGAGTCGGTCTCGGTGTACGGCGACGACTACCCGACCCCGGACGGCACCTGCGTCCGCGACTACATCCATGTCGCCGACCTCGCCGAGGCCCACCTGCTCGCCATGGAGGCGATGGCCGCCGGCGCGGTCGCCCCGGGTGAGCACCTGATCTGCAACCTGGGCAACGGCAGCGGCTTCTCGGTGCGCGAGGTCGTGGCGACCGTCCGCGAGGTCACCGGCCGGCCCGTGCCCGAGGTGACCGCGCCGCGCCGCCCCGGCGACCCGGCGGTCCTGGTCGCCTCGGCCGCCACCGCGCGTGACCGGCTCGGCTGGAAGCCCTCCCGGCCCGACCTCCGGGACATCGTGGCCGACGCGTGGGAGTTCGCCCGGCGGCGGAAGGCCGGGGCGTGAGGGTCGCGGACGGTTTCGCGGAGCTGTACGGGTCGGCCCCCGAGGGCGTGTGGGCGGCCCCGGGCCGGGTCAACCTGATCGGCGAGTACACCGACGTCAACGACGGTTTCGTACTGCCGCTGGCGCTCCCGCACACCGCGGTGGCCGCCGTGTCGCGCCGCGGGGACGGGGTGTTGCGGCTCCACTCGGCCGATGTGCGCCAGGGCGTGGTCCAGCTTGCCGTGGACGACCCGGCGCCGCTCACCGGCACCGGCTGGGCCGCCTACCCCGCCGGTGTCGTGCGGGCGCTGCGCGAGGCCGGGCACCCGGTGACCGGCGCGGACGTCCACCTGGCCTCGACGGTGCCCACCGGGGCCGGGCTCTCCTCGTCGGCGGCCCTGGAGGTCGTCACCGCGCTGGCGCTCAACGACCTGTACGGGCTCGGGCTGACCGGCCCCGAGCTCGCCGTCCTCGCCCAGCGGGCCGAGAACGCCTTCGTGGGCGTCCCGTGCGGGGTGATGGACCAGATGGCCTCCGCCTGCTGCACCGAGGGCCACGCCCTGTACCTCGACACCCGGGACCTGACCCACCGGCAGGTGCCCTTCGACCTCGCCGCGCGGGGGCTGGGGCTCCTGGTGGTCGACACCCGCGTCAAGCACGCGCTCGGGGACGGCGCGTACGCCGAGCGGCGCGCCGGCTGCGAGGCCGGCGCGCGGGCGCTCGGCGTGCGCACGCTGCGCGAGCTGGAGTACGCGCAACTGCCCGCCGCCCTGCCCCGCTTGGCCGACGGGACCGTCCGCTCGTACGTCCGGCACGTGGTGTCCGACAACCACCGGGTGCGGCGGGTGATCGACCTGCTCGAGGCGGGGGACGCGCGGGGCGTCGGCCCGGTGCTCACCGAGGGCCATGTCTCGCTCCGCGACGACCTGCGGGTCTCCTGCCCCGAACTGGACCTGGCCGTCTCCTCCTCGCTCGGCGCGGGGGCGCTGGGCGCGCGGATGACCGGCGGCGGCTTCGGCGGCTCGGCGCTCGTGCTGACCGAGGCGGACGCCGCGGACGTGGTGACCAAGGCGGTCCGGGAGGCGTTCGCGGCGGCCGGGTACCCCGCCCCGCGGATCTTTCCCGGCGTGCCGTCGGCGGGCGCGCGCCGGCTCCGCTGATCGGGGCAGTTGGACGAAACCCCCTCCGCGTCGGACCCCCGCCCGTACCCTGATGCCAGCACGGGTGGGCGACCGGCCCGATCGGGGCGCGAGCACCGGGTACGGCGCCCGGGGCGGGGTAACCATCAGTGCACGGCGGCGGCCGTACGAGCACGGGACACCTCAACTCCGGGCGCCGTGACCGCAGCTGCTCCGTTTCCCGCGATCTTGGGGGTGTCAGTGGTCCGTATCCGGGTGCTGGTGGTGGACGACCACCGCATCTTCGCCGAGTCGCTCGCCGCCGCGCTGGCGGCCGAGCCCGATGTGGACGTCGCGGCGGCCGGCAGCGGGCCCGCCGCGCTGCGCTGCCTGGAGCGGGCGGCCGGCGAGGGGCGCCGGTTCGACGTGCTGCTGGTCGACGCCGACCTCGGCGCGGCGGCCGGACCGGCGGTGGCCCGCGCGGTGCCCGACCACGGCGAGGGCGTCGTGGACGGCATCTCGCTGGTGGCCGGGGTCCGCTCGGGCCAGCCCTCGGTGCGCACCGTCGTACTGGCCGAGAAGGACGACCCGCGCCGTGCCGCGCTGGCCCTCCAGGCCGGGGCGTCGGGCTGGGTCGCCAAGGACTGCTCGCTCCAGCGGCTGCTGGCGGTGATACGGGGTGTGCTGCGCGACGAGACCCATCTGCCGCCCGCGCTGCTCACCGGGGTGCTGCGGGAGCTGACGGCCGCGCGCAAGCACCGCACCGACAGCGAGCGGCTGGTCGATTCGCTGACCCCGCGCGAGCGGGAGGTGCTGCGCTGCATGGTGGCGGGCCTGGGGCGCAAGGCGGTCGCCGAGCGGCTGTTCCTGTCCCCGCACACCGTGCGTACGCACATGCAGAACGTGCTGGGCAAGCTGGGTGTGCACTCCACCCTGGCGGCGGTGGCGCTGGCCCGGCGGGCCGGGGTGGGGCCGGCCGACTCAGCCGGGGATGTTGTCGAACGGGGCGGTCAACTGGCGTAGCAGTCCGGCGAGTTCGCCGCGCTGGGTGCGGGAGAGCTCGCCGAGGATGGCCCGTTCCTGGGCGAGCAGTCCGGCCAGGGCCTGGTCGGCGCGGTCGCGTCCCTCGGGGGTGAGGCGCACCAGGACGCCGCGCCGGTCGCTGGGGTCGGGCAGCCGCTCGACCAGGCCCTTCTTGGCGAGCCGGTCGATGCGGTTGGTCATGGTGCCGGAGGTGACCAGCGTCTGGGTGAGGAGCTGACCGGGGGAGAGCTGGTAGGGCGCGCCGGCCCGGCGCAGTGACGTGAGGACGTCGAACTCCCAGGGCTCCAGGTTGTGCTCGGCGAAGGCGAGCCTGCGGGCGCGGTCGAGGTGGCGGGCCAGCCTGGAGACGCGGCTGAGCACCTCGAGTGGTTCCACATCGAGGTCGGGGCGCTCGCGGCGCCATGCAGCGACCAGACGGTCGACCTCGTCCTCCATGTCGATCAGTGTAGGCGATCTGTCGACATGAAGTCTCTTGATGTCAAGATATATTCTGTTGGAGCATTGGGCAGAACGGGGGCCGGGGCACCGTTCCGCTTCGGTGACCCGTTCCAGTAAGGGGGCTTCGAACATGTATTCCGCACCCACGTGGGATCCACAGCAGTACCTCCGCCACGCCGATCACCGGACCCGACCGTTCCTCGACCTGCTCGCCCGCATACCCGAACTGCCCGCGACCGCCGAGGGGAGGCCCGCCCGGATCGCCGACATCGGGTGCGGCCCCGGCAATGTCACCGCCCTCCTCGCCGACCGCTGGCCCGACGCCCGCATCACCGGCTTCGACCTGTCCCGCGAGATGCTGGAGCAGGCCGAGAAATACCACGCCGGTACCACGCCCGGTGGCGGCTGGCTGGATTTCCGGCCCGCCGACGCCGCGCACTGGACGCCCGACGGGACCTACGACCTCATCGTCTCCAACGCCGCGCTCCAGTGGGTGCCCAACCACCCCGAGTCCTTCCCCCGCTGGCTGGACGGCCTGGCCCCCGGCGGCACCCTCGCCTTCCAGGTCCCCGGCAACTTCACCGCGCCCAGCCACGCCCTGCTGGGCGAACTGTGCGACGCGCCCCGGTGGCGAGACCGCCTCGCGGGCCACGGCCGCCGCTTCGTCCACATCCTGGACAGTGCCGACTACCTGACCCGCCTCACCGACCTGGGCTGCGCGGTCGACGTGTGGGAGACCGTGTACTCCCAGCTCCTCCAGGGCGAGGACCCCGTCCTGGAATGGGTCAAGGGCACCGCGCTGCGCCCGGTCCTCACCGTCCTCGACGGCGACGAGGAGGCCACCGCGGAGTTCCTCTCCCAGTACCGCGACCTGCTGCGCAAGGCGTACCCGCCCGGCCCGCACGGCACCGTCTTCCCGTTCCGGAGGATCTTCGCGGTGGCGCGCAAGGAGGCCGTGTGCTGAGCGCCGTCGACCACGTCCGGCTCGCGGCCCCGCGCTCCGCGGACCGCGCCGGCAACCGGCTGGGGCTCCCGGAACCGGTGGAGTGAGCGTGGCGGGCCCGGCCGGCGGAGCGCCCAGAAGGGGCCGCCGGCCGGGCCATGGCGGGTTTTCGCCGTGGCGGATTTTGGCCACGGGGCGCTCGGTCCGGGCTCTCCGGCGGGCGTTCCTCGCGAGGGCCGGCCGACCCGGGGCACGTGCCGGCGGGCGGGCGAACGGGCCGTGCCGGGTGCGCTCCGGCCCCGCCCGGCCGCACGCGGGGGCGCCGGGCGGGCGGCGCGGTCAGCTCTTGCGGTGGCCTATCAGCCGGGGCTTGGGCTCCAGGCCGTCCAGCCCGTGCCAGGCCAGGTTCACCAGATGCGCCGCCACCTCCGCCTTCTTGGGCTTGCGGGCGTCCAGCCACCACTGGCCGGTCAGCGCGACCATGCCGACCAGCGCCTGGGCGTACAGCGGCGCCAGCTTCGGGTCGAAGCCGCGCGCCTTGAACTCCAGCCCGAGGATGTCCTCCACCTGGGTGGCGATGTCCGAGATCAACGACGCGAACGTACCCGTGGACTGGGCGACCGGTGAGTCCCGGACCAGGATGCGGAAACCGTCCGTGTACGTCTCGATGTAGTCCAGCAGCGCGAATGCCGCCTGTTCCAGCAGCTCACGCGGGTGGCCGGCGGTCAGGGCGCCGGTGACCATGTCCAGGAGCTGGCGCATCTCGCGGTCCACCACGACCGCGTACAGCCCCTCCTTGCCACCGAAGTGCTCGTACACCACCGGCTTGGAGACGCCGGCCTTCGCCGCGATCTCCTCCACCGACGTGCCTTCGAAGCCCCGCTCGGCGAAGAGCGTGCGACCGATGTCGAGCAGTTGCTGACGGCGCTCCGCGCCCGTCATGCGGACCCTTCGCCCGCGCCGCGGTTTGTCACTGCCGGTGCCACTGCCGTCGATCGCCACATCGCCCATCATGCCGCGTTCGCGGACCGTTCCTGGCGCCGGGCTTCGATCCGGGAGGCGGTCGGCCAGCGCACGTCGTACGCCCAGCCCAGCTTCTCGAACCAGCGGATCAGCCGGGCGCTGGAGTCGAGCTGCCCCTTCATCACCCCGTGCCGCGCGCACGTCGGGTCCGCGTGGTGCAGGTTGTGCCAGGACTCGCCGCACGACAGGACCGCCAGCCACCACACGTTGCCGGAACGGTCACGGGACTTGAAGGGGCGCTTGCCCACCGCGTGGCAGATCGAGTTGATCGACCAGGTCACGTGGTGCAGCAGGGACACCCGTACCAGCGAGCCCCAGAAGAACGCGGTGAACGCGCCCCACCACGACATCGTCACCAGACCGCCCACCAGCGGCGGGATCGCCAGCGACAGCACCGTCCAGCCGATGAACTGGCGCGAGATCGCCCGGATCGCCGGGTCCTTGATCAGATCCGGCGCGTACTTGGCCTGCGGGGTGCGCTCCTCGTCGAACATCCAGCCGATGTGCGCCCACCACAGGCCCTTGAGCAGTGCCGGCAGGGTCTCGCCGAACCGCCACGGCGAGTGCGGGTCGCCCTCCGCGTCGGAGAACTTGTGGTGCTTGCGGTGGTCCGCCACCCACCGCACCAGCGGGCCCTCCACGGCCAGTGACCCCATGACCGCCAGCGCGATCCGCAGCGGCCGCTTCGCCTTGAAGGCGCCGTGCGTGAAGTAGCGGTGGAAGCCGATCGTGATGCCGTGGCAGCCGATGTAGTACATCGCCACCAGCAGGCCCAGGTCGAGCCAGCTCACGCCCCATCCCCAGGCCAGCGGCACCGCCGCGAGCAGGGCCAGGAAGGGCACTGTGATGAACAGCAGCAGTGCGATCTGCTCGATCGAACGCTTCTTGTCCCCGCCGAGCGTGGCGGGGGGCAGATCGGGTGCCGTTTTCAGCGCCTCGGAAGTGGTGGTCATGGGCGTCCCCTGAGGGTGAGGGTTACAACGGGATGCCGAGCCTACGGTTCCGTAACCTACGGCAACGTAAGTATGGCAGGGGCCGGGCGCCCGGCAAGAGGCCCGACGGGATCGCCGCGTGCGCGGACGCCTATCCTGGGTCTGTCGGACAGCGCGGTCCGCAGCCTCCAGTACCCCTCCAGACGTGCTCAAACACTGCAAGGAGCCGCACCTGTGAGCAGTGCCGACCAGACACCCTCCGCCAGCGCCGAACTGCGCTCCGACATCCGCCGACTGGGCGACCTGCTGGGCGAGACGCTCGTACGGCAGGAAGGACCGGAGCTCCTGGAGCTCGTCGAGAAGGTCCGCCACCTCACCCGCGAGAACGGCGAGGCCGCGGCCACGCTGCTGGGTGACACCGACCTGGAGACCGCCGCCAAGCTGGTGCGCGCCTTCTCCACCTACTTCCACCTGGCCAACGTCACCGAGCAGGTGCACCGGGGCCGCCGGCTGCGGGAGAAGCGCGCCGCCGAGGGCGGGCTGCTCGCCCGCACCGCGGACATGCTCAAGGACGGCGACCCCGAGCACGTACGCGAGACGGTCAAGAACCTCAACGTCCGTCCCGTGTTCACCGCGCACCCCACCGAGGCGGCGCGGCGCTCGGTCCTGAACAAGCTGCGGCGCATCGCCGAACTCCTGGAGACCCCGGTCATCGCCGCCGACCGGCGCCGCCACGACCTGCGGCTCGCCGAGCACATCGACCTCGTCTGGCAGACCGACGAGCTGCGCGTGGTGCGCCCCGAGCCCGCCGACGAGGCCCGCAACGCCATCTACTACCTCGACGAACTGCACGCCAACGCCGTCGGCGACGTCCTGGAGGACCTCGCCGCCGAACTGGAGCGCGTCGGCGTCGAGCTGCCCCCCGGTACCCGGCCGCTGACCTTCGGCACCTGGATCGGCGGCGACCGCGACGGCAACCCCAATGTCACGCCCGCCGTGACCTGGGACGTCCTGATCCTCCAGCACGAGCACGGCATCACCGACGCCATCGAGGTCATCGACTACCTGCGCGGCCTGCTGTCGAACTCCATCCGCTACGCCGGCGTCACCCAGGAGCTGCTCGACTCCCTCCACCGGGACCTCGAACTGCTGCCCGAGATCAGCCCTCGCTACAAGCGGCTCAACGCCGAGGAGCCCTACCGGCTCAAGGCCACCTGCGTCCGCCAGAAGCTCGTCAACACCCGCGAGCGCCTCGCCAAGGGCACCCCCCACGAGGAAGGCCGCGACTACCTCGGCACCGCCGAACTCATCGCCGACCTCACCCTGATCCAGACCTCGCTGCGCGCGCACCGCGGCGCCCTGTTCGCCGACGGCCGCATGGACCGCGTCATCCGCACGCTGTCCGCGTTCGGCCTCCAGCTCGCCACCATGGACGTGCGCGAGCACGCCGACGCCCACCACCACGCCCTCGGCCAGCTCTTCGACCGGCTCGGCGAGGAGTCCTGGCGCTACGCGGACATGCCCCGCGACTACCGGCAGAAGCTGCTCGCCAAGGAGCTGCGCTCGCGCCGGCCCCTCGCGCCCACGCCCGCGCCGCTCGACGCGGCCGGGCAGAAGACCCTCGGTGTCTTCCACACCATCAAGGAAGCCTTCGAGCGCTTCGGGCCCGAGGTCATCGAGTCCTACATCATCTCCATGTGCCAGGGCGCCGACGACGTCTTCGCCGCCGCCGTCCTCGCCCGCGAGGCCGGGCTGATCGACCTGCACGCCGGCTGGGCGAAGATCGGCATCGTTCCGCTGCTGGAGACCACCGACGAGCTGCGCGCCGCCGACGTCATCCTCGACGAGATGCTCGCCGACCCCTCCTACCGGCGCCTGGTCTCCCTGCGCGGCGACGTCCAGGAGGTCATGCTCGGCTACTCCGACTCGTCCAAGTTCGGCGGCATCACCACCAGCCAGTGGGAAATCCACCGCGCCCAGCGGAGGCTGCGGGACGTCGCCCACCGCTACGGGGTCCGGCTGAGGCTGTTCCACGGCCGCGGCGGCACCGTCGGCCGCGGTGGCGGCCCCTCGCACGACGCCATCCTCGCCCAGCCCTGGGGCACCCTGGAGGGCGAGATCAAGGTGACCGAGCAGGGCGAGGTCATCTCCGACAAGTACCTCATCCCGTCCCTGGCCCGGGAGAACCTGGAGCTGACCGTCGCGGCCACCCTCCAGGCCTCCGCGCTGCACACCGCGCCCCGCCAGTCCGACGAGGCCCTCGCCCGCTGGGACGCGGCCATGGACACCGTCTCCGACGCCGCCCACGGCGCGTACCGCAAGCTGGTCGAGGACCCGGACCTGCCCGCGTACTTCTTCGCCTCCACGCCCGTCGACCAGCTCGCCGAACTCCACCTGGGCTCCCGGCCCTCCCGCCGCCCCGACTCCGGCGCGGGCCTGGACGGGCTGCGGGCCATCCCCTGGGTCTTCGGCTGGACCCAGTCGCGGCAGATCGTGCCCGGCTGGTACGGGGTCGGCTCCGGCCTCAAGGCACTGCGCGAGGCCGGCCTGGACGCCGTACTGGACGAGATGTACGGGCAGTGGCACTTCTTCCGCAACTTCATCTCCAACGTCGAGATGACGCTCGCCAAGACCGACCTGCGCATCGCCCGCCACTACGTCGAGACCCTCGTACCGCAGGACCTGCGGCACGTCTTCGACGACATCGAGGCGGAGCACGCGCTGACGGTCGCGGAGGTGCTGCGCGTGACGGGCGGTGAGAAGCTGCTGGACTCCAACCCGGTGCTCCAGAAGACCTTCGCCATCCGGGACGCCTACCTGGACCCGATCTCCTACCTCCAGGTCGCCCTGCTGGCCCGTCAGCGGTCCGCCGCCGAGCGCGGCGAGGAGCCCGACCCGTTGCTGGCCCGGGCACTGCTGCTCACGGTCAACGGCGTGGCGGCCGGCCTGCGCAACACCGGCTGACACGGAGCACGACGAAGGGGGCGGTGCCCGGCCGGACCGGGCACCGCCCCCTCACTTGTGCGCGCCGTGGAGCGCGCCGGCGTCAGTCCTGCTGCGCCTGCGCCTTGCGACGGCGGGCCACCAGCAGACCGCCGCCCGCGAGGAGCGCGGCCGCGGCGCCGGCCAGGACGCCGACCGGGGTGCTCGAACCGGTCTCGGCGAGGTCACCGGTGCCCGGACCCTGCGACGGACCGGCCGAGGGGGCCCCGGCCCCGCCCGGGGCCGAGGCGGACGGCGTGCCGGACGGCTGCTCACCGGGCACGCCCGGGCCGCTCGGCGTGGCCGAGGGCTGCCCGCCCGGCTCGGTGGGCTTACCCGGCTCCGTGGGCGTACCGGGCTCGGTCGGCTTGCCCGGCTCCGTGGGCTTGCCCGGCTCGGTGGGCTTGCCGGGCTCGGTCGGCTTGCCCGGCTCGGTGGGCTTGCCGGGCTCGGTGGGCTTCGGCTTGTCCTCGCAGTCGGTCTTGAAGACCTTGTGCTTGGCCTTGCCCTTCTCGCCCTCCCAGTTCCAGAACAGCTTGTACTGCCCGTTGGGCAGCGTCATGTCCTCGGTACGGCCGTGGCCCTCGCCGTTGAGGGAGAGCGAACCGGACTCGACCGTCTCGCCCTTGGCGACGTCGTTCTTGGCCCAGGCCTCGATGTGCCAGCTGACCTTCTGCCCGGCGTCGAAGTTGAAGGCGACGAGGTAGAACTCGCACACCTTCGGCTCGTTCTTCCGGAGCTCTTCCCCGGTGGTGGCGTCGTGGATCTTTACGGTGCCGTTGTCGCCTTTGGTGGCGTGGGCGGCGGGGGCGAGCAGCAGCGAGCAGGCCGCGGCGGCCACCAGCGCGCTGGTGGAAGTGAGAAGGCGCATGCGCATGGGCAGTCCAACGTGAGTAAGAGGGGCCGTGGGGGGCGGCGGCTCAGCATCCTGTCGGCCCCGACGGCCCGTCAAGCCACATTGCGTCACGTTCGTACCGACAGCGACCAGTTGCCCCAATGCTCCCGGATAACAATTGGGTGAATGACCTATTCCGCTCCACCGGACGCCCGGCCGGGCGCGGCGTCCGCCCCCTGGCCGGCGGGCGCGGCGCCCGCCCCGCCCTCGCCCGGCAGCCGGCCTCAGAGAGCGAGGAACGCCCCCACCAGCAGCGTGCCCCCGGCCGCCGCCGACACCCACGCCGGCCGCGTCAGCCGCATCCCGCCGCCGATCACCAGTGCCGCCAGCAGCAGCGCGCCGCCCAGCGGCAGCCACGCGTGCAGGCCGCCCGCCCAGCCCGTCCGGACCAGCTCCCTGGTGTCCGGCTTCACCACGACCGGGTACACCCCGCCCTTCTGGACCGCCACCGAGTGCGCGATCGTCATGTCCGTACGGGGACCGGCCGGGCCGTCCGGCTCGTAGCGGCCGGTGCACACGTCCGTGGCGCAACCGGTGACCGTCAGGGTGCCGTGCTCGCGGCCCTGGGACAGCAGGACGTGCTGCGCCGTGCCCCACGACGCCCAGACGCCCGCCACGACCAGCAGCAGGGCCACCAGGCCCATGGCGGCGACACGGGCGTACGGGAGGGCGGAAGTCCGCTTCTTGCTCATGGGGCGCGATCCTCAGCCATGTGACGGCTCCCGGTCAATCGCCGCCTGCCCGGCGTCAGGAGTTGTACGCGCTCTGCGCCCGCTCAAGACCCTCGGCCACCAGGCACTCCACCGCGTCCGCCGCCCGGTCCACCAGGTAGTCCAGTTCCTTGCGCTCGGCCGACGAGAAGTCCTTCAGGACGAAGTCGGCGACCTGCATCCGGCCCGGCGGACGCCCGATCCCGAACCGCACCCGGTGGTAGTCCGGGCCCATCGCCTTCGTCATCGACTTCAGCCCGTTGTGCCCGTTGTCCCCGCCGCCCAGCTTCAGCCGCAGCGTGCCGTAGTCGATGTCCAGCTCGTCGTGGACCGCCACGATGTGCGCCGTCGGCACCTTGTAGAAGTCCCGCAGCGCCGTGACCGGCCCGCCCGACAGGTTCATGTACGACATCGGCTTGACCAGGACCACCCGACGGCTGCCCGGCCCGGCCGGCCCGATCCGCCCCTCCACCACCTGCGCCTGCGCCTTCTGGGCGCGCTTGAACGTGGCTCCCATCCGCTCCGCGAGGAGGTCGGCCACCATGAAACCGGCGTTGTGCCGGTTGCCCGCGTACTCCGGTCCCGGGTTGCCCAGGCCCACGATCAGCCAGGGGGCGCTGGCGTCCGTCGTCATACGGTTCAGTCTCCTCGCTGCCACGCACGGAACAGGAAAAACGGGGTGGCGGGCCGCAGCCCGCCACCCCGTCGAGCGGTACCCGAGGCTCAGGCCTCGGCGCCCTCGGTGCCCTCGCCCTCACCGGCGGCCGGCTCCTCGGCCTGCGCCGACAGGATCTGCAGGACGACGGTGTCACCGTCGACGGCCAGGGAGACACCCTCCGGCAGGGAGATGTCCTTCGCCAGGACGGAGTCACCGGCGGTCAGGCCCGCGATGGAGACCGTCAGGGACTCGGGGATGTGGGTGGCCTCGGCCTCGACCGGCAGCGCGTTGAGCACGTGCTCCAGCAGGTTGGCGCCCGGGGCCAGCTCGCCCTCGGCGTTGACCGGGATCTCGACGTTGACCTTCTCGCCACGGTTCACGACGAGCAGGTCGACGTGCTCCAGGAAGCCCTTCAGCGGGTCACGCTGCACGGCCTTCGGGATCGCCAGCTGGGTCTTGCCCTCGAGCTCCAGGGAGATCAGCACGTTGGACGTGCGCAGCGCCAGCAGCAGCTCGTGGCCCGGCAGGGTCACGTGCAGGGGGTCGATGCCGTGACCGTAGACGACACCCGGGACCTTGTTCTCGCGGCGGACGCGGCGCGCGGCGCCCTTGCCGAACTCGGTACGGGTCTCGGCGGTGAGCTTCACCTCGGACATGTGCACTCCTCGTAGTAGAGACGTGAATCGAATCTGGGGGGTGCCCCCCGCTCCGGTGGAGCTTGGGACGGTCACCCGGCCACGACTGGACTTGGCCTGCTACGAAGAGCGCGTCGATAACGGACCGCCGCACCTGACGTGCGGCCTCCCTCGCCGAGCAACTGCGCCAGTCTACTCGGCACCCCCGGAACGGCCCAATCCGATCAACGGCCGAGGGCCGCCCCCGCGACAGCGGGGGCGGCCCTCGGCCGTTGATCCAGTGGCGTGCTCAGCCCTGCTCCTCGAAGAGGCTGGTCACCGAACCGTCCTCGAAGACCTCGCGCACCGCGCGCGCGATCGTCGGCGCCATCGACAGCACCGTGATCTTGTCCAGCTCCAGCTCGCCCGGCGTCGGCAGCGTGTTCGTCAGGACGAACTCGCTCACCTTCGAGTTCTTCAGGCGGTCCGCCGCCGGACCCGACAGGATGCCGTGCGTCGCCGTCACGATGACGTCCTCCGCGCCGTTGGCGAACAGCGCCTCGGCCGCGGCGCAGATCGTGCCACCGGTGTCGATCATGTCGTCCACCAGGACACACACCCGGCCCTTGACCTCACCGACGACCTCGTGCACCGTCACCTGGTTGGCGACGTCCTTGTCGCGGCGCTTGTGCACGATCGCCAGCGGCGCGTCCAGCCGGTCGCACCAGCGGTCGGCCACCCGGACCCGGCCGGCGTCCGGCGAGACCACGGTCAGCTTGTTGCGGTCGACCTTGGCGCCCACGTAGTCCGCCAGCACCGGCAGCGCCGACAGGTGGTCCACCGGACCGTCGAAGAAGCCCTGGATCTGGTCCGTGTGCAGGTCCACCGTGAGGATCCGGTCGGCGCCGGCGCACTTCAGGAGGTCCGCCAGGAGCCGGGCCGAGATCGGCTCACGGCCGCGGTGCTTCTTGTCCTGACGGGCGTAACCGTAGGACGGGATGATCACGGTGATGCTCCGCGCGGAAGCCCGCTTCAGAGCGTCGATCATGATCAGCTGCTCCATGATCCACTTGTTGATGGGAGCCGTGTGGCTCTGCATCAGGAAGCAGTCCGCGCCGCGCGCCGACTCCTGGAAGCGGACGTAGATCTCGCCGTTGGCGAAGTCGAAGGCCTTGGTGGGCACGAGACCGACACCCAGCTGATGTGCGACCTCCTCGGCCAGCTCGGGGTGGGCGCGGCCGGAGAAGAGCATCAGCTTCTTCTCGCCGGTCGTCTTGATCCCGGTCACAGCACTGTCTCCTCAGACGTGTTCCCTGGCCGCGAACCACTTCCGCGCGAACCAGCCGAATTTGTGTGCACGTATCACGGTACGCCGAGTTCGACGCACCTGTTTCCGGTCAGCCTTCGTCGGCCACCCGCTCCGACGCCGCCTGCGCCGCCTGCGCGGCGGCGCTGCCCGGCCGCTTGCGAGCCACCCAGCCCTCGATATTCCGCTGCTGGCCACGGGCCACGGCCAGCGAACCGGGCGGCACGTCCTTGGTGATCACGGAGCCGGCGGCGGTGTACGCGCCGTCCCCGACCGTGACAGGAGCCACAAACATGTTGTCCGAGCCGGTCTTGCAGTGCGACCCGATCGTCGTGTGGTGCTTGGCCTCGCCGTCGTAGTTCACGAACACGCTCGCCGCACCGATGTTGGTGTACTCGCCGATCGTCGCGTCCCCCACGTAGGACAGGTGGGGCACCTTGGTGCCCTCGCCGATCGTGGCGTTCTTCATCTCCACATACGTACCGGCCTTCGCCTTCACACCCAGCCGGGTACCCGGGCGCAAGTACGCGTACGGGCCCACCGAGGCCTCCTCGCCGACCTCCGCGCCGTCCGCCACGGTGTTGTCCACCCGGGCGCCCCGGCCGACCGAGGTGTCCTTCAGCCGCGTGTTCGGGCCCACCACGGCGTCCTCCGCGATGTGCGTGGCCCCCAGGAGCTGCGTCCCCGGCAGGACCACCGCGTCCCGCTCGAACGTCACCGTCACGTCCACCAGGACCGACGCCGGGTCCACGACCGTCACGCCGGCCGTCATCGCCCGCTCCAGCAGCCGCCGGTTCAGCAGCGCGCGCGCCTCGGCAAGCTGCACCCGGTTGTTGATGCCCAGGATCTCCCGGTGGTCGGCGGCCACCGACGCGCCCACCCGGTGCCCGGCCTCGCGCAGGATCCCCAGCACGTCCGTGAGGTACTCCTCACCCTGGCTGTTGTCCGTGCGCACCTTGCCCAGCGCGTCGGCCAGCAGCCGCCCGTCGAACGCGAACACCCCGGAGTTGATCTCCCGGACGGCCCGCTGCTCCTCGGTGGCGTCCTTGTGCTCCACGATCGCCGTGACGGCCCCCGTCCCGGCGTCCCGCACGATGCGCCCGTACCCGGTCGAGTCGGGTACCTCGGCGGTCAGCACGGTGACGGCGTTGCCGTCCGCGGCGTGCGTCGCCGCCAGCGCGTCCAGCGTCCCGCCGGACAGCAGGGGAGTGTCGCCGCAGACCACGACGACGGTGCCGTCGAGGGCCTGCGCCCCCAGCTCCTCCAGCGCCATGCGCACCGCGTGCCCGGTGCCGTTCTGCTCGTGCTGCACGGCGGTGCGGGTACCGGCGTAGTGCTCGTCGAGGTGCGCGGTGACCTGCTCACGGGCATGCCCGACGACGACACAGAGGTGCGCGGGGTCCAGCTCGCGTGCTGCGGAGACGACGTGTCCGACGAGGGACCGCCCGCAGATCTCGTGCAGGACCTTGGGGGTCTTCGACTTCATGCGGGTGCCCTCACCCGCTGCGAGGACGACGACGGCTGCCGGGCGTTTGGCGCTCACGGGAATGCCCTTCGGCTTCGGGTGATGGACATCCGCAGGATACCGGGGGGTTTCGCCGAGGAAATGAGGGCGGGTCCCGACCTGTGAGGTCAGGACCCGAACCGGGGCTCCCGGGGAAGGAATCGAACCCTCATTCAATGGACCAAAACCATTTGTCCTGCCATTAGACGACCCGGGATAGATCGCCCTGTATGACCGATTTTCTCGGCCGGTTACGAGAGCAGCCCCTACTATGCCGTACCGACACCCCTCGGTGCGACGGTACGAATCGTCGTCGCCGAACTTCGCTGACAGGTCGGCGAGCATCCTCCGTTCCGGCGCGGAGTTGGCCGGGTGTTCCGGTTGCGGAGAGTCATACCGTGTGGTCAGGGAGCCCCGGAAAATGGGTCGCGGGCGCCCGTAGGCTGGAAGACATGACCACAACGGGGGCGCACCAGGACGCCGCGGGCACGGTCGCCCGTGGCTGGTGGTGGTGGGAGCGGCGGCGCGGAGCCGTGCTGGACGTGGTGCTGGCGGTCCTCTCGGCGCTGGAGTGCGCGGCCGAGGGCGTCGGGTTCGCGGAGAACGCGGCGTTGCCGGTGCCGGTGGGGGTGCTGTTCGGGCTGGTGGCCGGGGCGGCGCTGGTGCTGCGGCGGCGGTGGCCGATCGCCGTGGTGCTGGTGTCGATCGCGGTCACACCCGCCGAGATGGGCTACCTGATGGCCGTCGTCGGGCTCTACACGCTGGCCGCGTCCGAGGTGCCCCGGCGGATCGTCGCGGCGCTGGCGGGGATGTCGCTGGTCGCGACCCTGATCATCACCTTCGTACGGGTGCGGCAGGACATCGCGTCGGCCGACTTCGATCCGGCGCCCGGCCCCTGGTACGTACCGCTGTTGGCGGTGTCCATGTCGCTGGGGATGAACGCGCCGCCCGTGTTCTTCGGGTTGTACATAGGGGCGCGGCGGCGGCTGATGGAGAGCCTGCGGGAGCGGGCGGACAGCCTGGAGCAGGAGCTCTCGCTGCTGGCGGACCGGGCGGAGCAGCAGGCGCAGATGGCGCGCACGGAGGAGCGGACCCGGATCGCGCGGGAGATGCACGACGTGGTGGCGCACCGTGTGAGCCTGATGGTGGTGCACGCTGCGGCGTTGCAGGCGGTGGCGCTGAAGGATCCGCACAAGGCGGCGCGCAATGCCGCGCTGGTGGGGGACATGGGGCGGCAGGCACTGACCGAACTGCGGGAGATGCTGGGGGTCTTGCGTGCGGGCGACGACGGGGCGGCGGGGCGCAGGCCGGCCGCCGCGCCGGTGGCGCCCGGCTCCCTGCCCGCGTCCGGGGGCGGGACCGCGCCGTCGGCGGCGGACGTCCGGGCGGCCGCGGCGGCCCGGGCGGCGGCCGAGGAGGGGGCGTGCCTGGACCAGCTCGAGGAACTGGTCGAACAGTCCCGGCAGGCGGGCGTGGTGGTGGAGCTGCGGGTCACCGGTGAGGTGCGGCAGTACGACCCGGGTGTGGAGAAGACCGCGTACCGGGTGGTGCAGGAGGCGCTGACCAATGTGCACAAGCACGCGGCGGGCGCGCGGGTGGTCGTGCGGCTGGCGCACCGGGGCGACGAGGTGGCGATGCAGGTGGAGAACGGCCCCTCGGACGGCGCGGTGGCCGACGCCGGGCTGCCGAGCGGCGGCAACGGCCTGGTGGGGATGCGGGAGCGGGTGACGGCGCTCGGCGGCGTGTTCGTCTCCGGGCCGACGGACGAGGGCGGGTTCCGGGTGTCGGCGGTGCTGCCGGCCCCGGCCGCGTAGCCCCCGCCCGCCCGCCCGGCTCGGGCCCGTCGCCCGGCTTCCGTGCCGCCGTACGGCCTCCCCTCTCCGCCCCCCCTTTTCGTCCCGTGCCCCGTGCCTCGCGCCCCGTGCCGCGCACGGCGGCGCCGGTGCCGTGTGCGGGCACCCGCCGGGGCCGCGTCCGCCGGGAGCCTCAGGGATGGACCAGGCGGGTGGGCCGGGTGCCGGTGATGAGCGTGGTCAGCGCGGTGTCGATGTGGTGGCCGAGGTACCAGTCGCCGCCGTGGTCCAGTCCGTAGACGCGGCCCTCGGTGTCGATCGCCAGCACGGACTGGCTGTCGGCCTCCTCGCCGAGCGGGGCGATCTCGGTGTCGAGCGAGCGGCCCAGGTCGGCGAAGGTGCGCGCGAGGTGGAGCCCGGCGAGCGGGTCGAAGCGGATCATGGCCGGGGCGATCTGGCGGCCGGGGCCCGGTGCGGTGATGTCCAGACCGCCGAATTCCGCCCAGGCCTCGACGGCGGAGGGGAAGACGCTGTGCCGGTGCCCGGCGGGGGAGACGTGGGCGCGCAGGGTGTCGGCCCACAGTTCGGCCTGCTTCATGTCCCAGCGGCCGGGCTGCCAGCCCGCTTCCCGCAGGGCGGCGTCGACGGCGACGGGGAAGCGGGTGGTGTCGAGATCGGGCATCGTCGTGCGGTCAGCCGTTCTGGGCGGTGGGGTCGACGGGGCGTACGCCGAAGTGGGCGAGGAGCGCCGCGCAGGAGCGGCAGGGCGGTGCGTAGCTGCCGTGCAGGGGGTCGCCGTCCTCGCGGATGCGGCGGGCGGTGATCTTGGCGTGTTTGAGGGAGCGGCGGGCCTCGCCCTGGGTGAGCGGTTTGCGCTGGGCCCGTTTGGAGCGGTTGGTCTCCGTCGCGGTGAGGTGGCGGGACAGCAGGATCGCTTCGGGGCAGCGCCCGGTGAAGCGCTCGCGCTGGCCGCTGGTGAGCCGGTCGAGGAAGTCCTGCACGAGAGGGTGCAGGACGGGTGCCTGATTGCCGCGGGCGGCGGTGCAGGTGAGGGTCTCACCGCGTACGGAGAGGGCCGCTCCCACGGTGGGCAGGATGCCGTCGCGGCGGTGTCGCAGTAAAGGGGCGTGGTCGCCGGTGGCGCTGTCGGTGCTCCAGCTGAGACGTGGGTCACCCGTGGCGGGTGCGGTCGTGCCTGGTCGTGCTGTGCGCATGGTGCGTTTCGTCCCCTCTGCAATCCCCCGAGTTGCGAGGAAACAGCCTGCCAAACGGGGGACGCGGGTGGGAAGCGGGGGCACGGAATCGTGGCATCCGTGTGACGGGTGATGGCCGGTGGGTCACCCGGGAGTGACGGCGGGTCACCGCCACGGCGGCCGGGTTCCGCCTGTCGCCCCACCGCTTAGGCTGTGCGGAACCAGCCAGCAGCAGCAGGGGGCATCCAACATGAGCACAGGTCGGTTCGGGCTGGGGGCACCTCCCGGCCCGCTGGGCCGGGCGAACGCCGCGCCACCGAACGCGGCCTACGCCGGGCAGGTCGTGCACTTCCCGGACCCGGTCCGTGCCGCCCGGCATCCCCGAGGGGTACGGGTGGACGGCAACGGCCGTCCGGACTTCTCCCCGTACGCGCGCGCGGCGGCGGAGATCGCCGAGCCGCCGGAGGGTTTCGGCGTCGACGAGCTGCGCCTGACGGACTACGTGTCCGCGAACGCCGCGCTCGCCGCGTCGGGGCACGAGCTGTGGGACACCGTCCCGGCGGTGGCCACGCCGCACGGCTGGACCTGGCACCACGTGGCCGGTACGCGGCGGATGGAGCTGGTGCCGGTCGAGGTGAAGGCGCTGCTGCGGCACCACGGCGGGCTGGCGACGGCCGCCGTGGACCAGGGCAAGCGCGGTACGCGGCCGTTGCAGGAGACCCGGCCGGCGCACTTCGGGCTGCCGAAGGGCTCGGTGTCGGTGTCCGAGGCGCAGGTGCAGGGCGTCGAGGAGGACCTGGGCTACCGGCTGCCGGGTGCCTACCGGTCGTTCCTCAAGGCGGCGGGCGGCTGCGCTCCGGTGGGCACGGCGCTGGACGCGGAGCTGGGGCTGCTGGTGGACCAGCCGTTCCTCACGGTGCGCGACGAGGCGGCGGCCAATGACCTGGTCTATGTGAACAAGTGCCTGCGGGACCACCTGACGAAGGACTACCTGGGCGTCGGCTTCGTCCAGGGCGGCCTGCTGGCGGTCAAGGTGCGGGGCGACGGTGTCGGTTCGGTGTGGTTCTGCCCGTACGACGACGCCCGCGACCAGGACGGATGGACGGTGCAGGAACGGGTCGAGCGGCTGCTGCTGCCGTGCGGCGGTGACTTCGACGAATTCCTCCAGCGGCTGGCGGGCAACCCGCCGGAACTGGAGACGGTGGCGAACCTGATGGTGGACGGCGGCTTCGCGCGAGCCGTCCCGGTCTCGGACGAGGGGTGACGGTCCGATGGTGACCTTCGCGCAGGCGCAGGAGCGCGCGGAAGAGTGGATCAACGGCGATGTGCCCGCCCACCAGCACCGCGAGGTGCGGGTACGGGAGTTCGAGCTGGGTTTCGTGGCGTGGGCGGAGGACCGCGACGGGGTCACCTCCCAGGCCGGAGGCCCAGGGGGAGGCGCGACGTCGGACGGCGGGCGCCAGCGGCTGGTGATCGCCCGGGACAGCGGTGAGGCGACGCTGTGGCCGGGGCTGCCGGTGGGTGAGGTGATCCGCCGGTACGAGGAGGAGTACGGGTCGCCGCCGGGCGCGGCGCCGGGGGAGGGGAGCGCCGGCCAGCCGGAGCGGATCGACCTCAACCAGACATCGTTCCTCCTGACCCCGCCGGAGTGGCTCCAGAACGCGGCGGACAAGCTGGGCGTTCCCGGGCGCGGCGAGCCGGCGGCCGCCGGTGGTGACGCGGGGGCGGAGCCTTCGGGCAGGTCCGGTGGCTCCGGCGATTCCGTTACCTCCGGCGCGTCCGGTGACTCGGGTGCGTCCGGCACGTCCGGTACCCCCGCCCCCTTCGTCACCTCCGGCTCCGGCATCCCGGGCCCCGGCCCGGGCACGGGCGGCTCCGCGCCCGGGGCGGGGGGCGGTGACGTGTGGTCCGCTCCGGCCGTGCCCGCCGACGGCGGGTCGCGGGGCGGTACCGCCTGGCCCAGCGCCGGCAGCGGTGCCGGCGCGCCCGGCGGTGACGGCGACGACGGGTCCGTGCCGCTGCCCGCGACGGTGTTCGCACCTCCGCTGTCCGGGGCCGACGACGAGGACACCCCACTGCCGGCGGTGGGCGCGGACGCGCCGACCGCGCTGATGTCGGGCGGCAGCCAACTGCCGCGCACCACGCTCGCACCCGCGCTGGACCCGGACGGTCCGCCCGGACCGGGTGGTCCGCAGGGGCCGACGGGCCCGGCGACGGGCGAGGCCGGTCCCGCGCCGGATGCCGCCCCCGGCAGGCCGGCGGGCGGTCCGGCGACTCCGCCGCCGCCCGGTGTGCCCGGCGCCCCGGGAGCCCTCCCGCCCGCGTCGGGCCCCGGTGTTCCCGGGACGCCGGCCGGAGGCTACGTGCCGACGCGGCTGGTGCCGCACCTGGGCGGCCCGGAAGGCCCGCAGCCGCCCGGCCCGCCCGGTGCGCCGCAGCCGCCCGGCCCGCCGGGTCCGCCGCCGCCCCCTGGTGCGACGCCGCCGCCGGGTGGGGGTGTGCACCATGCCGCGACGATGCTGGCGCAGCCGGGTCCCGGTGGTCCGGCTGGTCCCGGTGCGCCGCAGCCGCCCGGCCCGCCCGGTGCGCCGCAGCCGCCCGGTGCGCCGGGGATGCCCGGGGCTCCGGGCGCCGGGGCGCACCACGCAGAGACGATGCTGGCGCAGCCCGGCCCTGGCCGTCCCGTGCCCCCGCCGGCCCCCGCGCCGGCTCCGGCCGGTCCGCCGATGCCCGGCCCGCGGCCGCCCGCGTACGGCTATCCGCAGCAGCCGCCCACCGGTGTGCCGACCGTCGGCCCCGGCTACCAGGCCGTGCTGCGCTACCGCGCGCCCGACGGCTCAGAGGCCCAGCTGATCCGCCGCTCGGCGCCCGGCACGCCGCACCCCGAGTGGCAGATCCTGCACGAGCTGCGGGCCATGAACGTGCCGCCGCAGCAGGTGCTGGAGCTGCACACCGAGCTTGCCTCGTGCGAGCTGCCCGGTGGCTACTGCGCCCGGATGATCCGGGAGATCTGGCCGCAGGCGCGGATCACCTCGATCGCCCCGTACGGGCGTGACCACGCCAGCCGCCAGCAGGGCATGGCGCAGCTCCTCGCCCACCAGGGTGAGCTGCACCAGGTCGCGGACGGGCCGGCGCGCCCGGCGCCGGTGCGGGCACCGCTGCCGCCGGTGCAGCCCGCGCCGCCCATTCCGCCGGAGGGCATCGCCCAGGAGCTGGCCGGCGCGTTCGGGCCGCAGGGCATCTGCCGGTTCGATCAGCGGGCGGTGTCCCGGCAGGGCGTGCCGGAGCTGGTGGCGCGCACCCTGGTGTGGGCGGGGCTGCCGGCCGATTTCGGGCCGTTCTTCTGGGCGCAGCCGGCCCAGCCGGTGGTGCCGACGCTCGCCGAGCTGGCCGCTCAGCGGCAGGTCCAGCCGGCCGCCGACGCGGGCTCCTACCTGGTGGTCGGCTCGGACTTCGGGCGGGCGGTGTGCGTGCAGTACGGGACGGCCCACATCGTCGCCGTACCGGTGGAGGCGGGTCCGGGCGGTCAGCCGGTGGCGCCGCAGTTCGTCAACAGCGGGCTGCCGGAGTTCACCCGCTGCCTGGCGCTGCTGGGCCGGATGTGGCGGCTGCGGTTCGGGCTGACGCCCGAGCAGGCCGGCCGCTGGACCGTGGACTTCCAGGCGCAGCTGGCGATGCTGGACCCGGCCGCCCTGTCGTCGCCGGAGAGCTGGTGGTCGGTGTTGCTGGAACAGATGTGGGACGGCCTGCTCTGACTCCTTCGGCACGGAGCTGACCCCGGCTGGTGCATCCTGGAGCGTATGCACGGATTCACCGTCGTATGGGGCCGGGGTTACCGCACGGAGCAGGTCGACCGTTTCGTCGCCGAGGTCACGGCCGACACGGAGCTGGCAGCGGAGCGGGCGGAGCGGCTGGCCGCCCGCGCCGAGGAGCTGGCCGTGGAGGCCGCCCGGCTGCGTGAGGTGGCGGCGGCACTGCCACCGCAGCGGTACGAGTCCCTGGGCGGCCGGGCCCAGCGGATCCTCGCGCTGGCGGAGGAGGAGGCCGAGGCGCTTCGGGCGGAGGCGACGGCCGCCGCCCAGAGCGTGGCCGACGCCGCGCGGGAGGCCGGGCAGCGGGTGCGGGACGCGGCCCGGCAGACGGCGGACGAGGTACGGGCGGAGGCGCGGGACCGGGCGGACCGGACGGTACGGGCGGCGCAGGCCGAGGCCGAGGAGATCCGGTCGGCGGCGCGCGCCGAGGCGGACGGGCTGCGCGGCGAGGGGCTGTCCGCGCTGCGGGACGCCGAGCGCCGGGCCGGTGAACTGCTCGCCGGACTGGAGGCCGACCACGCGGCGCGGTGGGAGGCGGCCGAGCGCGAACTGGACGAGCGGGCGGCGCGGCTGGAGGAGCGGCACGCGGAGCTGCTGGGCGCCGCGCGGGAGCGGCTGGCGGACGCCGAGCGGGTGCACGCCGAGGCGCGGGAGCAGGCCGGGCGCCGTGAGGAGGAGTCGGCGGCGCGCGCGGCCGATCTGCTGGCCAGGGCACGGGTGCGCGAGGAGCGGGTGGAGCGGGAGACGGAACGGGTGCTGCGCGAGCACGAGGAGGCCCGGGAGGCGATCCGGGCCCACATGTCCCACATCCGCGCGAGCCTGGCCACCCTGACCGGCCGCGAGGCCTGAGGCCCGGCCGGCTCCCGCCGCCCGCGGACCGGCCGCGCTACCGGGCGTCCCGGTCCTCGCGGAGGACCGGGAAACGGCGGGGCGCCAGGGTGAGCAGGACCAGCAGGGCCAGGACGCCCGCCGCCGCCGCGCCGAGGAAGACGTACTCCACGGCCGCGTCCACCGCCGCCGGCGTCAGCGAGTCGATGTCGTCCAGCCCGCCCTCGCCCAGCCGGGCGCCCAGGGTGGCGTTGGCGACCGCGCCGAACAGCGCCGCGCCCAGGCTCTGGCCGACCTGCCGGCAGAAGAGGACGGACGCGGTGGTCGTGCCCCGCTCGGACCAGGGCACGGTGGACTGCACCCCCACGATCAGCGGGAGCTGGAAGAGGCCGAGTGCCCCGCCGAGCAGCAGCATCAGCAGCGCCGGCTGCCAGGCTTCGCCGGGGTAGGGCAGCAGGGGGAAGGCCAGCAGGACCAGGACGGCGAGCGCGATGCCGGTGACCGCCGTGAGCCGGAAGCCGACGCGGTTGTAGACCCGGTCGGACAGCGCCGCGCTGACCGGCCAGGACAGCGTCATCGCGGAGAGGACGAAGCCCGCCGCGATGGGCCCCAGGCCGAGGACCGACTGGGCGTAGGTGGGCAAGAACACGGTGGGGGCGACCATGAGCAGGCCGAGCGCGCCGAGGGAGAGGTTGACCGCCGCGATGGTGCGCCGGCGCCAGACCCAGCCCGGGATGACCGGGTTCTCGGCCCGGCGCTCGATCAGCACGGTGAGCGCCGCCAGGACCGCCGCGCCGCCCAGCAGGACGAGCGACGGGGCCGACAGCCAGGGCCAGGCGACGCCGCCCTGGACGAGGGCGGTGAGCAGCAGGGCGCCGGTGGCGAAGACGGCCAGGGCGCCCGGCCAGTCGACGCGTGCCGGGGCACGGGCCGGAGCGCCTTCCGGGGCGCGGGCGGGGGTGGGTTCCACCAGATTGCGGGCGACCAGCCAGAGGGCGACGGCACCGACCGGCAGGTTGACCAGGAAGATCCAGCGCCAGTCGGCGTACCCGGCGAGCAGTCCGCCGATGGCCGGTCCCGCGACGGCCGAGGTGGCCCACACGGTGGAGAGCCGGGCCTGGATCCTGGGGCGTTCCGCGAGCGGGTACAGGTCGGCGGCGATCGTCTGCACCGTGCCCTGGAGCGCGCCGCCGCCCAGCCCCTGGAGGATCCGGAAGGCGATCAGGGACGCCATGTTCCAGGCGGAGGCGCACAGCAGGGAGCCGATGAGGAAGAGCACGATGCCGGTGATCAGGACCGGTTTGCGGCCGAAGGTGTCGGAGAGCTTGCCGTACACCGGGAGGGTGACGGTCACGGTGAGCAGGTAGCCGGAGAACAGCCAGGAGAAGACGGACAGCCCGCCCAGGTCACCGACGATCTGCGGGACGGCAGTGGAGACGACGGTGCTGTCCAGCGCGACGAGGCCCATGCCGAGCATCAGGGCGGCGGCGACCGGGCCGCGTCCGCGCGGCGCGGTGACGGCCGGGGGGCGCCGCGGCTCCCGGGCGGCGCCGGAGTCCGCCGGGCCGCCCGAGTGTCCGGCGGTACCGCTCACGTTCCCCCCTGGCTGCCAGGACGCAGGCTCCGATCCTTGTAACCGGCATCATTTCCCGGCGGGGCGCCGGACCGGCCGGGTGCTCGCCGGAATGAGACGCAGGTCACGGCGGCCCGCGCCGCGGGACGGCGGACGGGTACCGCCCCGCGGCGCGGACGCCGGGCCGACCTCCCGGAGCCATTCCGCCCGGCTCCCCAGCGGGCCGGGCCGACTGGTCCCGGCCGGGGCCCGTACGACTCGTACGCGCCCGGGCCGGCGTGTTTCCCCGCCCGGCCCGCCCGCCCGCCCGCCGCGCCCCGGCCCGCCCGCCGCGCCCCGGCCCGCAGCCTCCCGGCCCCGGCGGCCCCGCGGTCACCCGCCGCCCCGCGCCGTCCTCCGGACGCGGGGGCCGCCGGGGCGGGCGTACGCTGGAATCCCCCGGCCCGTGCGACGTGTCGGGCGGTTCGCGTTGCCCACCCCCCGGATGGAAGCCTTCATGAGCCTGCACGGTCTGCTCGACGCCGTCGCCAAGGATCCCGCCCTCACCGAGGCGGTGAAGGCCGCCGCCGACGGCCACCGCCTCCACGTCGACCTGGTCGGCCCGCCGGCCGCGCGGCCCTTCGCGGTGGCCGCGCTGGCCCGGGACGCCGGGCGGCCGGTACTCGCGGTGACGGCGACCGGGCGAGAGGCGGAGGACCTGGCGGCGGCGCTGCGCACCCTGCTGGACCCGGACTCCGTCGCCGAGTACCCCTCCTGGGAGACCCTGCCGCACGAGCGCCTCTCACCCCGCTCGGACACGGTCGGCCGGCGCCTGGCGGTGCTCCGGCGCCTCGCGCACCCCTCGGCGGACGACCCGGCCACCGGCCCGGTGTCGGTGGTCGTCGCCCCCGTCCGCTCCGTACTGCAGCCGCAGGTCAAGGGCCTCGGGGAGCTGGAGCCGGTCAGTCTGCGGTCCGGGCAGAGCGTCGATCTGAACGACGTCGTGGCGGGCCTCGCCGCCGCCGCTTACGCGCGCGTGGAGCTGGTGGAGAAGCGCGGCGAGTTCGCGGTGCGCGGCGGCATCCTGGATGTCTTCCCGCCGACCGAGGAGCACCCGCTGCGGGTCGAGTTCTGGGGCGACGAGGTTGAGGAGATCCGGTACTTCAAGGTCGCCGACCAGCGGTCCCTGGAGGTCGCCGAGCACGGCCTGTGGGCACCCCCGTGCCGGGAACTGCTGCTGACCGAGGACGTACGGCGGCGGGCGGCGGCCCTCGCCGAGCGTCACCCGGAGCTGGGCGACCTGCTGGGCAGGATCGCGGAGGGCATCGCCGTCGAGGGCATGGAGTCCCTCGCGCCCGTGCTGGTGGACGAGATGGAGCTGCTGCTCGACGTACTGCCGGCCGGCGCCATGGCCGTGGTGTGCGACCCGGAGCGGGTGCGCACCCGCGCCGCCGACCTCGTGGCCACCTCGCAGGAGTTCCTCCAGGCGTCCTGGGCGGCGACGGCCGGCGGCGGCGAGGCGCCGATCGACGTCGGCGCGGCGTCCCTGTGGGGCATCGCTGACGTCCGGGACCGGGCGCGCGAGCTGGGCATGATGTGGTGGTCGGTGTCGCCGTTCGGGGCGGACGCCGCCGACCTGGACGACGACACCCTCACGCTCGGGATGCACGCCCCGGAGTCGTACCGGGGGGACACCGCCCGGGCGCTCGCCGACACCAAGGGCTGGCTGGCCGACGGCTGGCGCGCGGTCTACGTGACCGAGGCGCACGGCCCGGCGGCCCGCACCGCGGAGGTGCTGGGCGGCGAGGGCATCGCGGCCCGGCTGGTCTCCGACCTCACGGACATCGACCCGTCCGTGGTCCACGTGGCGTGCGGTTCGATCGACCACGGCTTCATCGATCCGGGCCTCAAGCTCGCCGTGCTGACCGAGACCGACCTGTCGGGCCAGAAGGCGGCCGGCAAGGACGGCCAGCGGATGCCCACCCGGCGCCGCAAGACGATCGACCCGCTCACCCTGGAGGCGGGCGACTACATCGTCCACGAGCAGCACGGCGTGGGCCGCTACATCGAGATGGTGCAGCGCACCGTACAGGGCGCCACCCGCGAGTACCTGCTGGTCGAGTACGCCCCGGCCAAGCGCGGCCAGCCCGGTGACCGCCTGTACATCCCCACCGACCAACTGGAGCAGGTCACCAAGTACGTCGGCGGCGAGGCGCCGACGCTGCACCGGCTCGGCGGGGCGGACTGGACCAAGACCAAGGCGCGCGCCAAGAAGGCGGTCAAGGAGATCGCCGCCGACCTGATCAAGCTGTACAGCGCCCGGATGGCCGCCCCCGGCCACGCCTTCGGCCCGGACACGCCCTGGCAGCGCGAGCTGGAGGACGCCTTCCCGTACGTGGAGACGCCCGATCAGCTGTCCACCATCGCCGAGGTGAAGGAGGACATGGAGAAGTCGATCCCCATGGACCGCCTCATCTGTGGCGACGTGGGCTACGGCAAGACCGAGATCGCGGTACGGGCGGCCTTCAAGGCGGTACAGGACGGCAAGCAGGTCGCCGTCCTGGTCCCCACCACCCTGCTCGTCCAGCAGCACTTCGGCACGTTCTCCGAGCGGTACTCGCAGTTCCCGGTCGTGGTGCGGGCGCTGTCCCGCTTCCAGTCCGAGACGGAGTCGAAGGCCACCCTGGAGGGGCTGCGGGACGGCTCGGTCGACATCGTGATCGGCACCCACCGCCTGTTCTCCTCCGAGACCAGGTTCAAGGACCTGGGCCTGGTCATCGTCGACGAGGAGCAGCGCTTCGGCGTCGAGCACAAGGAGCAGCTCAAGAAGCTGCGCGCCAACGTCGACGTCCTGACGATGTCGGCCACCCCCATCCCCCGGACACTGGAGATGGCCGTGACCGGCATCCGGGAGATGTCCACCATCACCACGCCCCCCGAGGAGCGCCACCCGGTCCTCACCTTCGTCGGCCCGTACGAGGAGAAGCAGATCGGCGCGGCCATCCGGCGCGAACTGCTGCGCGAGGGCCAGGTCTTCTACATCCACAACCGGGTGGAGTCCATCGACCGGGCCGCGGCCCGGCTGCGGGACATCGTCCCGGAGGCCCGGATCCAGATCGCCCACGGACAGATGGGCGAGGCGGCCCTGGAGCAGGTCGTGGTCGACTTCTGGGAGAAGAAGTTCGACGTGCTGGTCTCCACGACCATCGTGGAGTCGGGCATCGACATCTCCAACGCCAACACCCTGATCGTGGAGCGCGGCGACAACTTCGGCCTGTCCCAGCTCCACCAGTTGCGCGGCCGGGTCGGCCGGGGCCGTGACCGGGGGTACGCGTACTTCCTCTACCCGCCGGAGAAGCCGCTGACCGAGACCGCCCACGAGCGGCTCGCCACCATCGCCCAGCACACCGAGATGGGCGCCGGCATGTACGTCGCCATGAAGGACCTGGAGATCCGCGGCGCGGGCAACCTGCTGGGCGGCGAACAGTCCGGCCACATCGCGGGCGTCGGCTTCGACCTGTACGTCCGCATGGTGGGTGAGGCGGTCGCCGACTACCGGGCCTCCCTGGAGGGCGGGGTGGAGGAGGAGCCGCCGCTGGAGGTCAAGATCGAGCTCCCGGTCGACGCGCACGTCCCGCACGACTACGCCCCGGGTGAGCGGCTGCGCCTCCAGGCGTACCGGGCGATCGCCTCCGCCAACTCGGAGGAGGACATCAGGGCGGTGCGCGAGGAGCTCACCGACCGCTACGGCAAGCTGCCCGAGCCGGTGGAGAACCTGCTCCTGGTGGCCGGCCTGAGGATGCTGGCCCGCGCGTGCGGGGTCGGCGAGATCGTCCTCCAGGGCCCCAACATCCGCTTCGCGCCGGTGGAGCTGCGCGAGTCGCAGGAACTGCGCCTCAAGCGCCTCCACCCGCGCGCGGTCATCAAGGCCCCGGCCCACCAGATCCTGGTCCCCCGTCCGACGAGCGGCACGATCGGCGGCAAGCCGGTGGTGGGCCGGGAACTGCTGGCGTGGACGGGGGAGTTCCTGACCACGATCCTGGGTTCGTAGGGCCCGGCGCGGTGCGGGGCGGCCTCCTGGCGGGGGCCGCCCCCGGGTTCTGCGGGCTCCCTGGTCGCTCCGCCGGGGCCGTTCACCCTCCAGCGGCTGTTCGGCCGGGTCCGCGATGGCACCCGGGTGTGCCTCGTGCCGCGCGCAGCCACCGCGCCGCGGACGCCCGCCCGCCGCTCCCGACCCGAGGCGACCCGTCACCGTCGGGCCACCGGGCCCGGACACGTGAGGGACATCCACCGGGTGGGGACATCCACCGCGTCGTCGACCGCGACGTCGTCCACCGGGCACGGGCGGGCGCCTGGCCGGGCGCGCCGACTGCCTGGACCGGCCGCGCGCGGGGTGGGAGCGCGGGGAGCCGCGAGGCCCTGCTTCAGGTCCGGGCACGGACGGCACCGCCCGGCCGGCCGAACCGCTCGGTGACGTCCGGGGCGCGGTGCTGGGCTCGGGACTGCTGTCCGGCGGAAACACCCTGGGCATCGGCAAGGCGGCGCGGCGGGCCTACGATTCGGGCATGCGTACGCCACGGACCGCCCTGCCCGCCGCGGCACTGCTCGCCGCCGTGTCCCTCGTCGCCGGCTGCGACACCGTCGGCTCCGGTGACCCGGCGTCAGGCTCCGGGCCGGGTACGTCCGACGCCCGGTCCGTCGACCCGCTGGCCAACCCGGACGGCACGAAGCCGGGTCTGGCGCCCCTGGACTCCGGCCAGGACGAATCGGCGGCCCGGAACCTGATCAACAGGCTCGCCACCAAGGGGCGCGGCCCCAGGACCGGTTACGACCGGGACGAGTTCGGACATGCCTGGATGGACACCGCCGACGGCGTACCGCTGGCCCGCAACGGCTGCGACACCCGCAACGACCTGCTGCGCCGCGACGGCCGGGACCTGCGGTTCCGTTCCGGTTCCGACTGCGTGGTCGTGGCGATGACACTGCACGACCCGTACACCGGCAAGACCATCGCCTGGCGCAAGCAGGACGCGTCCGACGTGCAGATCGACCATGTGGTGCCCCTGTCGTACAGCTGGCAGATGGGGTCCTCCCGCTGGCCGGAGCGCAAGCGGCAGCGGCTGGCGAACGACGCGCTCAACCTGCTGCCGGTCGACGGCCGCACCAACTCGGCGAAGGGCGACTCGGGGCCGGCGTCGTGGCTGCCGCCGAACAGCGCCGTCCGGTGCGCCTACGCCGTGCGGTTCGCCCAGGTCGCCCTCAAGTACGAGTTGCCGGTGACCGCCCCGGACAAGCGGATGATGCTGGAGCAGTGCGGCGGCTGAGCGGCGGGACGGGCGGCCGACCGGCCCACTGAGGCGTCCCCCCGGGCGGCCGGGGGACGGTTCCGGCCGGTGCCGCCGCCGGGCGCCCCGGACGCGCCGCGCCGGGCGGAGCGGCGGGCCGCACCCCCGTGGCGGCCCGCCGCTCCGGCGCCCCGTCCTCGAGCGCGCCCCGCGGGCGGGCTACCGCTGCTGCGCCAGCTTGTCGAGGTCGACGATGTCCTTGGCGGCCGGCTTCTTCGCCGGTACCGGCTTGTTGTACGCGCTGAAGGAGATGGTGCCGGGCTCCTTGCCGCCCTTCTGCTCGACCTTCAGCAGGTAGGGCTCGCCCTCCGTGGCGACATAGATCTTGTACGTCGCGGCGCCGTCCTTCTCGGTGAGCGTCAGCGCCTTCCTGCCGCCGACGGTGGTCACCTCGCCGCGCTTGGCGGTGTTGATGCCGGTCCTGAGTTCGCCCAGCACCTGGTCGAGGTCGCACATCTCCATGCCCTCCTTGGCCTCCGGATCGGTCGCGTCCGCCTTGGTCCAGCGGCCCTTGAGGGTCTTCAGGACGGCCGAGGTCTCCTCCGCGGAGCTGCCCTTGCTCTGCTCGCGCAGCAGCGCCTCGTCGAAACGCATGTACGCGTCGCCGCCCGTCCTGATCAGCTCGACCGTGCCGGTGGAGCCGACGGAGAGCGTCCCCGCGCACTGGCCCTTGGTGTCCACGGCCATGAAGGCCTTCACCCGGCCCTCCGGCATCTGGAGATCCGCGTCGAAGGTGAGGGAGGAGGCGCTCTTGGTCGCCTTGACCGCCTTGTTGGCGATCTGCGCGCCCGAAAGGCCGGCGAACGGACCGGTCTCGGTCGCGTCCCCGCCGAAGGGGCCGCACGCCGTCAGGCCGAGCACGGCGGCGGTGCAGAGGGCGGCCAGTGCCGGGCGCTGGAACCGGTGAAGGGCGATGGCAGACATGGGTGTACTCCGAAAAGGCACGGGGACGGGGAAGCGTGGCCCGGGCCCTGCGACAAGCCCGTGTGGCGACGGGTCAATAAGAGCAGAGCTTGTGAACCGAGTCAACATCGGTATCTGGCCTTGGCCTGGATCACACTGTGAAGAGGGCGATCCGGTCGAACGCCGGTAGGATCTGGCCACAGCAGCCACAGCGGTGGCGGACGAGGGGAGCCAGCCACGTGCCGGAGAACGCGAACGAGGTGACCGCGGCGGGAATCGCCCGGCTCGCCGGGGTGGGACGGGCCGCCGTCAGCAACTGGCGGCGCCGGCACGCCGACTTCCCCAAGCCGGTCGGCGGCACCGAGACCAGCCCCTCGTTCGCGCTCGCCGACGTCGAGCGGTGGCTGCGGGCCCAGGGCAAACTCGCCGAGGTCCCGCTGCGTGAGCGCCTCTGGCAGCAGATCGCCGGGCATCCGGCCGGCCCGGTGACCGCCCTGGTCCACGCGGGCTGCGGGCTCCTCCTCGTACGGGACAGACCCGCCGGCTGGGTCACGCTGACGGCCGTGTCCGACGAGCGGATGGCGGAGTTGCTGCCCACCGCCCTGGAAGAGGTGCTGACCCTCCGCTTCGGCCTGCCGCGCGCCGTACCGACCCCGCCCCCGGGCGCCCTGGCCCCCTCCGTCCCGCTGCTGCGGGCCGCGAGCGACCTGGCCGCCGAGACGGGCGCCCGGCAGGCCTTCGAGTTCCTGCTCGGCCGCCACCTGGAGGCGAACCCGCGCCAGTACACCCTCACCCCGCCCGGGCCGGCCGCCCTCATGGCGGAGCTCGCCGGCCCCGCCGGGACCGTGCTCGACCCCGCGTCCGGCACCGGCACCCTGCTGCGCGCCGTCGCGCACCCCACCGCGCTGTACGCCCAGGACACCGACCCCGACCTGGCCGCGCTCACCGCCCTGCGGCTGGCCCTGCACTCCGGCGCCGACGTCCGCGCGCGGGCGGGCGACGCGCTGCGCGCCGACGCCTTCGGGCAGCTCGCCGCCGACGCGGTGCTCTGCCACCCGCCCTTCAACGAACGCAACTGGGGCCACGACGAACTCGCCTACGACCCGCGCTGGGAGTACGGCTTCCCGGCCCGTACCGAGTCCGAACTGGCCTGGGTCCAGCACGCCCTGGCCCGCCTGCGCCCGGGCGGCACCGCCGTCCTGCTGATGCCACCCGCCGCCGCCTCCCGCCGCTCCGGCCGCCGCATCCGGGCCGACCTGCTGCGCCGCGGCGCCCTGCGCGCCGTCGTCGCCCTCCCGGCCGGCGCCGCGCCCCCGTACGGCATCCCCCTCCACCTGTGGGTGCTGCGCAAGCCCGTCCCGGGCGCCGCCGCGTCCCCCGAACTGCTGCTGGTCGACACCGCGCGGTACGCCGTCGCCGGCCGGGACAGGCTCGACTGGCAGGCCGTCCACACCGCCGTACTGGAGGCGTGGCGGCCGTTCGACAAGCACGGCACCATCACCGAACAGCCGGGCGCCGGCCGCTCCGTACCGGTGATCGAGCTCCTCGACGACGACGTGGACCTGGCGCCGGCCCGCCACCTGCCGCTCCCGGCCTGCGGCGGCGGCGCGGCCGAACTGGCCGAGGTGCGCGACCGGCTGACCGCCGTACTGCGCCGCACCGGTGAGCTCACCCCCCCGCCCCCCGCCCCGCCCGCCGCACCGGCCGGGCCCGCCCGCCTGCCCCGCGTCGGCGTCGGCGAACTGGCCAGGACCGGCGCCCTGGAACTGCGCTCCGGCGGCGCGGGCGCGGGGCCCGCCGGCCACGGCGGCGGCGGTGTCCCCGTCCTCACCGAGCAGGACGTCCTCACCGGCCGGGCGCCCTCCGGAAGCCTGCCCGAGACAACCGACGAGGAGCCCGTCCTCGTCGCGGCCGGGGACGTGGTCGTGCCGGTGCTCGGCGGCGGGGCGATCGCCCGCGTGGTGGACGAGGCCACCGCCGGCGCCGCGCTCGGCCGCAACCTCCAGTTGCTGCGCCCCGATCCGGCGGCCCTCGACCCCTGGTTCCTGGCCGGCTTCCTGCGCGGCACCGCCAACAACCGGCAGGCCAGCAGCTACGCCTCGACCGCCGCCCGGCTCGATGTGCGCCGCCTCCAACTGCCCCGCCTCCCGCTCGCCGAGCAGCGGCGGTACGGCGAACGGTTCCGGGCGCTGGCCGAGTTCGAGGAGGCGCTCCGGCACGCCGGCCGACTGGGCGAGCGGCTGGTGCGGGGCATGTACGACGGGCTCACGGACGGCAGTGTGGAGGCCTGACGGACAGCGCCCGATCATTTCGGCAACGGTTGCGTACAACCCGTGAGCCGTTGTCGGAGTCGCTGTATACGCTCGTCCTCTCGTCCGACTCGTCGCGTCACCGCCCTTCCCCCAGGAGCCCCGTCATGCACGGCCACGGCTACGCACCACCCCCGCCGGGGCGCCCCGCGGACAGCACGTTGGTCGCGCTGCGGGTGATCCTCGTGGTGGTGACCGTGCTGAGCTGCGGTTTCCTGGCCTGGGTGCCGATGCTGAGGCTCGCGATCGTCACCCGCCGCGCCCTGCACCTGGCCCTGTTCTGCCTCGTCCTGGTGCTCAACATCGGCCTGCTCGTCTTCTTCGGCGAGACCGTGCCGGACGACCCGAAGCAGGAGATGACCGACGGGAACGCGATCATCGGGATGTCCTGGATGGGCGGCACCATCCTCGGCGTGACCGGGTACTACCTGTTCGCCGAGATGCGGTACTACGAGCGGCTCGCCGCGCTCCCCGCCACCGCCGCCTTCGTCCCCGCGGCGCCCCGGCCGCCCGCGTACGGCTACCCGCCGCTCGCGCCGCACACGCCGCCCCCGGCGCGTCCGCCCGTCCGGATGCCCCCGCCCGTCCGGATGTCCCCGCCGGTACAGCCGGCCCCGCCGGCACAGCCGCCCCTGCCCACCCCGCGGCCCGCCACGCGTCCCCAGGCCCCCGCCGACCAGCCCGCCCGGATCGACCAGCCCGCCCGGATCGACCAGGTGCGCGCCGAGCTGGACGAGCTCAGCGACCTGCTGCGCAACAAGGGCCAGGAGGGCCAGGACCGGTGAACGGACGGGTCATCGCCGACCGTTACGAGCTGTCCACCGTCATCGGCCAGGGCGGCATGGGCCAGGTCTGGACGGGCTACGACGGGCGCCTGGACCGGCGCGTGGCCGTCAAACTGCTGCGCCCCGACCGGATGGCCGCCGCCACCGCGGCCGAGGAGATGCGCCGCCGTTTCGTGCGCGAGTGCCGGGTCACCGCCCAGGTCACCCACCCCGGCCTGGTCACGGTGCACGACGCCGGCAGCGACGGCGACGACCTGTACCTGGTGATGCAGTACGTCGAGGGCGCCGACCTCGCCGACCACCTCGCCGAGCACGACCCGTACCCCTGGCCCTGGGCCGTCGGCGTGGCCGCCCAGCTGTGCGCGGTGCTGGCCGCCGTGCACGCCGTGCCGATCGTCCACCGCGACCTCAAGCCGCGCAACGTGATGGTGAAGCCCGACGGCACGGTCACCGTCCTCGACCTGGGCGTCGCCTCCGTCATCGACACCGACACCACCCGCCTGACCCACACCGGCTCGCCCATCGGCAGCCCCGCCTACATGGCCCCCGAGCAGGCCATGGGCGGCGCCGTCGGCCCGTACACCGACCTGTACGCCCTGGGCGTGCTCCTGCACGAGCTCCTCAGCGGCAACGTCCCCTTCGCCGGGTCCACCGCGCTCGGCGTGCTGCACCGCCACCTGTACGAGCCGCCGCTGCCGGTGCGCCAGTTGCGCCCCGAGATACCCGAGGCCCTGGAGGCCCTGGTGCTGCGGCTGCTCGCCAAGGACCCGCAGCACCGGCCCTCCGGCGCGCAGGAGGTGTACGAGGCGCTCGCCCCGCTGCTGCCCGCGCGCGGTGCCCCGGCCGGGCCGCTGGACCCGACGCGCCCGTTCCTGCGCCCGTACGCGCCCTGGCCCGAGCGGGCCGCCGCGCCCGCCCCCGCCCAGGTCCCCGCCACCACCCCCGACGCGGACCGCCCCGATGTGGCGGCGGCCGTGGACGAGGTCAAGCGACTGCTCGGCGAGGGCAGCATCACCCAGGCCGTGGACATCCTCGGCGGCATCCTCCCGGCAGCCGCGGCCGAGCACGGCGAGCACTCGCCGGTGGTGCGGATCCTGCGCAAGCAGTACGCGACGACGCTGATGGACGACGGCCAGTACCGGCGCGCCCTGCCGGAGCTGCGCCGACTCGCGGACGACCGGGCGGCCGAGGCCGGGCCGGGCGACCCGCAGACGCTCCAGTTCCGCTACGAGGCGGCGCTGTGCCTGGAGCAGTTGGGCGAGGCGGCCGCCGCGCTCGCCGAGTACCGCGCGGTCCTGCCGTACTACGACAGCGCCCGGCCCGCCGGCACCGAACCTGGCCGGGCCTTCGACATCCGGCAGCGCATCGGGCACCTGCTGCTCGCGCTGGGGGACCACACGGCGGCCTACCAGCAGCTCCAGAGCCTGCTGTACGACGCGGAACTGGCCTACGGCCCCTACCACCCGCTCGCCGCCGAGCTGCGCCGGGCGCTCGACCGCCAGCAGCGGATGCGCGGGCTGTGATCAGCCCACCCGGCAGTACACCGACTCGGCGACCCGCCCCAGCCCGGTGAACCCGGTGGTGCGCCGCTGGTCGCCCAGGACCACCACCGCGCCCGGCACCGCCAGCTCCCGTACCGCCGCCAGGTCGTGCTCGCCGTTCACCACGATCACGCCGTAGGCCCGGTCGGCGACCCGCTCGCGCACCCCGGGATCGGCGAACCCGCCCGGTACGACCCGCGCACCGGCCGCCGGACCGCCGCCGCACAGCGCCAGGTTGGACCGCACCGCGTCCGCGCGGGCCGGCGGGCCGTCCAGCGGATCCACGATCGTCAGCCGCGCCTCGACGCCGCCGCGCTGGAGCATCCGCCGCAGCGCCACCGCGAACAGCCCCTGCCCGGCCCCGATCTCCAGCACCTCACCGCCCGGCGGATCGAGCAGCGGTACCGTCGCCAGCCGCCCGCACACATCGGACAGGGAGCCGCCGAGGCCGCCCGTCCCGAGCGCCTCCAGCGCCACCAGGTGGCGGTAGGCGACCGTGATGTCGTGCCGGACCCGCTCGCCGTCCTCGCCGGTGACCGCGCGCACTTCGCGGACGAGCGCGTCGACCTGGGTGGCGGTGGGCATCCGGTGCCCCTCGCGCCCCGCCTGGTCGAGCAGCAGCCCGAGCCCGTAGCTGCGCCGCCGCAGATCGGCCACTTCGTGGTGCAGGGCGTCGAGGTCCGCCTGGAGCGCGCTGGTCGCGCGTTCCAGCCGCTGCTCGACCAGGGCGAAGGCCGGTCGAAGGACCCGCTTCGCCAACCGGTTGCTCAGAAGAGAGGGCATGCGCGGCAAGCTACGCCGCCCGGGCGGGCGGGCGGACGACGGTACGGTGCTGCCCGGATGAAGTCTTGGTGGCGCGCGACCGAACGCGCGGCCCGGCGGGCGAGGCGAGCATGCGGCCGGGGCCGCCCGGGTGGCCCCGGCCGAACGCGCGGACGCCCGTGGCGCGCGCCGGTCGACGCCGCCGGCACAGCGGATATGTCACCCTGCTGTGATGCCGGGCACCGTCGGGGAACATGTGGGCCGCATCCACGACGAGGCGGTCGCCCACCCGCACTCCCCGGCGAGGGCGGTGCCCCGCCCGTCCCGGACCGTCCCCCAGGGAGCTCGTACGCCGATGACCGTCCGCGGCCAGATCGTCAGGTTCGCCCTGGTGGGAGTGGTGAACACCGCCACCTACTACGGGTTCTACCTCTCCTTCCTGGCACTGCGCCTGCCCTACGTGGCCGCCCACGTGGTCGCCTTCCTGCTCGCCATGACGGGCTCCTTCTTCCTGAACTGCCGGTTCACCTACCGCACCCGTCCCACCTGGCGGAAGTTCCTGCTGTTCCCGCTCACCAACGCGGCGAACTTCGTGATCACCACGAGCGGGGTCTGGCTGCTGGTCGACGTGGTGGGCTTCTCCAGCCGGTACGCCCCGCTGCTCGCGGCAGTGGCGGCCATCCCGGTCACCTTCGTCGTCTCGCGGACGATCATGCTCAGACCCGAGACCCCCCGCACCCGTGACTCGTTGGGCGAAACAGTCGCGACCGTGCACCAGTGACGCGGAAGTAGTGGCCCAGGCCACTGAGACTGCCTACCATCGATCACCGCAAGGTCGTTCACACTGACGCACGACCCACGCCGGGAGGCTCCTTTGCACCGCCGCCGTCGCACTGCGCTCTCCGTCTCCGCCGCGCTGCTCGCCGCCGCGCCGCTCCTCACCGCCTGCGGCAGCGACGCCCACCCCGGCGCCGCGGCCGTGGTCGGCGGGGAACGCATCGAGGTGACCGCCCTCCAGGCGCAGGTGCGGGACGTCCGCAGTGCCCAGCAGGCGTCCCCGCAGGGGGCCGAGCTGATCAAGGCGACCGGTGACCTCAACCGCGAGAAGCTCAACGGGATGATCTTCGACCGGGTGGTGGACCGGGTCGCCGCCGACCACGGCGTCACCGTCAGCCGCAAGGAGATCCAGCGGATGCGGCAGACCGCCGCCGGGCAGAGCGGCGGCGAGGACCAGCTTGCCGCGATGCTGCTCCAGCAGCAGGGCGTCGCGCCCGGGGAGATCGACGGCGTCATCCGCCGCAACATCGTGATGAACAAGCTGGCCGCGAAGCTCGGCGCGGGCAACACCCCCGAGGGGCAGCGCAAGCTGACCCAGGTCTTCACCGCCGCCTCCAAGGAGCTGCGGATCGATGTGAACCCCCGGTACGGCACCTGGGACAACGCGCAGATCCAGCTCGGCCGCTACAGCGCGCCGTGGATCCGCCAGGTCACCAAGGAGGCCGCCGGCCCCCAGGCGGGCACCTGATCCGGGGAGGTAGGTTCGAGGGGTGAAGAACGACACCCCCGGCCGTATCGTCCTGCTCACCGCCAGCCACCGCGTCGCGCCCGGGCTGCTGTCCTGGCCCGCGTGGCGGGCGCTGCACGACGCCGACCGGGTGCTGTGCGCCGACGCCGGCAACCCCCAGCTCCCCTACCTGCGTGAGGCGGGCGTCGCCGTGGAGGTCACCGCGCCCAGCGCCGATGAGCTGGTCGACGTCTGCGCCGGAGGCGCCACGGCCGTGGTCCTGACGTCCGGCGAGGGCGACCGCGCCCTGACCGACGGGCTCGCCCGGCTGGCCGGGTCGGGCAGCGTGGCCATGCCCGACCTGGAGCTGCTGCCCGGCTCGTACGACCTGCCGGGCGCCCGGCTCCTGGACCTGGTCGAGGTCATGGACCGCATCCGGCGCGAGTGCCCGTGGTCGTCGCGCCAGACCCACAAGGGCCTGGCCAAGTACGGCATCGAAGAGGCGTACGAGCTGGTCGAGGCGATCGAGGACGGTGACCGGGAGGAACTGCGCGAGGAGCTCGGGGACGTCCTGCTCCAAGTGGTCTTCCACGCCCGGATCGCGCAGGAGCACGAGGAGGAGCCGTTCTCCGTCGACGACGTGGCGGGCACGATCGTCGACAAGCTCATCCACCGCCACCCGCATGTCTTCGGCGACGAGAGCGCCGAGACGCCCGAGGACGTCAAGGCGCACTGGGCGCGGACCAAGGCGATCGAGAAGCAGCGCTCGTCGGTGACGGACGGCGTCCCGCTCGGCCAGCCCGGCCTGGCGCTCGCCGCGAAGCTGGCGAGCCGGGTGCGCGGGGCCGGCCTCGACGTGCCGCTCCCCGCCGGAGAGGGGGTCGGCTACGAACTGCTGGCCCTGGCGGTACGGGCGGAGGCCGCCGGGGTCGACCCGGAAGCCGCGCTGCGGGCGGCCGCCCGCGCCTACCGCGACGCGATCCGCGCGGCCGAGGGGCCGGCTGCCGGGCCGGATACCGTCGAGGCGTGAACGCCCCGGACGACCCGACAGCACCTGACTCCCCGCACGACGTGCCTGCCTTGCACCAGCCGCCCACCCCGCACGACGCGCCCGCCTCTTACGAGCCGCCTGCCCCGCATCACGGGCCCACGCCGCACGACGTGCCCGCCCCGCACGAGCCGCCCGGCCCGCACGACGTGCCTGCCTCTCCCGACGCGCGGGCCCCGCGCCAGCCGCCCGCCCCGCACGACGCGCGGCCCCCGGCGTCCGCGACCGGCGCGGTCGCCGCCCCCGCCGGTTGCCCCGTCGCGCCGGCCGGCCGGCCCGCCGCGCCCGAGCTCTTCACCTGGGAGTTCGCCACCGACCCCTACCCCGCCTACGCCTGGCTGCGCGAGCACGCGCCCGTCCACCGGACCACGTTGCCCAGCGGGGTGGAGGCGTGGCTGGTGACCCGGTACGCCGACGCCAAGCAGGCGCTCGCCGACCAGCGGCTGTCGAAGAATCCGGCGCACCACGACGAGCCCGCGCACGCCAGGGGCCGGACCGGCATTCCGGGGGAGCGCAAGGCCGAGCTGATGACGCATCTGCTCAACATCGACCCGCCGGACCACACCCGGTTGCGCCGGCTCGTCTCCAAGGCGTTCACGCCGCGCCGGGTGGCCGCGTTCGCGCCCCGTGTGCAGGAGCTGACGGACCGGCTCATCGACAACTTCGCAACAAAAGGGGAGGCGGATCTGATCCATGAATTCGCCTTTCCGCTCCCCATTTACGCCATTTGCGACATGCTCGGGGTGCCGCGCGAGGACCAGGACGACTTCCGGGACTGGGCCGGAATGATGATCCGGCACGGGGGCGGTCCGCGCGGCGGGGTCGCCCGGTCGGTGAAGAGAATGCGGGGCTACCTCGCCGAGTTGATTCACCGTAAAAGGGAGGACCCGGGCGACGACCTCATCTCGGGGCTGATCCGGGCAAGTGACCACGGTGAGCACCTCACCGAGAACGAGGCCGCGGCCATGGCCTTCATCCTGTTGTTCGCCGGTTTCGAGACAACCGTGAACCTCATCGGCAACGGCGTCCACACGCTCCTCGGCCACCCCGGTGAGCGGGCCAGGCTCCAGGCGTCCCTGGCCGCCGGGGAGCGGGGGCTGCTGGAGAGCGGGGTGGAGGAACTGCTGCGCCACGACGGGCCGGTCGAGCTCGCGACCTGGCGGTTCGCCACCGAACCGCTCACCATCGGCGGCGAGCGCGTCGCGGCCGGCGACCCGGTCCTGGTCGTCCTGGCGGCGGCGGACCGCGACCCGGAGCGGTTCCCCGACCCGGACACGCTGGACCTGGCGCGGCGCGACAACCAGCACCTGGGGTACGGGCACGGCATCCACTACTGCCTGGGCGCGCCGCTCGCCCGGCTGGAGGGGCAGACCGCGCTCGCGACATTGCTGACCCGGTTGCCCGACCTGCGGCTCGCGGTCGATCCAGCCGATTTGCGGTGGCGCGGCGGGCTCATCATGCGCGGATTGCGCACGCTTCCGGTGGAGTTCACACCCGTCAAAAAATGACGGACCGTCAATTCTGTGATGTTCGCGTAATCTGCTCTGCATCGACTTGTGACTGGCGTTCGAATGCCGCTACGTTCACCGTCGTCTCAGCAGTCACGCGAAAGGCAACCGCATGCGTTCCGGAAACGGCCGACACCGGCGACCTCGTCAAGCACCCGCGATCGTTGTCGCGGCCGGGGTGACCGGTTCCGCCATCGCCCTGCCGCTGCTCGGCGCGGGATCGGCGTCCGCCGCCGACTCCGCCACGTGGGACCGGGTGGCCGAGTGCGAGTCCGGCGGCATGTGGAGCGCGGACCTCGGCAACGGTTTCTACGGCGGGCTGCAGTTCTCGCAGGAGACCTGGGAGGCGTACGGAGGCACGGCGTACGCGCCGCGGGCCGACCTCGCCAGCCGGGCGCAGCAGATAGCCGTGGCCGAGAAGGTCTACGCCGCCAAGGGCTCATCGGCGTGGGAGACGTGCGCCCCCATCGCGGGCCTGGCCGGCGGCGCGTCCGCCGGCAAGCCGGCGGCCCCCGGGAAGGCCGAGCCGTCCGGGACCCCCTCCGCCGACCCGTCCGGCACCGCGGCGCCCGCCGACCCCCTCGGTTCGGCGACGCCCACCGCGCCCGCGTCGCCCAGCGGCACGACCGCGCCCACCGCCCCGGCCTCGCCCTCCGCGCCGTCCGACACGACGGCCCCCTCGGCGCCCGCCGGGACGACCGACCCGGTCAGGCAGCCGGAGCCCGGCAGGGAGGCCGCTCCCGGGGCCGGCGCGGAAGCCGGCCCCCAGCCCGGCGCCGGCAGCGGCACGGGCAGCGAGTCCGGTGCCGGCGGCGGCAAGCACCGGGGTGAGCCCGCCAAGGACGAGACCGGGGCCACCGGCCCGGCCGGGGAGGTCACCATAGGGGGCGATACCGGCAATTCGGTCACCGAGCGCGAAACTGGGGCTCATGCCTCGCGAGGTGACGGAACGGCACGTGACCTCGAGGGCGTCCCGTCCGGCGAGTACACCGTGCGCGCCGGCGACACCCTCTGGGCCATCGCTCACGCGCATCAGCTGGAGGGTGGCTGGGCGGCGCTCTACGACGCCAACCGCGAGGCCCTGGGTGCCGATCCGGACCTCATCCTGCCCGGCCAGAGTCTCGATCTGGATGGCGAGCAGGGGTAGTTCGAAGGTGTATGTCCGCTTCTATGTAAGTGAGACATGAGTCTCTTTGCCCCAACTGATCCTGTGCGGCCATCTGCTCGCACCGGCCCGCCCCTCACCTGCGCAAATGTGCGTCAGTGGGGGGCGCGTCCGGGTGAATTGACCCCGATGTCCTTCTTTGAACTTCGGCAAGGTCTGTGTTTACGGTCGTAACCGCTCGCCACCGCGGGCACCCTCGACCGGAACGCCGAATCCTGCCGCCGGTCGACGGGAACAGTCGTCGCGTCATGCGCCGTAGGCAGGAGCGGGGGACCCAAGGTAAGCGCCGGTCCGGCCATTGAGAGATGGTCAGCCGGCTTGGGGTGAAGCCGCGCGCCAGTCGCGCGGCCGGGCCAACTCACTCGCCCGAACCCGACAGCTCACCTCGTAGGCGTCGGTGAGGAGAAGTTCCATGCTGCTTTCCAGCAAGGGCAAGCACCGTCGCCCGTCCAAGGCTGTCCGATTCGCCGCGTTCGCCGGTATCACCGGTGCCGCCGTCGCCGCCCCGCTGATGGGCGCCACGTCCGCCTCGGCCGCGACCGCCGCCGAGTGGGACCAGGTCGCCCAGTGCGAGTCCGGTGGCAACTGGTCCATCAACACCGGCAACGGCTACTACGGCGGTCTGCAGTTCTCGGCCTCCACCTGGGCCGCGTACGGCGGCAGCGCGTACGCCTCCACCGCCGACCAGGCCTCCAAGTCGCAGCAGATCCAGGTCGCCGAGAAGGTCCTGGCGAGCCAGGGCAAGGGCGCCTGGCCGCACTGCGGCGTGAACCTGTCCGGCGCCTCGTACGACTCCGGCAGCGCCGACTCCGGCACCACCCAGCAGAGCGCCCCGGCGGAGCAGAGCGCCCCGCAGCAGGAGCGCAAGGCCGAGCAGCCCACCACGCGCAGCGAGCAGCGCACGGCGCCGAAGACCGAGGCGCCGAAGGCCGCGTCGAAGCAGACCGTCACCACCCCGACCGGTCAGACGGTCAAGAAGGGCGACGGCGAGTACAAGGTCAAGGCCGGCGACACCCTCAGCACGATCGCCACGGCGAAGAACGTCGAGGGCGGCTGGAAGAAGCTCTTCGAGCTGAACAAGGACATCGTCGACAACGCCGACCTGATCTTCCCCGGCCAGCAGCTCCACCTGAGCTGACCCGCCGGTACCAGGCCGGCCCCGGCCCGGCGCGCTCTTCCCCCGTACGCGCCGGGCCGGGGCCTTCCCGTGCCGGGCCCGCTCCGCGCGCCTGCCGGCCGGCACCCGGGACCTGCCCGTGGCCGCCCGTGGCCCGCCCCACGGCCCGCCTTGTGGCTCGCCCGCTCACCGCGGCCGCCTCCCGGGAGCGCACCGGGCCGCCGCTGTCGGGCCCGACGGTTACCGCCAGGCATTGCGGCTGTTTGCCCCGTATCGCTCGCTCCTGGGTCCTTTTTCGTCCCAGGGGGCGGGCGTCGGCTGGTCACGCTCCCCGCGCCGGTTAGGCTCTTGCCGCAAGGCCAAAGAGACCTGCACTCCCAGCGTCACATCCCAGAAGGAGATGCTCGTGCCGTCCATCGACGTCGTCGTAGCCCGGGAAATCCTGGACTCCCGAGGCAATCCCACGGTCGAGGTCGAGGTCGGCCTCGACGACGGCAGCACCGGCCGTGCTGCCGTCCCGTCCGGTGCGTCCACCGGTGCGTTCGAGGCCCTCGAGCTCCGCGACGGTGACCAGAACCGCTACCTCGGCAAGGGTGTCGAGAAGGCCGTCCTCGCCGTCATCGAGCAGATCGGCCCGGAGCTCGTCGGCTACGACGCCACCGAGCAGCGGCTGATCGACCAGGCGATGTTCGACCTGGACGCCACCCCGGACAAGTCGTCGCTCGGCGCCAACGCCATCCTCGGCGTCTCCCTCGCCGTCGCGCACGCCGCCTCCGAGGCGTCCGACCTGCCGCTCTTCCGCTACCTGGGCGGCCCCAACGCGCACCTGCTCCCGGTGCCGATGATGAACATCCTCAACGGTGGGTCGCACGCCGACTCCAACGTGGACATCCAGGAATTCATGATCGCCCCCATCGGCGCGGAGTCCTTCTCCGAGGCCCTGCGCTGGGGCGCCGAGGTCTACCACACCCTGAAGAAGGTCCTCAAGGACAAGGGCCTGTCCACGGGTCTGGGCGACGAGGGCGGCTTCGCCCCGAACCTGGAGTCCAACCGCGCCGCGCTCGACCTCATCCTGGAGGCCGTCAAGCAGGCCGGCTACGTTCCGGGCAAGGACATCGCGCTGGCGCTCGACGTCGCCGCGTCCGAGTTCTACAAGGACGGCTCGTACGAGTTCGAGGGCAAGTCCCGCTCGGCCGCCGAGATGACCGAGTACTACGAGGAGCTCGTCGCCTCCTACCCGCTGGTCTCCATCGAGGACCCGCTGTTCGAGGACGACTGGGAGGGCTGGAAGATCATCACCGAGAAGCTCGGTGCCAAGGTCCAGCTCGTCGGTGACGACCTGTTCGTCACCAACCCCGAGCGCCTGGCCCGGGGCATCGAGGAGGGCGCCGCCAACGCCCTGCTGGTGAAGGTCAACCAGATCGGTTCGCTGACCGAGACGCTGGACGCCGTCGAGATGGCCCAGCGCAACGGCTTCAAGTGCATGATGTCCCACCGCTCCGGCGAGACCGAGGACGTCACCATCGCCGACCTGGCCGTCGCCACCAACTGCGGCCAGATCAAGACCGGCGCCCCGGCCCGCTCCGAGCGCGTCGCCAAGTACAACCAGCTGCTGCGCATCGAGGAGATCCTCGACGACGCCGCGGTGTACGCCGGCCGCAGCGCCTTCCCGCGCTTCCGGTTCGAAGGCTGACCGGAGCGGACTGACACCCCCTCGGTGACGTACGTCCCCGGCCACGGTCCCGTACCGTGTCCGGGGACGTCGTACGTACGTGACAGGGGAGGGGCAAGCGATGGCCCGGGACCGGTTCTCCACCGCGACCAGGCTGCGGCTGCTCGGTGAGCAGACCGCCGCCCGCGTCTACCGTTCCCAGACCCGCCGCCAGGCCCGCCGCTCCCGGCTCACCGGCCGCGCGGCCTTCCTCGCGCTGGTGGTCTGCTCGCTGGTGGTGGCGCTCGCCTACCCCATGCGCCAGTACGTCTCCCAGCGCGCCGAGATCGCCGAGCAGGAACGGCTGGCCGCCGAGGCGGCCCAGCGGGTGGAGCGGTTGCGCGACGAGAAGGCCAGGCTCCAGGACGACGCGTACGTCAGGCGGCTGGCCCGGGAGCACCTGCACTACGTGCTCCCGGGGGAGACCGGCTACACCGTCATCGACCCCGACGCGGTCGAACGGCGCCGCACCGACCAGGGCGCGGCCGACCGCCCGTGGTACTCCAATCTGTGGGACGGCGTGGACAGCGCCGACCGCCAGGACAAATAGCCCCACCAAGACCGAACCAAGGCAGGCATGGACACGCCCCCTCCGCAGACCGAACGCACCGAGCCGACCGAGGCCGACATCGCGGCCTTCGAGGAACAGCTCGGCCGCCCGCCGCGGGGCCTGCGCGCCATCGCGCACCGCTGCCCGTGCGGCAACCCGGACGTGGTCGAGACCGCGCCCCGGCTCCCGGACGGCACACCGTTCCCGACGACCTACTACCTCACCTGCCCGCGCGCGAACTCCGCGATCGGGACGCTGGAGGCGAACGGCGTCATGAAGGAGATGACCGAGCGGCTCCAGACCGACCCCGAGCTGGCCGCCGCCTACCGGGCCGCCCACGAGGACTACATCGCGCGCCGCGACGCCATCGAGGTGCTGGCGGGCTTCCCCAGCGCCGGCGGCATGCCCGACCGGGTGAAGTGCCTGCACGTCCTGGTCGCGCACTCGCTGGTCGCCGGCCCGGGAGTCAACCCGCTGGGCGACGAGGCGATCGCCATGCTGCCCCAGTGGTGGGCCAAGGGCCCGTGCGTGTCGCCCCGCGCCCCCGGGGAGAACGGACAGTGACCCGGGTCGCCGCCATCGACTGCGGTACGAACTCCATCCGCCTGCTGGTCGCCGACGCCGACCCGGCCGGCGGCGAACTGACCGACCTGGACCGGCGGATGACCATCGTCCGGCTCGGCCAGGACGTGGACCGGACCGGACGGCTGGCGCCCGAGGCGCTGGAGCGGACGTTCGCGGCCTGCCGCGAGTACGCCGCCGTCATCGAGGAGTACGGCGTCGAGAAGGTCCGGTTCGTGGCCACCTCCGCCTCGCGGGACGCCGAGAACCGCGACGACTTCGTCCGGGGCGTGCTGGACATCCTGGGCGTCGAGCCCGAGGTGATCACCGGTGACCAGGAGGCGGAGTTCTCCTTCACCGGGGCCACCCGGGAACTCACCGGCACCGACCGGTACCTGGTGGTGGACATCGGCGGCGGCTCCACGGAGTTCGTGGTCGGCGACACGCGCGTACGGGCCGCCCGGTCCGTCGACATCGGCTGCGTACGGCTGACCGAACGTCATGTGCGCCACGACCCGCCCACGCCGCGGGAGGTCGAGGCGATCCGCGCGGACATCACCGCCGCGCTGGACCTCGCCGAGCGGACTGTTCCGCTGCGCGACGCCCGCACGCTGGTGGGCCTGGCCGGCTCGGTGACCACGGTCGCCGCGATCGCGCTGGGGCTGCCGGAGTACGACTCCGCGGCGATCCACCGCTCCCGCATCCCCTACGACCAGGTCGCCTCCGTCGTCCGCCGGTTGCTCACCGCGGGCCACGACGAGCGGTCCGCGATCCCGGTGATGCACCCCGGCCGGGTCGACGTCATCGGCGCGGGAGCGCTGATCCTGCTGGAGATCATGGACCGGATCGGGGCGCGGGAAGTGGTCGTCAGCGAGCACGACATCCTCGACGGGATCGCCTGGTCCCTGGTGTCCGACCCGCGCTGAGGGCCGGCACCCGCCGCCGCTGGTCGGTGGCGCCCACTCGACACCGGCGGGCGTCCGGATCCGCCCGCCGGTATGGCGGCGGCGGTGCCTGGCGGGGCACCACGGGCCGCGGCAGTGCGCCCGCCGGGCACACGCGACGAGTGGAGCGGCGGCCCCGCGTCGATGGCCGGTCCGGGGCCTCCGGGCCGCCGGGCACCGGGTTCTCCCCGCTGCCGCGCGACCGCGGATCCGGGTGGCCGGAACCGCCTGATCCCTCTCCGGTCCGCGCCCGGCCGGAAAGTTCGTGAAGTTCTTCACAAGGAAAAGGCTTCAGGCGAGGCCCGTAGAGGGGCTTTGGCGCCTTCTCGACCCCTCCCGGCGCCCTTTCGAAGGTCGGAGCGGGAACCTGAGCCATGTTTCATCGGCGCGAACGGGGTGGGTGGTCCATGATGACGAATACCTCGCTCGCCCAGTTCACAAGGGGTGAACAACGTCCCGCACCCTTCCCGGGTTCCCTCGTGGCGCCATGACCTCGATCACGTGGGCGGCGGAGTGTAGCAGAGGTGTCCGGAATGCTTGTGAAGGGGCGCACGAGCAGTCCCCCGGACGGGGGTGGATACTCGATGGCATGAGCACCACGGAGCGTCCCAGGATCCTCGTAGTAGGCGGTGGGTACGTAGGCCTGTACGCAGCTCGTCGCATTCTGAAGAAGATGCGCTACGGCGAGGCGACCGTCACGGTCGTCGACCCGCGCTCGTACATGACGTACCAGCCCTTCCTCCCCGAAGCCGCCGCCGGCAGCATCTCGCCCCGGCACGTCGTCGTCCCGCTGCGACGCGTGCTGCCCAAGGCCGAGGTACTCACCGGCCGGGTCACCACCATCGACCAGGACCGCAAGGTCGCCACGGTCGCGCCGCTGGTCGGCGAGGCCTACGAGCTGCCCTTCGACTATCTGGTCATCGCCATGGGCGCGGTCTCCCGCACCTTCCCGATCCCCGGCCTCGCCGAGCAGGGCATCGGCATGAAGGGCATCGAGGAGGCCATCGGCCTGCGCAACCACGTCCTCGAGCAGCTCGACAAGGCCGACTCGACGACCGACGAGGAGGTCCGCCGCAAGGCGCTGACCTTCGTCTTCGTGGGCGGCGGCTTCGCCGGCGCGGAGACCATCGGCGAGGTCGAGGACCTGGCGCGCGACGCCGCGAAGTACTACAAGAACGTGAAGCGCGAGGACATGCGCTTCATCCTGGTCGACGCCGCCGACAAGATCCTTCCCGAGGTCGGGCCGAAGCTCGGCACGTACGGCAAGGAGCACCTGGAGGGCCGCGGGGTCGAGGTCTACCTCTCGACGTCGATGGACTCCTGCGTCGACGGCCACGTGGTGCTCAAGAACGGCCTGGAGGTCGACTCGAACACCATCGTGTGGACCGCCGGCGTCAAGCCCAACCCGGTGCTGGCCCGCTTCGGCCTCCCGCTCGGCCCGCGCGGCCACGTCGACACCGCCGCCACGCTCCAGGTGCAGGGCACCGACTACATCTGGGCCGCCGGCGACAACGCCCAGGTCCCCGACCTGGCCGCCCGCAAGGCCGGCAACGAGAACGCCTGGTGCCCGCCGAACGCCCAGCACGCGCTGCGCCAGGCGAAGGTCCTCGGTGACAACGTGATCTCCGGTATGCGGGGCTTCCCGCAGAAGGAGTACAGCCACGCCAACAAGGGTGCGGTCGCCGGGCTCGGCCTGCACAAGGGCGTCGCGATGATCGTCATGGGCAAGGTGAAGATCAAGCTCAAGGGCCGTCTCGCCTGGTACATGCACCGTGGCTACCACGGCATGGCGATGCCGACCTGGAACCGCAAGATCCGCGTCTTCGCCGACTGGACGCTCGCGATGTTCCTCAAGCGCGAGGTCGTCTCGCTCGGCGCGATCGAGTCGCCGCGCGAGGAGTTCTACGAGGCGGCCAAGCCGGCCCCGGCGGCCGCCGCGTCCGCCCCGGAGAAGGCCAAGGCCTCCTGACGCCCCACCCCGTTCGCCCGGCCGAGGGGCCGCCCGCCATCCGTGGTGCGGGCGGCCCCTCGGTGTTTCCCGGGGGCGCCCGGCGGGGATTTTGCCGGGACGTTGCGTAGTTCCGGGACTCCAAGGGGTGGTCGGCGCTGTTTACGTGGTGTCGAACATTTCTGGGGATTCACCCTCACGGAGGTGTGCACCATGGCCGACGCCGCGTCGCGGCTCACCACGATCGCCGAGGATCTGCTGGGCGTCCCGCTACCGGTCAGGATCCGCGCCTGGGACGGCAGTGAGGCCGGACCGCCCGGCGCGCCGGTGCTGGTGCTGCGGCACCGGCGGGCCCTGCGGCGGATGCTGTGGAAGCCGGGTGAGCTGGGCCTCGCCCGGGCCTGGGTGGCCGGGGAGCTCGATGTGGAGGGGGACCTGTACGAGGCCCTCGACCGGCTCGCCACCTTCATCTGGGCACGCGGCGGCGACGCCAAGGACGCCGTGCACCCGCTCCGCGACCCGGCCCTGCGCGCCGCCGCCCGGGAACTGGTCAGGATCGCCGGGCCGTGGCCGCCGCCCCCGGCGCCCGCCGAGGAGGTCAGACGCCGTACCGGCCCGCTGCACACCAAGCGGCGTGACAAGGACGCGATCAGCCACCACTACGACGTCGGCAACGACTTCTACGAGCTGGTCCTGGGGCCCTCGATGGTCTACTCGTGCGCCTACTGGACCGAGGACGGCACCCTCGAACAGGCCCAGGCCGACAAACTGGACCTGATCTGCCGCAAGCTCGCGCTGAAGGAGGGCGACCGGCTGCTGGACGTCGGCTGCGGCTGGGGTTCCATGGCCATCCACGCCGCCCGTGAGTACGGTGCCCGGGTCGTGGGCGTCACCCTCAGCACCGAGCAGGCCGCCTACGCCCGCAAGCGCATCGCCGACGAGGGCCTGACCGACCGGATCGAGATCCGCGTCCAGGACTACCGGGACGTCAGGGACGGGCCCTACGACGCCATCTCGTCCATCGGGATGGCCGAGCACGTCGGCCGGGTGCGGTACCGGGAGTACGCGGACGACCTGTACGCCCTGCTCAAGCCCGGCGGTCGGCTCCTCAATCACCAGATCGCCCGGCGCCCCGAGCCGGACGAGGACGCCTACCGGGTGGACGACTTCATCGACCGCTACGTCTTCCCCGACGGCGAGCTGGCGCCGATCGGCCGCACGGTCGCCACCCTGGAGGAGGCCGGCTTCGAGGTGCGGGACGTCGAGGCCATCCGCGAGCACTACGCCCTCACCCTGCGCCGCTGGGTGGCCAACCTGGAGGCCAACTGGGCCGAGGCCAAGCGCCTGACCTCCCCGGGCCGGGCCCGGGTGTGGCGGTTGTACATGGCCGCTTCCGCGGTCTCCTTCGAACGCAACAGGATCGGCGTCAACCAGGTCCTCGCCGTGCGGACTCCGGCGAGCGGTGCCTCGGGGACGGCGCTGCGGACCCGTGAGTGGCGGGAGACCGGCGCGCGCTGACCTGCTGACGGGCTGTTATGTTCACCTCCGGGCCCGGCTCGGCGGAGCCGCCGGGGAGCTGATCCCCGGCGGTTCCGCCGTCGCGCGTCACGCGCGGCCGTACTGCCCGAATTGTCATGCTCCCGCTATCGCTCCCGCATCGGAGGCCGGTGTGCACCGCCACCGCAGAACCCTGTTCCTGGGCCTGGCCGTCGCCCTCATGTCCGTCTTCGCCGTCCCCGCCCCGGCCACCGCCGCCACCGTGACCACCGGCACCGTGTTCAACGACCCGTCCAGCACCGTCGCCGACCAGGACCGGGTCCGCGACCACCTCGTCTCGCTGATCGACGGCGCCCCCGCCGGCAGCTCGATCAGCGTCTCCATGTACACCTTCACCGACGACCCGGTGCGCCAGGCCCTCATCGCGGCCAAGGGGCGCGGCGTGGCCGTCAAGGTGATCGTCGACCACAAGTCGTCCGAGACGGTGACCAAGGGCGGGGAGTACGAGAACCTGGCCGCCGGGCTCGGCACCGACCGCACCCAGCCGTCCTGGGCCCTGGACTGCGGGCAGGACCGGGGCTGTGTGGGCACCCGTGTCCTCGGCACCGCCACCGAACCGGACCCGGCGATCAACCACAACAAGTTCTTCCTCTTCTCCCGCACCGGAGGAGCGGACAACGTGGTGGTGCAGACCTCGGCCAACCTGTCGACCCTCCAGCGCGAGCGCCTCTTCAACAACGCGGTGACCATCGTCGACAAGGGCCTCTACGACAACTACCTGGCCTACTTCGCCGACCACGTGACCCACGCCGCCGGACCCGGCCTGGCCCACTACTACAAGACGCCCACCAGCGCGACCGACCCGGCGTACAAGGCGTACTTCTTCCCGCGCAAGGAGTCGGCCGGCACCACCTACAAGACCGACCCGTCCACCGACACGGTCAAGCTGATCCTGGACAAGGTGGACTGCGCGGCCGGCTCCGAGGTGCGGATGGCGGCCAACCTGTTCTACCGCGACCACATCGCCACCAAGATGGCCGACATGGCCAAGGCGGGCTGCTCCGTCATCCTGGCCGCCGACGCGGACCCGAACGGCGGCGGCGAGGGCAAGCCGTCGATGGGCCGGACCGTCGAGGACATCCTCTACGGCAAGCTGACCCAGCGCGTGGAGTGCTGGGAGGCCCCGCCCGCCGGGCGCACCGGGAACATCGGTCTGCACTCCAAGTACCTGCTGGTCAACGGCACGTACGACGGGGTCGCCGGCAAGAGGATCGTCTGGACGGGCAGCCACAACTACTCCTGGCAGGCCCTCCGGCAGAACGACGAGACCCTGCTGAAGATCGACAACGCGGCCCTCTACGAGCAGTACAAGGCCAACCACGTGAAGCTGATGAGCTACTGCGCGGGCGGCTGACCGTACCCAGCGGCACGAAAGGGCCGGGCCGTCCCCGAGGGGAGGGCCCGGCCCTTCGCCGTACGGCGGGCCTTCGCTACTCGGCCTTGATGGCGTTCAGCATGTTCAGCCTCGCCGCGCTGCGCGCCGGCCACATCGAGGCCAGCACGCCCACCAGTCCGGCCAGCACCAGGAAGACGCCGACCCGGTCCCACGGGACGACCGTCGCGTACCCGGGGACGGAGTCCTTCAGGGTGTGGCCGATGGCCCAGCCGAGGAAGGTACCCATGGCCACGCCCACCAGGGCGCCGAAGACCGAGATGACCACCGCTTCCAGCCGCACCATCCGCTTCACCCGGCGGCGGTCCAGGCCGATGGCCCGCAGCATGCCGATCTCCTGCTGCCGCTCGAACACCGACATGGCGAGGGTGTTCACCACTCCCAGCACCGCGATGATCAGCGCCATCGCCAGCAGGCCGTACATGATGTTCAGCATCATGTTGATCATTCCGCCGAACTCGTCACGGATGTCCTGCTTGTCCATGACCTTGATCGCCGGGTTCTGACCCAGGGCGTCCACCAGCGCCTGCTCGTTGGCCGGGCTCTCACCGCCCCGCATCTTCACGAAGATCTGCGGCATGTACGGCTTGGTCTCGTGCGGCTGGAGCACCGAGAGCGGGGCCAGGACGTCGTCGAGCAGGTCGTTCTTCTCGTACAGGGCGCCGATGGCGAGCTTCCCGGACTTGCCGTCCTCGAACTTCACCGGCAGCGTGTCGCCGGTCTTCCAGCCCTTCTTCGCGGCCATCTCCCGGTCGACCGCGATCCGGCCCTCACCCAGGGTGGCCAGCGTGCCGTCGGTGACCTTGATGTGCATGACCTGCTCGATGTCTCCGGGGACGACCCCGGAGACCGACGGGCTGGCCCCGCCCAGCTCGAAGTACGAGTACTGCTTCGGCGAGGCGGCGCTCACGCCCTTGGCCTGGCGCACCGCGGCGAGCGCGGACCGGTCCAGGTTCATGCCCTCGCCGGCCATCTGGACCATGTAGTCGGCCCTGACGTTGTCCGTGGTCGTCCGGTCCAGGGCCTGGCCGACCGAGATGCCCATCACGGACAGGCCGGTGACCAGGGTCAGGCCGATGGCGAGCGCGGAGGCGGTGGCGCCGGTGCGGCGCGGGTTGCGCACCGCGTTCTGCCCGGCGAGCTTGCCGGCCACCCCGAAGACCCGGACCAGCAGCGGCCGGATGAGCGCGATGACCGGGCGGGCCAGCATCGGGATCAGGACGATCAGGCCGATCAGCGCGAGGAACGCGCCACCCGCGATGATCTCCTTGCCCTCCTTGCCGATCGCGGCGCCCCAGAGGATCAGACCCGCGCCGAGGGCGGTGAGGGAGCCGCCGATGGAGTTGCGGACCACCAGCGACTTGCCGGTGGGGGCCGCGTGGACGCTGTTCATGGCGGCGACCGGCGGGATCTTCGCGGCGCGGCGGGCCGGCAGGTAGGCGGCGAGCACGGTGACGAAGACGCCGACGCCCAGCCCCGAGAGGATCGCCGTCGGCGAGACGACCAGCGGGCCGTCCGGGATCTTCAGGTCGAAGGCGTTCATTCCCGAGCGCAGGCCGATCGCCAGGGCCATGCCGATGGCCAGTCCGACGGCGGAGGCGAGGGCGCCGACCACCAGGGCCTCGCTGAGCACCGAGCGGGTGATCTGCCGGCGGGAGGCGCCGACCGCGCGCATCAGCGCCAGTTCCTTGGTGCGCTGGGCGACCAGCATGGTGAAGGTGTTGGAGATCAGGAAGACACCGACGAACAGCGCGATGCCCGCGAAGTAGAGGAGCATCTGGTTGAGGCCGCTCAGCTCCCGCTCGATCATGTCGGCCTCCTCGGCGGCGAGGGCCGCGCCGGTCTTGGCCTCGGCGTCCTTGGGCAGCAGCGGCTCGATCCGGTCGAGGATCTTCCCGTCGGAGGCCCCGGGGAGGGCGGTGACGGTGACGTTCTGGAAGAAGCCGGGTTCCAGGTAGAGCCTCTGGGCCACGGAGGTGTCGAACAGCACCAGGCTGCCGCCCGCGCTGACCTGCCCGTCATCGGTGGTGAACACGCCCGAGAGGGTGTACGTCTTCACCGGGCCGTTCGTCGCGACCCGCACGGTCTCGCCGACCTGGTACTCGCCCTTGGCGGCGGTGTCCCTGTCGAGCGCGATCTCGCCCGGCCGTGCCGGCCCCGAGCCGTCGGTGAACCGGTAGCGCGTGTCCTGGCCGTCCTTGCCGGGGGCGAAGTTGGAGCCCTTGTTGGACCAGCCGTTGCCGATCAGCTTGCCGTGCGGGTCGGCGACCCCGGCGAAGCCCTCGACGCGGCCGGCGGCGGACGCGACACCGTCGATCCGCCGGATCTTCTCGACGGTGGCCGCCGGTATGCCCGGGTCCTGCTTGCCCTCACCGGCCTCGGGCTTGGCGGGACCGTAGGAGGTGATGGCGACGGCGACCTTGTCGTAGCCCTTGGCGGACTGGTTGCGGAAGGCCTGGGAGAGGGTGTCGGTGAAGACCAGGGTGCCGGAGACGAAGGCGACGCCGAGCATGACGGCGAGCACGGTCATCAGCAGCCTGGCCTTGTGCGCGAGCACATTGCGCAAGGCGGTACGGAACATGAGGTGTGTGTCCTGGAGTGAAGTGGTTTCGGCGGGGTTCCGGTGGCGTGGCGCCGGACGGCGTCAGCTGGTGCGGCCCTTGGCGTCGAACTCCTTCATCCGGTCGAGCACGCCGTCCGCCGTCGGGCTGAGCATCTCGTCGACGATCCGGCCGTCCGCCAGGAAGATGACCCGGTCCGCGTAGGAGGCGGCCGTCGGGTCGTGGGTGACGATGACGACGGTCTGCCCGAGCTCCCGTACGGAGTTGCGCAGGAAGCCCAGCACCTCGGCGCCCGAGCGCGAGTCGAGGTTTCCGGTCGGCTCGTCGCCGAAGATGATCTCGGGGCGGGAGGCCAGCGCGCGGGCCACGGCCACGCGCTGCTGCTGGCCGCCGGAGAGCTGCGCGGGCCGGTGGCCGAGCCGCCCGGACAGACCGATCATGTCGATGACCGAGCGGACCCACTCCTTGTCGGGCTTGCGGCCCGCGATGTCCATGGGGAGCGTGATGTTCTCGGCCGCGGTCAGGGTCGGCAGCAGGTTGAACGCCTGGAAGATGAAGCCGATCTTGTCGCGGCGGAGCTGGGTCAGCTGCTTGTCCTTGAGCGAGCCGAGCTCGGTGTCACCGATGCGCACCGAGCCGCTGGAGAAGCTGTCCAGCCCGGCCACGCAGTGCATGAGCGTGGACTTGCCCGAACCGGACGGGCCCATGATCGCGGTGAACTCTCCCTGCCGGAAGTCCACGGAGACCCGGTCCAGGGCGACCACCTGGGTCTCGCCGTGTCCGTAGACCTTGGACAGATCCGTGGCGCGGGCGGCCACCGCGGTGGCGCGGCGAGCGGTGGGGGTGGTGGTCACGAGGGGGACTCCTGTCGCGGACGTACTTTCGAGGACCACTCCATCGTCTGCGCCGCCCGGCCGCCGGTCGTCCGTCCGCATGCCCGTTCCCGAGGCAGCCTGGAGTCGGACCGGGAGACCCGTACCTCCTCCTGAGGTATGACGGAGTCCCTGAGGGCCGGTCCGGGAGGGGGACGCCCGGGGCGGCCGGCGGGGCGGGTCCGGGAGGCGGCCGGGAGATGGCCCCGCGGACCGGCGCGGCGAGGGCGCGCAGACGGCCGGGAGGAGCTCGGCCAGGTGGTTCGCCGAGCGGTCGCCGAGCGGTCGGGAAGGGACCCGGGAAGGGGCCGGAAGCGGCCGGGAGGTGGTCCGCGGGAGGCCACGCACCGGGAGCGGACGGCGACTTTCCGTCATTCCTCCGGGTGATGCCGATCCGTCGACAGTGCCCGTGAGGGTGCGTCAGGGAGGCCGCCGCCGGTGCTGACACACCCTCAAGCGGCCATAAAATCAGACAAGATCGCGCCATCGTTCCGCTGTTCGGGGGACGCGTCCGGATAGGCTCATGAGCCAACGCGGAGCCGCGTGCCACGCCCGGATGGTGGAATGCAGACACGGCGAGCTTAAACCTCGCTGGCCTTCGGGCCGTGCCGGTTCGAGTCCGGCTCCGGGCACAGCCGTCGCTCCTCCGGGAGCGGTCCCAAGCCCGTCCCCGGCGGCTCCGGCCCCGACCGGTCGGCTCCCGTCCGGTCGGCTCCCGTCCCGGCCCCCGGCGGTGTCACCCGGCTCCCCTCGCGTGGTGGGCCGCGCACCCCGGGGGTGCGCCCCGGCGCACGCCGGGGGAAAGATCCTCCCCTGGCACTAGGGTGTTTCTTTTGCTAGCCCATTACTCTTGTCTCAAGGCCGCGCACGGCGGCCATGGAGGAGTGAGATGAGGAGCAGCAACCCGGTCTTCTCGCGACGGGGGTTCAGCCGCGACAACGGCTACGCGGGCTTCAACGCGCAGCAGCCGCAGGCCGGGGGCCCCGTCGCTGGAACCAACCCGTACGCGACGAACCCGTACGCCACCAACCCGTACGCCCCGCAGCAGGACACCCAGCTGGGTGCCCCGGCGCAGGCCCGTCCGGCGGCCATGACCATCGACGACGTGGTGGCCCGCACCGCCATCACGCTCGGCACGGTCTTCGTCACCGCGACCCTCGCCTGGTTCCTGCTGCCGGTCGACCCGGCGAACCTCGGCAAGTCGTACGGCATCGCGATCGGCGCGGGCCTCGTGGCCTTCGTCTGCGCGATCGTCCAGTCCTTCAAGCGCAAGGCGTCGCCCGCGCTGATCCTGGCGTACGCCGCCTTCGAGGGCGTCTTCCTGGGCGTGATCTCCAGCGCCGTGTCGACGTACGTCACGGCGGGCGCGGTCCCGCAGGCGGTACTCGGCACGATGGCGGTCTTCGCCGGTGTGCTCATCGCGTACAAGATGCGCTGGATCCGCGTCAACCGCCGCTTCTACGGCTTCGTGATGGCGGCCGCGATCGGCTTCGTGCTGCTGATGGCGGTCAACGCGCTGTTCGCCGTGTTCGGCGGCGGTGACGGTCTGGGCTTCCGCAGCGGTGGCCTCGGCATCATGTTCGGTGTCATCGGCATCATCCTCGGCGCGTGCTTCCTGGCCCTGGACTTCAAGCAGGTCGAGGACGGTGTCACGTACGGCGCGCCGCGCGAGGAGTCGTGGCTGGCGGCCTTCGGCCTCACCATGACGCTGGTGTGGATCTACATGGAGTTCCTGCGCCTGGTCTCCATCCTGCAGGGCGACGACTGACGGCCGTCCCGTCGCCGTGAGCACCTGGAACACAGGTGGGCGCGCACCAGGAAGGGCCTCGTCCGGCAGCCGCCGGACGGGGCCCTTCCCCGTTGGCCGAGGCCTCCTAGAGCAGCTTGCGGGCGGCCCGCCTCAGGTCGTACTCGTGGATGATCGCCTTGGCGTGCCCGTACGCGAGGTTGTGTTCGCTCCGGAGCCAGCTCACCTTCTCCTCGAAGCGGACGAGGGAGGGCCCTTCCTCAACGGCGCGGAGCCAGTCGGACACTTCACGACCGGTGCAGTGAGGGATGCGGGAGAGCAGATTTCGATGGGTCTCTTCGGAGAAGACTTGGGACATCGGCGCCTCCGGACGCTTCGCGCGTTGTGCTCCTTCCCGTCACCGTGCCTGAGCGCTCGCCCGTTGGCAACAGTGCCGTATGGGCACATAGGGTCGCCACGTGCTTGATACGAGTGAACTGACCGCCGCAGTGGAGCGGTTCGCCGACCGGCTGCGGGCCGCCCCGCAGAGCCGGCTCCAGCGGGGCGCGGCGGCCGAGGGGCTGGCCCTGGCCAGGGAGTTGTCGGCGCGCGCCCAGCGGATCGAGGCGCCCGGCGCTCCGCCCCGGACCATGCCGGACGCCGGGGTCTTCACCGTCGCCGACCAGGTCGAGGTGGCCGGGAACGATCTGGCGGAGGCCCTGCGGACGGCCCCGTCCGCCACCGCCGCGGAGCTGGAGGAGGCCGTGGGGGCGGTGCGGCGGGCCGCGGCTAGAGCGACGCTATGACGCGGTCGGCCAGGATGTAGACGCTGTCCTCGCCGCAGGAGAAGGTCAGGGCGTACGCGCCGGAGATCCCCGAGCCGCCCAGCAGTACCGGCGTCTCGCCGCCGCGCAGCGCCTGTACGAGCCGCTCGGCGGTCTCCCGGTGGCCGGGTGTCATGCACAGCGTGGTGCCGTCGGCGAACACGTACACGTCGAGGGTGCCCAGCGGGCCCGGGCGTACGTCGGTGAGCGCCGTACCGGACTCGGCGAGCTCCTCCAGGCGGGCCACCGTGCGCTCGTGGTCGGTGACGACGGGCGTCTGGACGGGCACGAAGTCCGGGTGCGAGGGGTGCCGGCGGCGCGCGGCGGCCAGCTCGGGCGAGTCCTCGGCGTACTCGGCGCACCCGGTGCCGTCGGGGAAGTCGGGCAGCTCGGCGAGGTCGTCGAGGATCTCCGCGAAGTCGGCGAAGTCGGCGTAGTCGTCGGCCTTGCCGAAGTCGCCGGCGGCGGCGTCGAGGTCCAACGCCTCCAGGCCCGTGAGGTCGGCCTGGCGCGGCACGAAGAACGGGGCGAAGGGGGAGTCGCCGGTGCCCGCCGGGCCGCCGAGCAGCGGCCCGGGCCCGTCGGAGGCGTCCCGCGCCTCCTGGGCGGCCCAGAAGGCCCGCGCCTCGGCCAGCTCGCGCTCCCGCTCCTCGGCGAGGGCCTCGGCCACGGCCGCGCGTATGTCCTCGGCGGCGCGGGCGTGCGGAACGGCCGGTTCGCGACCGGTGGCGTTCGCGGCGCTGTTCGCGGCGGCGAGCTCGGCGCGCAGGGCGGTGACCTGCCGGCGCAGCCCATGGACGGCGTGCAGGGCAGCGGCGCCCACGGCCGTGGCGGTGGCCGTGGTCAGCAGCAGGGCGAGAGACATGGCGCTCACTGACTTACTCCTGGTTTCAATCGATCCCCCGACTTCCTACCTCAGCTTGTCGTGGGCTCGCGCGCGGTGTCAGTGCATTACGTCACGAAATGGACAGGTAATTTGCCCCGGGGCTTTCTCCAGTCACTGGGTTGACCTGCACAAACGGATCTCCCCCGGGACGTAGGTCACATCCTGGGGGAGATTCGGTCACGGCTGGGACGCGGAGGGGTTGGCGGGCGCCGGCGCGGGTGGGCGTGCCGGCTCAGCCGCGAGGCGGAGCGGCCCGCCGGCGAGGCGGGGCGAGCCCGGTGCCGGCCTCGGGCGACCCCGGCCCGCGCGCCGGCCGGGGCCGGCCCGCCGAGCCGGGGCCAGGGCCGGCCAGGCCGGGTCCGGTCCCGCCGGGTTCAGCTCAGCCGCTCGATGACCATGGCCATGCCCTGGCCGCCGCCCACGCACATCGTCTCCAGGCCGAACTGCTTGTCGTGGAACTGCAGGCCGTTGATCAGCGTGCCGGTGATGCGGGCGCCGGTCATGCCGAAGGGGTGGCCGACGGCGATGGCGCCACCGTTGACGTTCAGCTTGTCGATGTCGATGCCCAGGTCCCGGTAGGACGGGATCACCTGGGCGGCGAACGCCTCGTTGATCTCCACCAGGTCGATGTCGTCGATGGTCAGCCCGGCGCGCCGGAGGGCCTGGCGGGACGCCTCGACCGGGCCGTACCCCATGATCTCGGGCGACAGGCCCGAGACGCCGGTCGAGACGATCCGCGCCAGCGGGGTCAGGCCGAGCTCCCGCGCCTTGGTGTCACTCATGATGACCAGCGCGGCGGCGCCGTCGTTGAGCGGGCAGCAGTTGCCGGCGGTGACCAGTCCGTCGGGCCGGAAGACCGGCTTGAGCCCCTGCACGCCCTCCAGGGTCACGCCCGCGCGAGGGCCGTCGTCCTTGCTGACCACGGTTCCGTCGGGCGTGGTGACCGGGGTGATCTCCCGCTCCCAGAAGCCGTTCTTGATGGCCTGCTCGGCGAGGTTCTGCGACCGTACGCCGAACTCGTCCATGTCCTGACGGGTGACGCCCTTGAGACGGGCCAGGTTCTCGGCGGTCTGGCCCATCGCGATGTACGGGTCGGGGAGCAGCCCGTCCTCACGCGGGTCGTGCCAGTCGGCGCCCTCCTGCTCGGCGCGGGCGGCGGTCCGGGCCTCGGCCTCGGCGAACAGCGGGTTGTGGGTGTCCGGCATCCCGTCGCTCGTCCCCTTGATGCTGCGGGACACCGTCTCGACGCCCGCGGAGATGAAGACGTCGCCCTCGCCGGCCTTGATGGCATGCATCGCCATACGGCTGGTCTGGAGCGAGGAGGAGCAGTAGCGGGTGATCGTGCAGCCGGGCAGGTGGTCCATGCCCATCTGCACGGCCACGACACGGCCCAGATTGTGCCCCTGCTCGCCGCCGGGCAGGCCGCAGCCGAGCATCAGGTCGTCGATGTCACGCGGGTCGAGCTCGGGCACCTTGGCGAGGGCGGCCTGGATGATCGTGGCGGTCAGGTCGTCCGGCCGCAGGTCCTTCAGCGAGCCCTTGAAGGCCCGGCCGATGGGGGAGCGGGCGGCTGAGACGATCACGGCTTCGGGCATCACGGCTCCATGGGGCGATGAGGGCAGGACTGAGAGGGAAGTTACCCGTACGTACTGCCGAGGTCATCGGCCCGGACGTGTGATGCGGGCCGCATTTCTAAGCGCTCGCTCAGTTCCCGGGCGCCGGCGCCCCGTGCCGGGGTGGCGGGGACGGGTGTTCCCTCCCCCGCGCCGCCCCTCCCCGAAACCGCCGGTGCCGCCCACGGGCGGGCGCGCCGGGCGGGCGCCCGCGCGGCGCGGGGCCCGCGGGCGTGGCCGGGACCCCGCGGGAGCCCCGTGGCGCCGCTCAGGGCAGGGGCGTGGGGTCGGTGACCGCCGGGAGGCGACGGCGACGGCGGTGCTTCAGCAGGGCCCAGGGCGCCCGCGCCCCGGTCACCTCCGTACCGGCCTCCTGGGCGGCCTCCGCGGCCGCCTGGGCGACCGGGAGCAGGCCCTCGCGGCGGTCCACGTCGGGGCGGTCCGCCTCCGGCCACACGCCCAGCACCGCGCACAGCGTGGGCAGCACCGCCATCGCCGCCGTGGCGTAGCCCTCGGCCGAGGGGTGGTAGTTGTCCGCGCCGAACATCTCGCGAGGGTTCGCCGCGAACTCGGGACCCAGCAGGTCGCCCAGCGACACCGTACGGCCGCCCTGCTCCACCACGACGATCGTCTGCGCCGCCGCGAGCTGGCGTGACACCCGGCGGGCCAGCCACCGCAGCGGCTGGTACACCGGCTCGATGGTGCCCAGGTCGGGGCAGGTGCCCACCACCACCTCGGTGCCCGCCGTGCGGAGCCGGCGCACCGCCTCCGCCAGATGGCGCACCGACTGGGTCGGCGGCATCCGGTGCGTCACGTCGTTCGCGCCGATCATGATCACGCACACGTCCGGGACCCGCCCCGGGTGCGCCAGCAGCAGGCTGACCTGCCGCTCAAGGTCGTCGGAGCGGGCGCCCGGCAGGGCGACGTTGTGCAGCTCGACCGGGCGCTCGGCCACCGCCGCCAGCCCCGACGCCAGCAGCGCGCCCGGTGTCTGGCCCGCCCGCCGCACCCCCTGCCCGGCCGCCGTAGAGTCGCCCAGGAGGGCGAGCCGGACGGCCTCGGCACCCTCGTAGCCCCGGCCGTACAGCCCGTCCGCGCACGGTGGCAGCGGCGCCACCCCGCCGCCCACCGACCGCTTCGCCAGCCTCATCTCCGCCAGCACCACCCCGAAGGCCGCCGCCCCGAGCAGGCCGATGCCCCCGCCCCCGTACGCCGCGCCCGCCGCGATCCGCCGTGCCACCCTCGCCCTCGACATAAGGGCAGCCACCTCCTCCAAGCCGTACAAGAGCTAACTGCCCCGTAACCGTGTACGACTACGCATACGCTGGCTTGACCACTACGGAGATCCCGGAGAACTACGGTGCAATTCCACGATTCGATGATCAGCCTCGTCGGCAACACCCCGCTGGTGAAGCTCAACAGTGTGACCGCGGGCATCCAGGCGACGGTCCTCGCCAAGGTCGAGTACTTCAATCCCGGCGGCTCGGTCAAGGACCGGATCGCCGTGCGCATGATCGAGGCCGCCGAGGAGAGCGGCGCCCTCAAGCCCGGCGGCACCATCGTCGAGCCCACGTCCGGCAACACGGGTGTCGGACTCGCCATCGTGGCCCAGCAGAAGGGCTACAAGTGCATCTTCGTCTGCCCGGACAAGGTTTCCACGGACAAGATCAACGTACTGCGCGCCTACGGCGCCGAGGTCGTCGTCTGCCCCACGGCGGTCGACCCGGAGCACCCCGACTCGTACTACAACGTCTCCGACCGCCTGGTCCGTGAGACCCCGGGGGCCTGGAAGCCCGACCAGTACTCCAACCCGAACAATCCCCGATCGCACTACGAGACCACCGGTCCCGAGCTGTGGGAGCAGACCGACGGGCGGATCACCCACTTCGTCACGGGTGTCGGCACCGGCGGCACCATCACCGGTACCGGCCGCTACCTGAAGGAGGTCAGCGGCGGCAAGGTCCGGGTCGTCGGCGCCGACCCGGAGGGCTCCGTCTACTCCGGCGGCTCCGGGCGCCCCTACCTGGTCGAGGGCGTGGGCGAGGACTTCTGGCCGACCGCCTACGACCGGACCGTGACCGACGAGATCGTCGCGGTGTCCGACAAGGACTCCTTCCAGATGACCCGCCGCCTCGCCAAGGAGGAGGGCCTCCTCGTCGGCGGCTCCTGCGGCATGGCCGTCGTCGCGGCGCTGCGCGTCGCCGAGGGGCTCGGCCCGGACGACGTGGTGGTCGTGCTGCTGCCCGACAGCGGCAAGGGGTACCTGTCGAAGATCTTCAACGACGAGTGGATGGCCGACTACGGCTTCCTGGAGGAGGCCGGGCCCTCGGCGAGCGTCGGCGACGTGCTCAAGGACAAGGAGGGTGGTATCCCGCACCTGGTCCACATGCACCCGGACGAGACGGTCGGTCAGGCCATCGAGGTCCTGCGCGAGTACGGCGTCTCCCAGATGCCGATCGTCAAGCCGGGCGCCGGCCACCCCGACGTGATGGCCGCCGAGGTCGTCGGATCGGTGGTCGAACGGGAACTGCTGGACGCCCTGTTCACCAAGCGGGCCTCGCTGGACGACCCGCTGGAGAAGCACATGAGCCCGCCGCTGCCGCAGGTCGGCTCCGGTGAGCCGGTCGCCGACCTGATGTCCGTCCTCGGCGGCACGGCGGACGCGGCGATCGTGCTGGTCGAGGGCAAGCCGACCGGTGTGGTGAGCCGTCAGGACCTGCTGACGTTCCTGGCCCGCGGCGACAAGTAGCCGCGACACGCGGCTTCGCGCGATCGGTACGAGCACGTCATGTACCGGCAGCACCCGCTTAACACGCGTCCGGCACGCTGGTGGTTGTCGGCGTCGAGGACTTCCGGAGCGGCTCCCGGACCTCCATGGACGCCGCGGACGCGGAGACCGGCCCTGACCCGGGCCCGTGTCCCCCGCGGGGACCGCCGTCGTCCCGCCCCCCGGCAACGGGGGTGCGGCGGTCCCCGCGCGAACTCCTCGAGCGCCGGACGGCCCTCCGGGCGCCCGGAGGGCCGTCCGGCGCCCGGCCGTCCCTTCGGCCCGGCCGCTGGGGCGGCGGGCGCGGGACCGGGCCACCGCGCTGGTCGGCCGCGGCGCGGACGATCACCCGCCCTGCATATAGTCATGCACAATTGTGATGGCTGAATGGCGAAGGGGGACGGCATGAGCGACAGCCCGGCCGCACGGCTTCAGGCTCTCTTCGAGGGGCACCGGCTGACACCCACGCAGCGCCGGATCGCCCACTCGATGGTGCGCCGTGCCGCCGATGTGCCGTTCCTGTCCAGTGTCGAGCTGGCCGAGCTGGCCGGGGTCAGCCAGCCGTCGGTGACCCGTTTCGCGGTGGCCCTCGGATTCGACGGCTATCCGGCGCTGCGCCGGCACCTGCGCGAGGTGGCGCCCGCCGGGCCGGCCGCCGGGGACTCCGAGTTCAACGAGTACCAGCAGGCCGTGCACGCCGAGATCGAGAACCTGCGGCACCTGGCGGAGCTGCTCGCCGATCCCGCGCCGGTGGAGCGGGCCGGACGGCTGCTCGCCTCCTCCCGCCCGCTGCCGGTGCTGGGGCTGCGGGCCGCGTCCTCCCAGGCGCGCGGCTTCGCCTACTTCGCCGCCAAGGTCCACCCGGACGTCCGGCTGCTGGACGAGGGCGGCACGATGCTCACCGACCGGATCGACGCGGCCGTGCGGGCGGGCGCCACGGTGCTGCTCTGCTTCGCGCTGCCCCGGCACCCCCGCGAGGTCGTGGCGGCCCTCTCGTACGCGCGCGAGGCCGGTCTGACGGTCGTGACGGTCGCCGACTCGGCGTTCGCCCCGGTGGCCAAGCACAGCGACGTGCTCATCCCGGCGGCGGTCGGCACGGCCCTGGTCTTCGACACGGCCTGCGCGCCGATGCTGCTGGGGCGTGTGCTGCTGGAGGCGATGTGCGACGGGCTGCCGGACGCCCAGGCCCGGCTGGAGCAGTTCGACGCCCAGGCGGCGGCGCGCGGGCTGTTCGTGGAGTGAGCGCGGCTCCCCGGCTTCTCATCGGATGTTGAGGAACGGGCGCTAGTCTCCCGCCGCACACACGCGGTGACGACGAGGGAGGCGGGACGTGGCGCGCGGAGGTCAGGCGCTGGCGCGGGTGGCCGTGATCGTACGGGCGGGGGCGGCGCCCCTGTGGTGGCTGGGGCTGCTCGCCGCCGGGACCGGGGCACTGCTGCCCGGTCTCACCGGGCGGCGTATCGGACTGTCGGCCGGAGCGGCGCTGTTCCTGGTGACCGCCGCCGTGGTGGCCCTGGCGCGGCGCGGGCGGTACACGCGACCGGCCGGGGCGGCCACCAGGGCCGCGCGGGGCGACTTCCTCCAGGACCGGGCCGTCACGCTGCGGGTCTGGCGGCGCGCCCGCCGCCGGCGGCTGCTGACGGCCTTCCTCGCCGCCGTCGGCTCGTCGTTCGCGCTGCCCGGGGCGGGCGGGCTGCTGCTGGCGGGCGCCGGGGCCGGGCTGTGGCTGAAGGCGGTGTGGCTGGGCCGCCGGGAACGCGACGCGGACACCCTGTGGTGGGTGCCCGCCGACCGGATCACCGGGGGCCCGGCCGGCGCGTCCGGCACGGCGTACCGGACGACGGGCATCGCGGCGGGTGACGCCGCGCCGGGCGGCGCACGGCGCCGGCGCTGAGCCTCAGACCTCCAGCTCGGCCTCGATCCTGCGCAACTGGTGGCGGGCCATCGCCAGGTTGGCACGGTCCTTGTCCAGCGCCAGGTACAGGAAGAGGCCGTTGGCACCGCGCCCCTTGAGCAGCCGGATCAGGTGGTACTGCGAGCCCAGGGTGATCAGGATGTCCTCGATCTCCTCGTGCAGGCCGAGCATCTCCATGGTGCGCACCTTGGCCCGTACGACATCGGTGTTGCCCGCGGCGGCGACCTGGAGGTCCAGGTCCTTGCCGCCGCCGATCGTGCCCAGGGCCATGCCGCTGGTGTAGTCGACGAGCGCGGCACCCAGGGCGCCGTCGATCACGGTCGTGGCTTCCTTGAGGGCGGCTTCGGTGTTGGCCATGGCGGTCGCACTTCCTTCTCGGGTTGGGGTTTGTCGAGGGCGCCGTCGACCAGCTCGGCTATGCGCGCGCTGGACCGCCGGGCCTCCAGGTGGAGCCGGCCCACGTTGATACGGGGATCGGCGAGCAGGGTGAGGACGGCGGAGCCGCCGGCGGCGTACGTGGCGACGTAGCCGTCCTCGCCGCGGATCAGCAGCTCGCGGAAGCCGCCCTGCCCGGTGGCCTCGGTGAGCCGCAGGGCCACGCCCAGCGCGGCCGCGGTGAGCGCCGCGACGCCCTCCGCCCCGTCGCCGGGCGTGTCCCTGGCCAGCACCAGGCCGTCCGCGCTGGCCGCGAGGGCCCCGGTCAACTGGGGCAGCCGGGCCCGCAGTCGTCGCAGTTCGCCGAGCACGTCGGCTTCGGCCGTCATCAGCTGTCTCCTCTCGGCACGCTGTCGCAGGGCGCGCCTCATGACGACGAAGGCAGGGCCCGGTGGAGGAGGGAACAGGTCGTCACAGGTGTGCCTCCAGTGCGTCACGGAGCCGGCGGAGCAGGGCGATGTCGGGGTCGGCGCCGATGTCCGCCACCCAGGGAGGCACCGGCGGCGGCGCGGGCGGCGCGGGCTCGGACGGGGTGCCGACGAGCCCGGCGGCGGCCAGCCGGCGCACTTCCAGCAGGGTGTGGAAGGCGGGGCGGCCCAGCGCCCGGGCCAGCTCCACCGGGGTCCGCACGCCGTCGGCCAGGGCCAGCAGGCCGCGCTGCCGGGCGGTGACCGTCTGGCCCGGGGCGGCCGGGCGGCGCACCACGGGCGCGGTGTCGACGGCAGGGTAGGGCCACACGCTGTCCAGCAGTTCCCGGCGGCGCAGGGTCTCCGCCGCCACGGTGGCCGCCGCCACCGGGCGCACCGGGCCGATCCAGTGCCCGACGCCGTACCGGAAGCGGGCGGGGCCACCGGCGGGGGCCAGCGCGAAGAACGCGGCGTCGAACAGGGCGCCCAGGTGGCAGATCTCCAGCTCGCCGCCGCCCATCAGCCCGCTGTCCACCAGGAACCGGCCGACCTCGCGGCGGGCTCCGGCCCGGTCGACGGCCCGCTCCCAGCCCTGGCGCGCCAGCCGGCCCCCGGCGGTCAGCAGGACGTCCAGCCCCGGGGCCACCGGGCTCTCGGCGTGGGTGACCCGGCCGTCGACGAGGTAGAGCGTGCCGTGGTCGCGCAGCAGCGCGCCGGTCGCCCGCTCGTCGGCCAGGCGCAGCAGCATCGGTGAGATGGCGGGCCGGGCGGCGTGCGTGCCGCTGCCGGTGGGGGCGCCGGTGCCGCTGCCGCCGGTGCCGCCGGTGCGGGCGCGGGCTCCGGCCGGCGTCCCCGTCCGCGTTCCCGCCCCTGGGCCGGTACCGGCGTCGAAGCCCGTCCCGGTGCCGGTGCCCGCGCCGGTTCCGGCGGTCATCCCAGCACCAGCCGCTGCGCCAGCTCCCGTGACCGCAGCCGGGCCAGGGCCAGGTTGCCGGTGGAGCGGTCCAGCCACAGGTGGAGGAAGACGCTGCTGTCGAACGTCGTCTCCACGAAGCGCAGGACGTGGTAGCCGGAGCGGGTGGTGACGATGACGTCCTCGACGGGCGGTCCCGCGCCGTCCGGCCCGGCGCCCGGGGCCGCCCCGCCACCCGGGTACGGGCCGGGCGGGCCCTGCCCGGCGGCGGGGCCGGGGTCCGGTGGGCCCGAGGGGGCGAACGACTCGTACTCGGCCGCCGCGCGCGCCAGCTCGGCCGTCTCGGCCGCCGTCGTGTCGTGGTCGCCGACCGGCGACTGGCCGGCCGTACCCAGGGCGAGGCCGCTGGTCCAGTCGACAAGACTCGCCCCGCGTACCCCCGGCAGGGCCATGGCTTCGCGCAGGCACTCGTCGATTCCGGGCACGCGGGCTCCCCTCCCAGTTCCCCGTTGCGCAGGATGCTGCTGTGACGACGAGACTACGCAACGTTCGCTCGCCCGGGGGGACTTCTGGCATTTTCCGGCGGAACATGCGCGGGGGCCGATAGGGTCGGCCCCCCGCGGTGGGCTACCCCTCGCCCCGCGCCCGCAGCACCGCCTTGTTGACCCCCCACAGGCCGATGCCGATCACCAGTAGCACCCCGGCCCGGACGTAGACGTCCGCCTCGCGGTCGGCGAGCGGGCTGGCCAGGAGCAGGGCGGTGAGCGCCCCCAGGACCGGCAGCGCCGTCGGCGTACGGAAATGGGCGTGCTCCACCCGGTCGCGGCGCAGCACCAGCACGGCGATGTTGACCACCGCGAAGACGCAGAGCAGCAGGAACGCCGTGGTGTCGCCCAGCCCTTCGATCCCTCCGGTGGTCACCAGCCCGACCGCCAGCAGCGACACGAACACGATGCCCACGACCGGGGTGCGGCGCCGGGGCAGGACCCGGCCCATGGCGCGCGGCAGGATCCGCTCGTTGGCCATGCCGTAGCAGAGCCGTGAGGCCATCATGATGTTGATCAGCGCCGAGTTGGTGACCGCGAACAGGGCGATCAGCGCGAACAGCCGGGGCGGGAAGTCCAGCCCGCCAGCCTTGACGACCTCCAGCAGCGGGCCGCTGGACCTCTCCAGGGTGCGGTGGTCGACCAGGAACGAGGACACCAGCGCCACCAGCACGTAGATGGTGCCGGTGACCGCGACGCCGGTGAAGATGGCCCGGGGGAAGGTGCGGACCGGGTCGTGGGTCTCCTCGGCCATGTTGACGGAGTCCTCGAACCCGACGAAGGCGAAGAAGCCCAGCGCGGTGGCGCCCAGGACGCTGGTGAGCAGGGCGTACGCGGTGCCGCCGGTCGCCTCGAACTCGCCCAGCCGCCCGGCGTCCCCGCCGCCGCCGAACACCGCCCACGCGCCGATCACCAGGATGACCAGCAGGCCGGTCAGCTCGACCAGGGTGAGGACCACGTTGGTCCTCACGGACTCCGACACGCCCCGCAGGGCGAGCGCCGCCAGGGCGAGGAGGAACAGGACCGCGATCAGCGTGGGCGGCACCGCGTCGGTGAACTCGGCGAGGTAGTCACCGCTGAACGCGCGGGCCGCGGCGCTCGCCGACGACAGGCCCGAGCACATCACCATGAAGGCGACGATGAAGGTCAGGAACGGGACGTTGAACGCCTTCTGGGTGTAGAGGGCCGCGCCGGCCGCCCTCGGGTACTTCCCGACCAGTTCGACGTACGACGCCGCCGTCAGCAGCGCGACGGCGAAACCGATCACGAACGGCAGCCACAGCGCACCGCCGACCTTCCCCGCCACCTTGCCGGTGGTCGCGTAGACGCCGGTGCCCAGGATGTCGCCGATGACGAAGAGGACCAGCAGCCTGGGCCCGATGGCCCGCTTGAGACCGGGCCCGGCCGGCTCGTGGGACGTGGGCTCGGTGGACGTGGTCACGGGAACCTCCCCCGGGGATCCGTTGCGTGGGACGAGGGGCTGACAGGGAGTCACTGCCCGGTGGGGGGCGCGGTGATGCCGCGGTCAGCCGTCGAGCAGTGCCTCCGGGTGACAACCGCCCGCCTCGGCGACGATGTCCTCGACCCGCTGCGGCGGGCGTACGGTCGCGAACCGCACCGGACCGCCCGGCCCGCCGGTGAAGCCGTACACGCCCGGCCGGGTGAGCGAGTTGTACGCGTAGTGGTGCGCGAAGTAGTACGCCCCGGTGTCCAGCGCGGCCACGATGTCACCCGGTTCGAGCGCCGGCAGGGGGCGCGCCACGGCCAGCAGGTCGCCGGCGAAGCAGGCGGGCCCCGCCACGTCCTGGTCGACGGCCGGACCGGCCTTGGGCCGCCCCAGCCCGTCGTACGCGGCGATGCGCAGCGGCCACGAGGCGGGGTCGTAGACGGTGCGGGTGGCCACCTGGACACCGGCGTGGGTGACGGCGATGGGCCGGGAGCCCGAGGTCTTGGTGTACTCGACCCGGGCCAGCACCGTGCCGTGCTTGGCCAGCAGCGACCGGCCGAACTCGGTGACCAGGGCATAGCTCCCGTCGAACAGCCCGGGCACCTCGGCCGCCAGCAGGCGGGCGTACTCGGCGTACGTCGGGGTCTCCTCGTCGGAGGCGAAGTTCACCGGCAGTCCGCCACCGATGTCGAGGGTGTCGACCTGACGGCGGCCGGCCGCCGCGTTGATCTCCTCGGCCAGGCCGTGGACCTCCCTGACGGCGGTGGCCATCAGCGGCAGCGGTACGCCCTGCGAGCCGGTGTGGGTGTGCAGCCGGGTCAGCCAGGGGCGCTCCAGGAAGGCCCGTACGACCCGGTCGCGGGCACCGGGGTCCCGCAGGGCCACACCGAACTTGGAGGTGGCGGTGGCGGTGGACAGGGCGTCGATGGCACCGCCGCCCACTTGCGGGTTGACCCGCAGGCCGATGGGGGAGGCGGTGGAGGAGACGGGTACCAGGGCGTCGAGCCGGGCCAGCTCCTGCGGGTTGTCGGCGTTGACGGCGATGTCCAGGGCCAGCGCCCGGCGCAGCTCGGCCCGGGTCTTGGCGGGGGAGTCCAGCACGATCCGGTCCGCCGTGACCCCGGCCGCGCGGGCCAGGGCCAGCTCGCCGGGGCTGGCGACCTCGGCGCCGAGCCCCTCCTCGTACAGCAGGCGCAGCACCGGGACGAGAGGGCACGCCTTGACGGCGAAGGCGTGCAGCACGGGCGCGTCGGTCAGCTCGGCGAAGGCGGCCCGCAGGGCGGCGGCGGAGGCGCGGACGCCATCGATGTCCAGGAGGGCGGCGACGGGCCGGTCCTCGGTGAGCAGACCGTGCTCGACTGCTGCCCGTACGGCTCGGTCACGTGGTGCGCGGCGGTCTGGGGCCATGTGCCCCAGCCAATCACCCGGCGCGGTGCCGCACAGCCGTTGACTACATCTATTCATCCAGTCAAGATGTGAATAACTCAATCTGCAACGCGGACTCCGGCAACGCGGACTCCGCGGCCGGTATCCGAGGAGGCACCCCCATGTCAGGACCCCGCCCCGTACGGGCCCCGCGCGGTACGGAACTCAGCGCCCTGGGGTGGCAGCAGGAGGCCGCGCTGCGGATGCTGCAGAACAACCTCGACCCCGAGGTCGCCGAGCACCCCGACAAGCTGGTCGTCTACGGCGGCACCGGCAAGGCCGCCCGCGACTGGCGCTCCTTCGACGCCATGGTCCGCACCCTGCGCACGCTCAAGCAGGACGAGACCATGCTGGTCCAGTCCGGCCGCCCGGTGGGCGTCATGCAGACCCACGAGTGGGCGCCGCGCGTCCTGATCGCCAACTCCAACCTGGTCGGCGACTGGGCCAACTGGGAGGAGTTCCGCCGCCTGGAGGCGCTGGGCCTGACCATGTACGGCCAGATGACGGCCGGCTCGTGGATCTACATCGGCACCCAGGGCATCCTCCAGGGCACCTACGAGACCTTCGCCGCCGTCGCCGCGAAGAAGTTCGGCGGCACCCTGGCCGGGACGATCACCCTGACCGCCGGCCTCGGCGGCATGGGCGGCGCCCAGCCCCTGGCCGTCACCATGAACGACGGCGTCGCGATCTGCGTCGACTGCGACCCGCGCGCCATCGAGCGCCGCATCGAGCACCGGTACCTCGACGTGCGCGCGGACTCGCTGGAACACGCCCTCCAGCTCGCCGTCGAGGCCCGCGACGCCCGCCGCCCGCTCTCCATCGGGCTGCTGGGCAACGCCGCCGAGCTGCTGCCGCGCATGCTCGCCGAGGGCGCCCCCGTCGACATCGTCACCGACCAGACCAGCGCCCACGACCCGCTCTCCTACCTGCCGCTCGGTGTCGACTTCGACGACATGGCCACCTACGCCGCCGAGAAGCCCGCCGACTTCACCCGGCGCGCCCGCGAGTCGATGGCCCGCCACGTCGAGGCCATGGTCGGCTTCATGGACGCCGGAGCCGAGGTCTTCGACTACGGCAACTCCATCCGGGGTGAGGCGCAACTGGCCGGCTACGACCGGGCCTTCGCCTTCCCCGGCTTCGTGCCCGCCTACATCCGCCCGCTGTTCTGCGAGGGCAAGGGCCCCTTCCGGTGGGCCGCCCTGTCCGGCGAGGCCTCCGACATCCACAAGACCGACCGGGCGATGCTCGACCTGTTCCCCGAGAACGAGTCGCTGGCCCGCTGGATCAGGATGGCCGGGGAACGCGTCCACTTCCAGGGCCTGCCCGCCCGCATCTGCTGGCTCGGGTACGGGGAGCGCGACCGCGCCGGCGAGCGCTTCAACGACATGGTCGCCTCCGGTGAACTGGCCGCCCCGCTCGCCATCGGCCGTGACCACCTCGACTGCGGCTCGGTGGCCTCCCCCTACCGCGAGACCGAAGCCATGCTGGACGGCTCCGACGCCATCGCCGACTGGCCGCTGCTCAACGCCATGGTGAACGTGGCCTCCGGTGCCTCCTGGGTCTCCATCCACCACGGCGGCGGCGTCGGCATGGGCCGCTCCCTGCACGCCGGCCAGGTGACCGTCGCCGACGGCACCAAGCTGGGCGGCGAGAAGATCCGCCGCGTCCTGACCAACGACCCGGGCATGGGCGTCATCCGGCACGTCGACGCCGGCTACGACATCGCCGAGCGGGTCGCCGACGACCAGGACGTCCGCGTCCCGATGCGCGAAGGTGACCCGGCATGACCTTCCACGAGATGTGGGCCCAGCTCGCGCCGATCGGCCGCCACCCGGGCTCGGGCGGCTACCGCCGCTACGCCTGGACCGGCGCCGACGCCGACTGCCGGACCTGGTTCCAGGAGCAGGCCGAGGCACGCGGGCTCAGCTACGAGACGGACCGCAACGGCAACCAGTGGGCCTGGCTCGGCGACCCGCTCGGCGAGGGCGCCGTCGTCACCGGCTCCCACCTGGACTCCGTCCCCGACGGAGGTGCCTTCGACGGCCCGCTCGGGGTGGTCTCCTCCTTCGCGGCCCTGGACGAACTGCGTGCCAGGGGCGTGGAGCCGCGCCGCCCGGTCGCCGTCACCAACTTCGGCGACGAGGAGGGCGCCCGGTTCGGCCTGGCCTGCGTCGGCTCCCGCCTCACCGCCGGCCGGCTCACCAAGCGGGACGCCCACGAGCTGCGCGACGGCGACGGGATCACCCTGCCGCGGGCCATGGAGGCGGCCGGGTACGACCCGGACGCCATCGGCCCCGACCCCGAGCGGCTCGCCCGCATCGGCGCCTTCGTGGAACTCCACGTGGAGCAGGGCCGGGCGCTGGACCTGACCGGCGACGCGGTCGGCATCGCCTCCGCCATCTGGCCGCACGGCCGCTGGCGGTACGACTTCCACGGCGAGGCCAACCACGCCGGCACCACCCGCCTGGTGGACCGGCGCGACCCGATGCTGACGTACGCCGAGACGGTCCTGACCGCCCGCCGGGAGGCGGAACTGGCGGGCGCGGTGGCCACCTTCGGCAAGGTGTCCGTCGAGCCCAACGGCGTCAACGCCATCCCCTCGCTGGTACGGGGCTGGCTGGACTCCCGCGCCGCCGACCAGGCCACCCTGGACGCGGTGACCGCCGCCATCGAGACGGCCGCCCGGGAGCGCGCCGAGCGGGACGGCGTCGACCTCACCGTCGTACGGGAGTCCTTCACCCCGGTCGTGGAGTTCGAACACGCCCTCCGTGACGAGCTCGGCAAGATCCTGGGCGGTGGCGTGCCGGTCCTGGGCACCGGCGCCGGACACGACGCGGGCATCCTCTCCGCCTCCGTCCCCACGGCCATGCTCTTCGTCCGCAACCCGACGGGCGTCTCGCACTCCCCGGCCGAGTTCGCCGCCGAGGACGACTGCGTGGCGGGCGTCCACGCGCTGGCCGACGTCCTGGAGGGCCTGGCATGCGGCTGACGTACTGGGCCGAACACGCCTGGCTCGGCACGAACGCCGGACCGGGCACGAACGCCGGGCCCGGTGCCGGACCGGGCGTCCAGCCGGGCGTCGCCCTGGACGTGGTGGACGGGCGCATCGCGGCGGTGACGACCGGTGTCGCCGGCCCGCCGCCGGGCGCGGTCGTCCTGCGCGGCCTCACCCTCCCGGGCCTGGCCAACGCCCACAGCCATGCCTTCCACCGGGCCCTGCGCGGCACGGTCCAGGTCGGCTCCGGCACCTTCTGGACGTGGCGCGAGGTGATGTACGAGGTCTCGCACAACCTCACCCCCGACAGCTACTTCGCCCTGGCCCGCGCGGTGTACGCCGAGATGGCCCTGGCCGGCGTCACCGCCGTGGGCGAGTTCCACTACCTGCACCACGCGCCCGGCGGCACCCGCTACGCCGACCCCAACGCCATGGGCCGGGCCCTGATCGCGGCGGCCGGCGAGGCGGGCATCCGGATCACGCTGCTGGACACCGCCTACCTCTCCTCCGGCTTCGGCGAGCCGCCCAACCGCCACCAGCTGCGCTTCTCCGACGGCACGGCGGACGCCTGGGCCGAGCGCGCCGCGCTGCTCCGGGACGGCGAGCACGCACGGATCGGCGCGGCGATCCACTCGGTGCGCGCCGTCCCGGCCGACCAGCTCGCCACGGTCGCCCAGTGGGCCGCCGAGCGCGACGCCCCGCTGCACGTCCACCTCTCCGAGCAGACGGCCGAGAACGACGCCTGCCTGGCCGCCCACGGCCGCACCCCCGCCCGGCTGCTCGCCGACCACGGCGTCCTGGGGCCGCGCACCACGGGCGTCCACAACACCCACCTCACCGGCGAGGACATCGCCCTGCTCGGCGGCGCCTCCACCGGAACCTGCATGTGCCCCACCACGGAACGGGACCTGGCCGACGGCATCGGCCCGGCCGTGGCCCTCCAGCGGGCCGGCAGCCCGCTGTCGCTGGGCAGCGACAGCCACGCGGTCATCGACCTCCTGGAGGAGGCGCGGGCCATGGAACTGGACGAGCGGCTGCGCACCCGCACCCGGGGCCACTGGACGGCCGCCGCGCTGCTGCGCGCCGCGACCGCCGACGGACACGCGGCCCTGGGCCGCCCCGACGCCGGCCGCCTGGAGGCCGGCGCGCTCGCCGACTTCACGACGATCGCGCTGGACACCGTCAGGACAGCGGGGCCACCACCGCGTCTGGCAGCTGAGACAGCGGTATTCGCCGCGTCGGCAGCGGACGTGCGGCACACGGTCGTGGGCGGCCGTCACGTCGTACGGGACGCGGTCCACACCCTGGTCCCCGACGTCCCCCGAGCCCTGGCGGACTCGATCGCCGCGCTGCACGGCTGAAGGAGCCATCTCGCATCATGAACAGCATGAACAGCGGCCCCGAGCACACGAACAACCCCCCGGCGACCACCGCCCCCGCGACGGCGAACAGCACCGTCGCGGCGGCGGCCACCGTCATCACCAACATCGCCAGGCTGGTCACCAACGACCCCTCCCTCGGTGACGGATCCCCCCTCGGCCTGATCCAGGACGCGGCCGTCGTCATCGACGGCGACCGCATCGCCTGGGTCGGTGAAACCAGCAAAGCACCCGCCACTGACAACCGGTTCGACGCCGCCGGCCGGGCCGCCGTCCCCGGCTTCGTCGACTCCCACTCCCACCTGGTCTTCGCGGGTGACCGCACCGCCGAGTTCAACGCCCGTATGTCCGGCCGGGCCTACCGGGCCGGCGGCATCCGCACCACCGTCGCCGCGACCCGGGCGGCCACAGACGAGGCCCTGGAGGCCAACCTCACCCGCTATCTGCGCGAGGCGCTGCGCCAGGGCACCACCACCTTCGAGACCAAGTCCGGCTACGGCCTCACCGTCCAGGACGAGGCCCGCGCGCTGCGCATCGCCGCCGCCCACACCGACGAGGTGACCTATCTCGGCGCGCACATCGTGTCCCCGGACTACGCCGACGACCCGGCCGGGTACGTCGAGCTGGTCACCGGCCCGATGCTGGAGGCCTGCGCCCCCTACGCCCGCTGGATCGACGTCTTCTGCGAGAAGGGCGCCTTCGACGGCGACCAGGCCCGCGCGATCCTCACGGCGGGCGCCGCGCGCGGCCTGCACCCGCGGATCCACGCCAACCAGCTCTCCCACGGCCCCGGAGTGCAGCTCGCGGTCGAGCTCGACGCGGCGTCCGCCGACCACTGCACGCACCTGACCGACGCCGACGTCGACGCCCTGGCGAGCGGGAACACCGTGGCCACCCTGCTGCCCGGCGCGGAGTTCTCCACCCGCGCCCAGTGGCCGGACGCCCGCCGCCTGCTGGACGCGGGCGCCACGGTGGCGCTGTCCACCGACTGCAACCCGGGCTCGTCGTTCACCTCGTCCATGCCGTTCTGCGTGGCACTCGCGGTGCGGGACATGGGGATGACGCCCGACGAGGCGGTCTGGTCGGCCACCGCGGGCGGCGCGGCGGCCCTGCGCCGCACCGACATCGGCCGCGTCACCCCCGGTGCCCGCGCCGACCTGGCCCTGCTCGACGCCCCCTCCCACGTCCACCTCGCCTACCGCCCGGGCGTGCCCCTGGTGGCGCAGGTCTGGCGGCGCGGTGAACGGGTGCGCTGAGCCGGGAGCCGCCGGGAGCGGGTCCGGTCCTCGGGCGGGGCGCGCTCCGAGGACGCGTCCGGAGCTTCCCCTCCCTCGGCCGACCGGCCTCTCGTAACGTGGCGAGCGCGAGCGCGAGTGCCGGCGCGAGCACGAGTGGGGCGTGGAACAACGCCCCCTGGCAGCGGAGAAGGCGGAGAAGCCCGGTGACGGAAGTGACGTACGTGCGGTTCCAGGGGACCACCCGCGGCCCGGGCGGCCACTTCCCCGGCGTCTTCGCCCTGGCCAACCGCCTCGCCCGGGAAGGGCGGCTGAGCCCCGAGCAGCACCGCTTCTGGCGGGCGGGCAACGACTGGTACGACGCCACCTACCCCAACCCGTCCGACACCGACCCGTCCGTCTACGACCAGGTCCTGAACCCCGGGGCCGTCGCCTGGTTCAAGAGCACCGCCGTCCACCTCATCGACCGCGTGGACGGTTACCTGCGGCTGCTGGAGGCGCATGGCGTGGAGTGCGCGCGCGTCGAGTCGGCGGACCCCGGCAGGATCGTCTACGAGGACGAGGTGCAGGTCGTCGCCGTACCGCGGCCACGGCCCGGCGCCGTCACGGCCACCGCCGCCGCCGAAAACCAAGTGCGGCGCTCCGGCCCGGCTCGTTAACCTGCGCCCATGTCGACGCCCCGGATCTCCTAGCTCAGGACACACGCTTCCACGCCACCCGTGTGTCCTCCCGCTTCTCCGGAGCGTCATCCCATGATCACCGTTAGTGCCGCCGACGTGCGCGTCGGCGCCCGGCTGCTGCTGGCCGGCATCTCCTTCCACATCGCCCCCGGCGACCGGGTCGGCCTGGTCGGCCGCAACGGGGCCGGCAAGTCCACCCTGATGAGGATCCTCGCCGGGTACGACCGGCCGGCCGCCGGCCAGGTCCGGCGCACCGGCTCCGTCGGCCACCTCGCCCAGGACCCCCGGGCCGCCGACCCGGCCATCACCGTCACCGACCGCATCCTCTCCGCCCGGGGCCTCGACCGGGCAGTACGGGAGCTGAGGGCCGCCGAGACCGCCATGGCCGGGGCCGCCGGGGCCGGCCTGGAACGGGCACTGGCCCGTTACGCCCGGGCCGAGGCCGACTTCCAGGCCCGGGGCGGGTACGCCGCCGAGGCCGAGGTGGCGCGGGTCGCCGCCGGGCTGGGGCTGCCCGGCCGGGTCCTCGACCAGCCGGTCGGCGAACTGTCCGGCGGGCAGCGCCGCCGCGTCGAGCTGGCCCGCGTCCTGTTCGCCGGACACGACACGCTGCTGCTCGACGAACCGACCAACCACCTGGACGCCGACTCGGTCGGCTGGCTGCGCGGCTTCCTGGCCGCACACCGGGGCGGACTGGTCCTGATCAGCCACGACACCGGGCTCCTCGACGCCACCGTCAACCGGGTCTTCCACCTCGACCCGCACCGCGCCGCCCTCGACGTGCACAACACCGGCTGGCGGGCCTACCTCGCCCAGCGCGCCGCCGACGACCGGCGCCGCGCCCGCGAGCGGGCCGCCGCCGAGCGCAAGGCGGCCGCCCTGCGCACTCAGGCCGACCGGATGCGCGCCCATGTCGCCACCGCCACCGCGGCCCGCAACATGGCCCGTCGGGCCGACCGGATGCTGGCGGAGCTGGACCCGGTACGGCGCACCGAGAAGGTGGCCAGGATCCGCCTGCCGGAACCGGCCCCCTGCGGCCGGACACCGCTCGGCGCGGTCGGTCTGACCAAGGCGTACGGGTCCCACCGGGTGCTCACCGGCGTTGACCTCGCGGTCGACCGGGGCAGCCGTCTGGTGGTCCTCGGCCTCAACGGCGCGGGCAAGAGCACCCTGCTCAAACTGCTGGCCGGCCGGGAACGTCCCGACGCGGGGCGGGTGGCGCGCGGGCCCGGGCTGCGGCTGGGCTACTTCGACCAGGAGCACGGCACGCTCGACCGCGCCCGCACCGTACGGGAGAACCTGGCCGTCGCGGCGCCGCACCTGACGGACGGTGAGGTGCGCCGGGTGCTGGGGGCGTTCCTGTTCGGCGGCGAGGACGCGGACAAACCGGCCGGGGTGCTCTCCGGTGGTGAGCGGACCCGCCTGGCCCTGGCCGGCCTGGTCCACTCCGGGGCGAACGTGCTGCTGCTGGACGAGCCCACCAACAACCTCGATCCGGCGTCGCGCGACGAGGTGCTGGCGGCGGTGGACGCCTATCCGGGCGCCGTCGTGATGGTCACCCATGACGAGGGCGCCGTCGCGGCGCTGCGCCCGGAGCGCGTCCTGCTGCTGCCGGACGGCGAGGAGGACCTGTGGAACGAGGAGTACGGGGAACTGATCGCCCTCGCCTGACGCGGGCCGGCCCCGCACCCGGACCGGCCCCGCTCCCGGCCCCCCGCCCGGGTGCGGGCCGGGGACCGGCCGCATGGCAGCCTGGGCCGATGAAGACCATCGGCCTGATCGGCGGCATGAGCTGGGAATCCAGCGCCCTGTACTACCGGCTCCTCAACGAGCTCGTACGCGAGCGGCTCGGCGGGCTGCACTCGGCCCGCTGCCTCCTGCACTCCGTCGACTTCGCCGACATCGAAAGGCTCCAGGCCACCGGTGAGTGGGAGCAGGCCGGCGAGGTCCTCGCCGAGGCGGCGCGAGGGCTCTCCGCCGCCGGGGCCGACCTGCTGCTGATCTGTACCAACACCATGCACAAGGTCGCCGACCAGGTGCAGGCCGCGGTGCCGGTGCCGCTGCTGCACCTGGCCGACGCGACCGCCGACGCCGTGCGCGCGGCGGGGCTGCGGACCGTCGGGCTGCTCGGCACCGCCTTCACCATGGAGCAGGACTTCTACCGGGACCGGCTCGCCGCCCGGCACGGGGTCACCGTGCTGACGCCCGACGCGGCCGGGCGGGCCGAGGTGCACCGCGTCATCTACGAGGAGCTGTGCCGCGGTGTCGTCCGGGACTCCTCCCGCGCGGCCTGCCGGCGGATCATCGACCAACTGGCCGCCGACGGCGCCGAGGGCGTCGTGCTGGGCTGCACCGAGATCGAGCTGCTGATCCAGCCGGAGCACAGCCCCGTGCCGGTCTTCCCCACCACCCGGCTGCACGCCGAGGCGGCCGTCACAGCGGCGCTGTCCCGCTGACCCACGGCGGCGCAGTCCCACGGAACCCGGGCGCTGGCCCGCCGCCAGGACGGCGAAGAGGACGCCAGGACGGCGAAGAGGACGGCGCCGTCGACGGGTGCCACCGGCACCCGGCCACCGGGCGGCACCAGCGGCACGCCGCCGGGTGCCGCCCGAGCCGGCCCGGTGGCACGTACCGGCACTCCCCGGCCGACGGGGCCGCGCGCCAGCCCTTCCGCAGCGGCGTACGCCATGTGACCGCCCCTGAGCGCCGGGCTGGGGGCGGTCCGGGCCGCACCGGGCCGTCGACGGGGCCCGTTCCGCGCCGGAACGGGCCCCTTCGGGAAGGCGGGGGAGCCGGGCCTACTCCTCCAGGGTCAGGCCCTTGCGGAGCTTGCCCAGGGTGCGGGAGAGCAGCCGGGACACGTGCATCTGGGAGATGTTGAGCTCCTCGCCGATCTCGGACTGGGTCAGCCCGGCGACGAAGCGCAGCGACAGGATCTTGCGGTCGCGCGCGGGCAGCGAGGCGATCAGCGGCTTCAGGGACTCGATGTACTCGATGCCCTCCAGCCCGTGGTCCTCGTAGCCGATGCGGTCGGCCAGCGCGCCCTCGCTGTCGTCCTCGTCGGGCTGGGCGTCGAGCGAGCTCGCGGTGTACGCGTTGCTCGCCGTCATGCCCTCGACGACCTCCTCCTTGGTGATGCCGAGCCGCTCGGCGAGCTCGGCCACCGTCGGGGACCGGTCGAGCTGCTGGGCCAGTTCGTCACCGGCCTTGGCGAGGTCCAGGCGGAGCTCCTGGAGGCGGCGGGGCACCCGCACCGACCAGGAGGTGTCGCGGAAGAAGCGCTTGATCTCCCCCACGATGGTTGGCATCGCGAATGTGGGGAACTCGACCCCTCGGCTGAGTTCGAAGCGGTCGATGGCCTTGATGAGACCGATGGTGCCGACCTGGATGATGTCCTCCATCGGCTCGCTTCGGGAGCGGAACCGGGAGGCGGCGAACTTGACCAGGGCGAGGTTGAGCTCGACCAGGGTGTTGCGGACGTACGCGTGCTCGTGCGTGCCCTCCTCAAGGGCTTCGAGCCGCGTGAAGAGCGTCTTGGACAGGGCCCGTGCGTCGAGCGCTCCCACCTCGTCGTACGGCGGGATCTCAAGGGATTCGAGTGCGACGGGCCGACCGGCCTGGTCGGCCGGGTCCGTCTGATCCGTCCGCTCCGTCGGATCGAACTCGAGGGGCACAGTTGCCGACGCCGCGTCCTGGGTACGCGTCTCGTCGAGCCGGGGTGACATGGTCTCCTCCATCGTTCTCGGCATATGGCCGCCGATGCCTCAAACACGTGAGCTGCGGTGTGCGGCGCCTCCGAAGCCGGCCGTGGTCGTCGTTGTCCTACTAGCCCTACCCGCTCTCCCGGGATCGTTGCAAGTGTCAATTGTTCCATAGGTCCGATTTAAGACGGAGTCCGACTACCGGCCGTCGGGCAGAAGGCGTAATGTTCTACCGACTCAACGGCATCGGCGAAGAGGGGCGGCATGGACCGCGGGACGGTCGGCAGTGCTAATCAGGGCCGACTCAAGGTCGGGGTCCGCACGGAGGGCCGGAGTGAGGTGGTCACTCCGGCGGGTGAGCTCGATCACCACACCGCGGAACTGTTGCGCGAGCCCTTGGACGCCGCGCTCGACCGCGGCTGCGCGCGACTGGTGATCGACTGCTCCCAGCTCGCCTTCTGTGACTCCACCGGGCTCAATGTGCTGCTCGGCGCACGGCTGAGGGCCGAGGCGGCGGGCGGAGGGGTCCATCTGGCAGGCATGCAGCCCGTGGTGGCCCGGGTCTTCGAGATCACCGGCGCGGAAGCGGTCTTCACCGTGCACGCGTCGGTGGAAGAGGCGCTCGCCGGCTGAGCGGCGTCGCCGGGCCCCTTGCCGGGGGCCGCCGCCCGCGCCACGCGCCGGGCGGACAAAGCGGGTGTCGTCCCGGTAGGGCCGGGCAGAAGAACCCCGCGGCACTGTATGGAGAGCCGGGAAGCGGGATCCCCCACTCTCTGTATCGATGTAATGGCGAATTGGTGAACGTGAACTGGTGAATCGGTGAGGTGAAGCGCTGATGGGCACCACCCAGCAGCATCCGCCGAGCGACCTCGGCCCCGAGTCGGGCGGGTCCGGCGTCGTCGGCGGTGGCTCCGTGTATGCCGCGCCACCGCCCACCGCGCCGGAGGCGTCGTCGAACACGGACGGGGGACGGCCAGGGATGCGCAGGCTCGCACTGGGCAGCGCCAGCGGGGTCGTCCCGCTCGCCCGCGACTTCACCCGCCAGGCCCTGTACGACTGGGGCTGGATGCCCGCCCCCACGGCCGACCGCCGCGCCGCCGCCGAGGACGTCCTGCTGGTCGTCTCCGAGCTGGTCACCAACGCCTGCCTGCACGCCGAGGGACCCGAGGAACTGCGCGTCTCACTGGACGCCAAGGTGCTGCGCCTGGAGGTCGAGGACCGGGGTCCGGGCCAGCCCGCCCCGCGCACCCCGCACCGAGCCGGACGCCCCGGCGGCCACGGCATGTTCATCGTCCAGCGCCTCTGTCTGGACTGGGGGGTCGTCCGTTCCCCCGACCGGCCGGGCAAGACGGTCTGGGCGGAGCTCGCCGCGCCCGCGTAGGCACCCGGGCGCCTGGGCGCCCGAAACCGTACACGCAGCACGCCGCGTCATGCTCACGGCGTGCTCTTCGTCGTTCCCTCGCCGCCGCCGCCTCCCGCTCCCGGCGTGCCCCGCCTCCCGGCGGGTCCCGGCGGCGCCGAGCGCCGTCCCGGGCGCCTCGGGCCGGCCAGGGGCACCACGCCCGTGGAGGCGGGCCGGTACGGCGAAGGCCGCCGCGCCGGCCGGGAGCCGGGGCGGCGGCCTTCACCACCGTACGGAGCGGGTGCTCAGTGCACACCGCCCATCAGCGGCTGCACCTTCTTGCGGTACATGTAGATCGCGACACCGGCGATCATGGCCAGCGCGCCCTGGCTGGCGAACCACCACTCGGTGTCGGTCGGCGCGCCCAGCAGCTGGAGCAGGGCGATGACCGAGTCGCCGGCGGTGACGGCCAGGAACCAGACGCCCATCATCTGCGACGCGTACTTGACCGGGGCCAGCTTCGTCGTCAGCGACAGGCCGACCGGGGAGAGCGTGAGCTCACCGACGGTCTGGATCAGGTAGACCGAGCACAGCCACAGCGGGGTGACCTGGACGCCACCGGCGGAGGCGGTCTGGGCCAGCATCATCACGAAGAACGAGGCGCCGATCAGCACCAGGCCCATCGTGAACTTCACCAGGGTGCTCGGCTCCTTGGAGCGGCGGGCCAGCGCCACCCACAGCCAGGCGAAGACCGGGGCCAGCGCCATGACGTAGAGCGGGTTCAGCGACTGGAACCAGCTGGCCGGGAACTCGAATCCGAACAGCGAGCCCGCGGTGTTGTTCTCGGCGAACAGGCTCAGCGTCGAGCCGGTCTGGTCGTAGATGCCCCAGAAGGCGGCGGCGGCCACGAAGAACCAGACGTACGCGGACATCCGCGAGCGCTCGACCGGCGCCAGGTCGGTGTCGCGCTTGATGCGCAGCAGGTACCAGGCGGGCAGGACCAGACCCAGGATGGTCAGCGGCCACAGCACCCAGTCGATGCTCAGCTTGCCGGTCACACCCACGACGCCGTACGCGACGGCCGCCACGGCCAGCCAGATCAGGGCCTTCTTGACGATGCCGGCGCGCTCGGCGTCCGACAGCGGGGCGGGCACCTGGCTGGACTCCGGCGCCAGGTTGCGGAAGCCCATGAAGAAGAAGGCCAGGCCCAGGGCCATGCCGACACCGGCCATGGCGAAGCCGTAGTGCCAGTTGATCTTCTGACCCACGTAACCGATGGTCAGCGGGGCGACGAAGGCACCGAGGTTGATGCCCATGTAGAAGATCGTGAAGCCACCGTCGCGGCGTGGGTCGTTCTTGTCCCGGTAGAGGTGGCCCACCATCGTGGAGATGTTGGCCTTGAGCAGACCGGAACCGGCGGCGATGAAGGCCAGACCGATGAAGAAGGAGATCTCCATCGGCAGGGCCAGCATGAAGTGGCCGATCATGATGATCGTGCCGGAGATCGCCACGGTCTTCCGGGCACCCCACACGCGGTCGCCGAACCAGCCGCCCGGCAGGGCGAGCAGGTAGACCATCGCGTTGTAGACGGAGTAGATGGCGACGGCGGTTGCCGTGTCGAAGCCGAGACCACCCTTGGCCACGGAGGCCGACAGGTAGAGCACGAGCAGGGCCCGCATGCCGTAGAAGCTGTAGCGCTCCCACATCTCGGTCATGAAGAGGTTGGCCAGGCCGCGGGGGTGGCCGAGGAAGGTCTTCTCGGTACCAGGGGTACTGGCCGAGTCCTTCGTCAGGCTGGACGCCATGGTCGATCCTTGTTTGCTCGGGACGCGCTGCTTCGTGAGCGGTCACGCGCCCGGTGGGGTGGCCGGCACCGGCGCGGGGTCCGGCCGACCCTCACGCCCACGAGGGTTCGCCCCCGTACTGGCGTACGGAGGCGAGGAACGGATCGCACCGGGATCCACGCCCCGGAGCGCGAGGTCGCGCGATGGGGCCCGGCCCAGGTCATTCACTGGTCAAGGCTGGCAGAGCCGGCCCCGCGCAGAAAAGAGACCCTCGGCGCTGAAATCAGGCCAAAGGTCCCCAGTAATGCATCAGGCGTCTCGCCACCATACGACACGACAGTGTGGCATATGGAAGGACTTGAGATATGGATCACATGCCCCACTGGAACCACGCGCCCCCGTTCCGCCGTGTCCGCCAGGATGTCGCCCTGTCCCACGGCCGCCTGACGGCCGGTCGGCGATCGCCCGGCGGCCGTCCGCCGGCGCGGACTACCATCACTGCATGACCCGTGTACTGCTCGCCGAGGACGACGCATCCATCTCGGAACCGCTGGCCCGCGCCCTGCGGCGGGAGGGTTACGAGGTCGAGGTGCGCGAGGACGGACCCACCGCGCTCGACACCGGACTCCAGGGCGGCGTGGACATGGTCGTACTGGACCTCGGGCTCCCCGGCATGGACGGGCTGGAAGTGGCCCGTCGGCTGCGGGCCGACGGGCACACGGTGCCGATCCTGGTGCTCACCGCCCGCGCCGACGAGGTGGACACCGTGGTCGGCCTGGACGCCGGCGCCGACGACTACGTCACCAAGCCGTTCCGGCTGGCCGAGTTGCTCGCCCGGGTACGGGCGCTGCTGCGGCGCGGTGCCAGCGAGCCGGCCCCCGCCCCCGCCACCCACGGCGTGCGCATCGACGTGGAGTCGCACCGCGCCTGGATGGGCGAGGAGGAGCTGCAGCTCACCGCGAAGGAGTTCGACCTGCTGCGGGTCCTGGTCCGGGACGCCGGCCGGGTCGTCACCCGCGACCAGCTGATGCGCGAGGTCTGGGACACCACCTGGTGGTCGTCCACCAAGACCCTGGACATGCACATCTCCTGGCTGCGCAAGAAGCTCGGTGACGACGCCGCCAACCCCCGCTACATCGCCACCGTCCGGGGCGTGGGCTTCCGCTTCGAGAAGAGCTAGGTTCCGCCCGTGCGCCGTCGGCTGATCAGCTCCACGCTCGCCGTGGTGCTCGTCGTCATCGCTGTCTTCGGGGTCTCCCTGGTCATCGTGGAGACCCGCACCATCAGCAGCAGCGCCCAGGAGAGCGTGGACTCCGAGGCGGTGCGCCTGATCAGCATCGTGGAGAGCCGGCTGGTCGGCGGCGAGCCGGTCAACCCGGACATCCTGGCCGAGCAGAGCGGCGCCAAGCGGTACGCGCTGATCGAGATCCCCGGCCGTGCCCCCATCGAGATCGGCGAGCGGCCCCGAGGCAGCGTCATCCGCGGTACCGCCCCCGGTGAGCGGGGCGAGAAGGTGACCGTCGAGGAGTCCCGCTCCACCGTCACCCGCGAGGTCGGCCGCACCTTGTTGATCATCGGCGCCGTGGCGCTGCTCGCCGTGGTGGCCGCCGTCCTGCTGGCCGTACGGCAGGCCAACAGGCTGGCGTCCCCGCTCACCGACCTCGCCGAGACCGCCGAGCGGCTGGGCTCCGGCGATCCCCGGCCGCGCCACAAGCGGTACGGGGTGCCGGAGCTGGACCGGGTCGCGGACGTCCTGGACGCCTCCGCCGAGCGGATCGCCCGGATGCTCACCGCCGAGCGGCGCCTGGCCGCCGACGCCTCGCACCAGCTCCGTACGCCCCTGACGGCGCTGTCCATGCGGCTGGAGGAGATCTCCGTCACCGACGAGCCGGGGACGGTCAAGGAGGAGGCGCACATCGCCCTCACCCAGGTCGAGCGGCTCACCGACGTGGTGGAGCGGCTGCTGACGAACTCCCGGGACCCCCGGACCGGTTCCGCGATCGCCTTCGACCTGGACGAGGTCGTCAAGCAGCAGATCGAGGAGTGGCGGCCGGCCTACCGCAGCGCGGGCCGGGCGATCGTGCGCTCCGGCAAGGTCGGCATGCGGGCCGTCGGCACCCCCGGCGCGGTCGCCCAGGTGCTGGCGGCGCTGATCGAGAACTCGCTCATGCACGGCGGCGGCACGGTCGCCCTGCGCACCCGCGTCACCGGCAACCAGGCCGTGGTGGAGGTCACCGACGAGGGCCCGGGCGTCCCGGCCGACCTGGGGGCGCGGATCTTCGAGCGGACCATCAGCGGGCGCAACTCCACCGGGATCGGCCTGGCCGTCGCCCGCGACCTGGCGGAGGCGGACGGCGGGCGCCTGGAGCTGCTCCAGCAGCAGCCGCCGGTCTTCGCGCTGTTCCTGAGCCGGGAGGTCCCGGGCCGCGACGACGGACCGGCCGCCGAAGAGCCGAAGACCGTCCGCTGACCGCCGCCCACCGACCGTGTCCGCCGCCCGTACGCCGCCCACTGACCGTGTCCCCCGGCCGCCGGTGCCGGCCGGGGGCCGCGCGAGGCTAGCGGCGGCCGGCCGGCTCGGTGGGCCGGTGCCGGCGCTGCTCCAGGATGGCCTCCGCCGCCACCGCCGGCGTCGCACCGACCGGCAGCGCGCGGAACACCCAGGTGCGGTACGACCAGAAGCGGAACAGCGTCGCCACCGCGATGCCGGAGAACTTGAAGAAGTTGCTCTCCAGGGGGCTGTCCCAGCCGAAGCCGTACGTCGCGGTGTAGAGCACGCCGTTCTCGATGACCAGCCCGACCAGGCTGAACAGCAGGAAGAGGGTCAGTTCCCTGGTGCGGCCGCTCTTGTCCCGGTCCCGGTAGGTGAAGTACCGGAAGCCCACGTAGTTGAAGACGATCGCGACCACGGTGGCCAGCAGGCTCGCCCGTACGACGGGGATGTCGGTGGTGTGGCGCACCAGGTTGAACACGGCCATGTTGACCAACAGGCCCAGACCGCCGATCAGACCGAACTTGGCGACCTCCCGGAGGAGCAGGTCCAGCCGCACGCGCAGTGAGCCTCGTTCACTCATGGTGATTCCTCAGCCCCGTCCGGTCGGTTCGGTCAACCAAACCATGCTAACCACCCCTCGCGGGTGACGCTCGGGAGTGGCCGCACCTCACCCCGGAGGGGTGCCGGGCCCGCACCGGCGCCGGATACCCTGAGAGGGTGACGTTTCCGGTAGTCGGCATGGTCGGCGGCGGTCAGCTCGCCCGTATGACCCACGAGGCGGGCATCCCCCTCGGCATCAGATTCAAGCTCCTCAGTGACACCCCGCAGGACTCCGCGGCCCAGGTGGTGAGCGATGTCGTCATCGGCGACTACCGCGACCTGGGCACGCTGCGTGACTTCGCGCGGGGGTGCGACGTGATCACCTTCGATCACGAGCACGTACCCACCGAGCACCTCAGGGCCCTGGAGGCGGAAGGCATTCCCGTCCGCCCGGGGCCCGACGCGTTGGTGCACGCCCAGGACAAGGGCGTGATGCGCGCGAAGCTCACCGCGATCGGCGCGCCGTGCCCCCGGCACCGCATCGTGACCGACCCGGCCGACGTGGCCGCCTTCGCCGAGGAGGCCGGGGGCTTCCCCGTCATCCTCAAGACGGTCCGCGGCGGGTACGACGGCAAGGGCGTGTGGGTCGTCCGGTCGCCGGAGGAGGCCCGTGACCCGTTCCTGGCCGGCGTGCCGGTCCTCGCCGAGGAGAAGGTGGACTTCGTCCGCGAGCTGGCGGCGAACATCGTCCGCTCCCCGCACGGCCAGGCCGTGGCCTATCCGGTGGTGGAGTCCCAGCAGGTCGACGGCGTGTGCGACACGGTGATCGCCCCCGCGCCCGGCCTGTCGGACGAGCTCGCCGGGCAGGCCCAGGAGCTGGCTCTGAACATCGCCCGGGAGCTGGACGTCGTCGGCCACCTCGCCGTCGAGCTGTTCGAGACGCGCGACGGCCGCATCCTCGTCAACGAGCTCGCCATGCGCCCGCACAACTCCGGGCACTGGAGCCAGGACGGCGCCGTCACCTCGCAGTTCGCCAACCATGTGCGCGCCGTGCTGGACCTGCCGCTCGGCGACCCGCGCCCCAGGGCGAAGTGGACGGTCATGTGCAACGTGCTGGGCGGCGACTACCCGGACATGTACCAGGCCTACCTGCACTGCATGGCCCGTGACCCCCAGCTCAAGATCCACATGTACGGCAAGGACGTGAAGCCCGGCCGCAAGGTGGGGCACGTCAACACCTACGGCGACGACCTGGACGACGTGCTGGAGCGCGCCCGTCACGCCGCCGGCTATCTGCGAGGAACGATCGTTGAGTAATCCCCTCTCGCCGCTCGTGGGCATCGTCATGGGCTCGGACTCGGACTGGCCGGTCATGGAGGCCGCCGCGCAGGCCCTCGACGAGTTCGAGATCCCGTACGAGGTCGACGTCGTCTCCGCGCACCGCATGCCGCGCGAAATGATCACCTACGGCGAGCAGGCCGCCGGCCGGGGCCTGAAGGCCGTCATCGCCGGCGCGGGCGGCGCCGCCCACCTGCCCGGCATGCTCGCCTCCGTCACCCCGCTGCCGGTGATCGGCGTGCCCGTCCCGCTGAAGTACCTGGACGGCATGGACTCCCTGCTGTCCATCGTCCAGATGCCGGCCGGCGTGCCGGTCGCCACCGTCTCGGTGGCCGGCGCGCGCAACGCCGGCCTGCTGGCCGCCCGCATCCTGGCCACCGCGGACGAGGAGCTGCGCAACCGGATGACGGAGTTCCAGCAGGAGCTGAACGACCAGGCGACGGAGAAGGGCAAGCGGCTGCGCACGAAGGTCGACGGCTCGGCCTCGTTCGGTTTCGCCAGGTGACGGCCGCCGACCGGCTGGCCGAGGCCCGCGCGCTGCTCGCCGAACACCCCGTGGTGGACGGCCACAACGACCTGCCCTGGGGTCTGCGCCAGCACGCCCGGTACGACCTGGACCGCCTCGACATCGCGGCGGACCAGACCGGCCGCCTCCACACCGACATCCCCCGGCTGCGGGCCGGCGGGGTCGGCGCCCAGTTCTGGTCGGTGTACGTCCGCAGCGACATGGCGGGCGACGACGCGGTCAGCGCGACGCTGGAGCAGATCGACTGCGTCGACCAGCTCCTCGCCCGCTACCCGCGGGACCTGGCGCCCGCGCTCACCGCCGACGACATGGAGGCGGCGCGGGCCTCGGGCCGCATCGCGTCCCTGAAGGGCGCCGAGGGCGGCCACTCCATCAACAACTCGCTGGCCACCCTGCGCGCCCTGTACGCCCTGGGCGTGCGCTACATGACGCTCACCCACAACGACAACGTGCCGTGGGCCGACTCGGCGACGGACGAGCCGGGCGTGGGCGGCCTGTCCGCCTTCGGCCGCGAAGTGGTCCGCGAGATGAACCGTCTCGGCATGCTGGTCGACCTCTCGCACGTGGCGGCCAGCACGATGCGCGACGCCCTCGCCACGTCCGAGGCGCCGGTGATCTTCTCCCACTCCTCCGCCCGGGCGGTTTGCGACCACCCGCGCAACGTCCCCGACGACGTCCTCGCCCTGCTCCCGGCCAACGGCGGCGTCGCCATGGCCACGTTCGTACCGAAGTTCATCCTCCCGGCGGCGGTGGAGTGGACCCGGCGGGCCGACGAGAACATGCGGGCGCACGGCTTCCACCCCCTGGACACCACCCCGGAGGCCATGCGGGTCCACCAGGCGTTCGAAGCCTCCCGCCCGCGCCCGGTGGCGACCGCCGCCACGGTGGCGGACCACCTCGACCACATGCGGGAGGTCGCCGGCATCGCCCACATCGGCATCGGCGGCGACTTCGACGGCACGGCCTTCACCCCGTCCGGCCTGGACGACGTGGCGGGCTACCCGAACCTGATCGCGGAGCTGCTGTCCCGGGGCTGGTCGCGCTCCGACATCGCCCGGCTCACCTGGCACAACCCGGTCCGCGCCCTGCGCGACGCCGAAGCGGTGTCCCGCTCCCTCCACTCCCGTCCGGTACCCAACGCGACCCTGGCCTCCCTGGACGCCCCGGCCTCCTGAGCGCCGCCGGCCCGGCCGGGCTGAGCCCGGTGCGCCCGTGCGCCCGTGCGTGCCCGTGCGCCGGTACGCCGGTGTGGCCGAGGACAGCGGCCGGCGGACGGCATCCCGCGGCCCCGCGGGATGCGTCCGCCGGGAGCGCCCACCCGCCGCGCGGAGCGCCCGCCCGCGTCGCTGGGCCCCGCCCGCCCGGCCGGCCGGGAGTCACCCGGACGCAGTACGCCGCCGCGACCCCCCGCCCCGCCCGTGCCACCGTGGCCCTATCGGCTCGCACCCGCCGCCCCCGAGCGGAGCTCCCGTCATGGCAGACCTGCACGACCACCCGTACGCCGCGCCCTTCGCGGTCGGTGAACCGGACGAACCACCGCGCACCGCCGAGGCCCCCGCCGCGGCCGAGGTGAATCTGGAGCGGGCCCGGGTGCTGCTGGCCGCCCACCCGGTGGTCGACGGGCACAACACACTGGCCCGGGAGCTCACCCGCACCCCCTGGCACGCGCTGGAGCACGGCGAGAGCTCCCTGGACACCGACATACCCCGTATTCGCGCCGGCGGCGTCGGCGCCCAGTTCTGGTCGCTGCACGTCGACCCGCCCGGCCCGGACACCCCCGGCGGCGACGGCAGCATCAGCGGCACCCTCGACCGGGCCGACGCGGTGCGCGCCCTCATCGAGTCCTGCCCCGAGGCGCTGCGCCTCGCCCTGACCGCCGCGGACATGACCGACGCCCGCAACGGTGCCCGCGTGGCCTCGCTGCTCGGCCCGGTCTCCGGGCCCGCCCTGGGCGACTCACTGGCGACCCTGCGGGCCTACCACGCGCTCGGGGTGCGCAGCGCGAGCGTGGCCGGCACCCGCTGGGCCGCCGGGGGGCTGACCCGCTTCGGGGAGGAGGTGGTCCGCGAGATGAACCGCCTGGGCGTCCTGGTCGACCTCTCGGGGGCCACCGCCGACACGACGCGTCACGTCCTCGCCGTCACCCGGGCGCCGGTCATCCTGTCGCGCTCGGCCGCCCGCGCCCTCACCGGACACCCGGCGAACGTCACCGACGAGGCCCTGCGCCGGCTGCGGGCCAACGCCGGGGTGTGCATGGTGAGCTTCGCGCCCGCCCAGGTCGCCCGCAGCACGGCCCCCGCCACGCTGCTGGACGTGGCCGACCACCTCGACCATGTGCGCGCCGTCGCCGGCCCGGGGTGCGTCGGCCTGGCCGGCTCGTACGGCACGGCGACGGACGCTCCGCACACGGTGGGCCTGGAGGACGCCTCCTGCTACCCGTACCTCATCGCCGAGCTGCTGCACCGGGGCTGGCCGGAAGCCGACATCGCGGCCCTGACCTGGGGCAACGCGGCCCGGGTGATGCGCGAGGCGGAGTACGCGGCACGCGCGGCGGCGCTGGACCGCGGCCCGTCCCGGGCCACGATCGAGGAACTGGACGGCCCGGGGCGCTGACGGCACCCGGGCACGGACGGGCGACCGAGCACCCGGGCACGGACGGGCGACCGGGGCGGGACGGGGGGCCGGAGCGGCCCGGTGCCTGAGCGGCCCGGCCCGGGGCCGGCGGCCGGCCGCTACTCCCTCACCAGGCAGAACGGGTGCCCGGCCGGATCGGCGTACACCCGGAAGTTCCGCTTGCCGCCGTCGTCGTCCACGTCCAGCGGCCGGGCGCCCAGCTCCAGCACCCGCTCGTGCGCCGTGTCGATGTCCACCACCGAGAGGTCGAGGTGGAGCTGCTGGGAATTGTCGTCGGCACGCGGCCAGTCCGGCGCGCGCAACCCCGGCGCCCGCTGGAAGGCCAGCCGCTGCCCGTCCGGCAGCCGCAGCTCCACCCAGTGGCCTTCCTCACCGGGGCCGTTCGTCACCTCGCCGCCCAGGACGGCGGCGTAGAACTCGGCGAGCCGGTACGGGTCGGGGCAGTCGATCGCGGTCAGGGTCAGGCTGGCGAACGCCATCGTTCGTCCTCCTCGGCGGTCACGGAGATGATCACGTAGACGCAACGAGTGCCCTCACCACGGCCGGGTGAACCGATGGAAACCGGCCAGTCGGCCGCCGTGGCCGGGCCCCCGGCGGCGACGCCCGGGTCAGGCCCGGGGGCGGCCCATCGCGCGGTAGGTCCAGCCCGCGCCGCGCCAGCGCGCCGGGTCCAGGGCGTTGCGGCCGTCCAGGATGAGGCGGTCGGCCACGACCTGGCCCAGCTCCTCCGGGTCCAGCTCCCCAAACTCGCGCCACTCGGTCAGGTGCAGCACCACGTCGGCGCCCCGCACCGCCTCCAGCGCACTCTCGGCGTACCCGAGGGTCGGGAACAGCCGGCGGGCGTTGTCCATGCCCTTCGGGTCGTACACCGTGACCTGGCCGCCCTGGAGGTGGATCTGACCGGCCACGTTCAACGCGGGCGAGTCGCGGACGTCGTCGGAGTCCGGCTTGAACGCCGCGCCGAGCACCGCCACCCGCTTGCCGAGGAAGGAGCCGTTGCCGAGCGCCTCCCGTGCCATGCCGACCATCTGGACGCGGCGGCGCATGTTGATGGAGTCGATCTCGCGCAGGAAGGTGAGGGCCTGGTCGGCGCCGAGCTCGCCCGCCCGCGCCATGAACGCCCGGATGTCCTTGGGCAGGCAGCCACCGCCGAAGCCGATGCCCGCCCGCAGGAACTTGGCGCCGATCCGCTCGTCGTATCCGATGGCCTCGGCCAGCCTGACGACGTCACCGCCCGCCGCCTCGCAGACCTCCGCCATGGCGTTGATGAAGGAGATCTTCGTCGCCAGGAAGGAGTTGGCGGCGGTCTTCACCAGCTCGGCCGTGGGGAAGTCCGTCACGACGAACGGCGACCCCTCCTCCACCGGAGTGGCGTACACCTCGCGCAGCAGCTTCTCGGCCGCCGCGCTCTCCACGCCCACCACGATCCGGTCGGGGCGCAGGGTGTCCTGGACGGCGAAGCCCTCCCGCAGGAACTCCGGGTTCCACGCCAGCTCGGCGTCCGCCCCGACCGGCGCCCGGTCCGCGAGGAGGCGGGCCAGCCGCTCGGCACTGCCGACCGGCACGGTCGACTTGCCGACCACCAGCGCGGGCCGCCTCAGGTGGGGCGCCAGCGAGGCGAAGGCGGAGTCCACGTAACTCATGTCGCACGCGTAGTCACCGTGCTTCTGCGGAGTGTTCACACAGACGAAGTGGACGTCACCGAACTCCCCGACCTCCTCCCACGAGGTCGTGAAGCGCAGCCGGCCCGTCGACCCCTCGATGCCCGCCACATGCTTGCGCAGCAGCTCCTCCAGGCCCGGCTCGTACATCGGCACCCGGCCGGCCGACAGCATCTCGATCTTCTCGGGCACGACGTCGAGGCCGAGCACCTCGAAGCCCAGCTCCGCCATGGCCGCCGCATGGGTGGCGCCGAGGTATCCGGTGCCGATCACGGTGATCTTGAGGGCCATACGGTGCTCCATTGACGTACGGGAGGGAGGGCGGGCCCGAGCATAGTCGCGGTCGGCTCCGGGCACCGTTCCCGCAGGGGCGGCGTTGTCGCCAAACTCACGTATGCCCGGTGGGCGCCGCCGACTAAAATTGGGTTACTTAACGGTAGTTAGCAGCAGTCCAGGGGAGTGAGAAATAGTGGCGGGAACGCCTGACTTCGATCTGTACCGCCCGTCCGAAGAGCACGACATGCTCCGGGACACCGTCCGCTCGCTCGCCGAGGCCAAGATCCTCCCGTTCGCCGCAGCCGTGGACGAGGAGGCGCGCTTCCCGCAGGAGGCGCTGGACGCCCTGGTCTCCTCCGACCTGCACGCGGTGCACGTCCCCGAGACGTACGGCGGCGCGGGCGCCGACGCGCTGGCGACCGTGATCGTCATCGAGGAGGTGGCCCGCGTCTGCGCGTCGTCCTCCCTGATCCCGGCCGTGAACAAGCTGGGCTCGCTGCCGGTGATCCTCTCCGGCTCCGAGGAGCTGAAGAAGAAGTACCTGGGCCCGCTCGCCAAGGGCGACGCGATGTTCTCGTACTGCCTCTCCGAGCCGGACGCCGGCTCGGACGCGGCCGGCATGAAGACCAAGGCCGTCCGCGACGGCGACTTCTGGGTCCTCAACGGCGTGAAGCGCTGGATCACCAACGCGGGTGTCTCCGACTTCTACACGGTGATGGCCGTCACCGACCCCACCAAGCGGTCCAAGGGCATCTCGGCGTTCGTCGTGGAGAAGTCCGACGAGGGTGTCTCCTTCGGCGCGCCGGAGAAGAAGCTCGGCATCAAGGGCTCGCCCACCCGCGAGGTCTACCTGGACAACGTACGCATCCCGGCCGACCGCATGATCGGCGAGGAGGGTACGGGCTTCGCCACCGCGATGAAGACCCTGGACCACACCCGCATCACCATCGCGGCCCAGGCCCTCGGCATCGCCCAGGGCGCCCTGGACTACGCCAAGGGCTACGTCCAGGAGCGCAAGCAGTTCGGCAAGCCGATCGCCGACTTCCAGGGCGTGCAGTTCATGCTCGCCGACATGGCGATGAAGCTGGAGGCCGCCCGCCAGCTCACCTACTCGGCCGCCGCCAAGTCCGAGCGCGTCGACGGCGACCTGACCTTCTTCGGCGCCGCCGCCAAGTGTTTCGCCTCGGACGTCGCCATGGAGATCACCACCGACGCGGTCCAGCTCCTCGGCGGCTACGGCTACACGCGCGACTACCCGGTCGAGCGCATGATGCGCGACGCCAAGATCACCCAGATCTACGAGGGCACCAACCAGGTCCAGCGCATCGTCATGGCCCGCAACCTGCCGTAGCCCTGGCCCGGCTCCGCACCGTGCCGGACCCGGTGGCCGGTGCTGCCTGCGGGCGTTCGGCCGCGCCCGAGGCACCGCCACGTGAGGGCGCTCGATCACCGCAACGCCCCGTCGCTGATGAAGGCGACGGGGCGTTGCGGTTGGGGGCGCGACCCGCGCTGAACTACGTGATGTCGAGGTCGATGACCTGGTAGAAGGCGTTGCCGGTATCGGCGACCTCCCACGCCGACAACAGCACGTGGTACCCCTGACGGTCACTGGGCAGCGTGACGCTGTGGATGGTCGGGTCCTCCGGCATGAGATCGGCTTCCCAGTACGGTTGGCCGTCGTTCTGGAAGGTGGCGATCGGTGCGGAGTCGAACTGTGCCCGTGTCAGCGGCGCTGCCGGATCCCAGCCGTTCCTGGTGAGGAAGTAGTTCCAGCGGCGCGTCTTGTGCCGGGCGTGGTAGCTCCAGGTGATGTCCAGTGTCCGGCCCGCGGGCACCGGGTGCTTGTCCCAGTTCTGCACCGAGTCGGGCTCGTCGAGCTTCACGGCGAAATCCTTGCCGGCGCTTGCGATCCGACCGTCCTGGGGCGGCTGGACGTTGGGCGTGTCGTCCGGTGCGTACGGGTCCTTGAGGCCGGCTTCCGTCGCCGGGAAGAACTTCCCCGACTCCAGGCCGGCGGCCTGCCACTCCGCGAGGTACTTCTGTGCCCTGGACGGGGGATTGACCACCGATCCGTGTCGCGCTTCCCGTGCTTGTGCCACAAACGCCTCCTAACTGCCACGCAGACCGTCCCATCGACGCTCTGTGTACACAGCGTATCCGTCTAATAACTATGCGTGCCCGCCATCCCTCCGGTTCAGCCTGCCGAGTTCCCGCGCGTATGGTGCCGGCCCTCGTCGGCAGCGAAAGGCGACGCGTCACCGGTGGGGTCCATGGGCGTCGTCCGAGCGCCGACCTCTCGGCCGCGCAGACGTATCGTCGATCTGGTTGAAACGCGCACCACGCGCCCCGCGACCCGGCATCATGAACACCTCTCTCATTCAGAGCGGCCATGGGGGGACCATGCGCACCCGCACGACCATCACCGCACTCGCGGCCACGGCATTTCTGCTGCTCACCGGCTGCGACGACACCACCAGCCCGACCGACCCGGCGCCGCCGAATAACACGCAGGGCACCGGCACCGGCGTCGGCTCGCCCGCACCCGCGCCCAACTCGAAGCCGAGCAGCGCACAGCTGCCCAGCTTCGTGGGCACGGGGTTGCAGTCCGCTCAGGACAGGGCCCAGGAACTGGGCTTCTACAGTCTCACCTCGCACGACGCGCTCGACCGGGGCCGAAATCAGGTCTCGGACCGGAACTGGAAGGTCTGCTCGCAGAATCCCCCGCCGGGCAAGCACTCCACCGACACGAGCATCGACTTCGGCACGGTGAAGCTGGAGGAGAACTGCCCGGCCAAGGACACCAGCGGCGGCGCCCCATCGGCCGGCGGCAAGATGCCGGACGCCACAGGCAAGTCCGTGAAGGCCGTGCGCCAAGCACTGGATGCCTCGACCAGTCTCACCGTGGAGGACGCGCTGCCCGAAGGGCGCATGATCCTGGTGGAGTCGAACTGGGAGGTCTGCGCCCAGGAGCCGGCGCCGGGGACCGTGCTCACCGGACAACCGGTCACGCTGACGGCCGTGAAGTTCGGTGAGACCTGCCCGTAGCGGCATTCCGGCCCAGCCGCCGCCACCGCTGCGGCTGGGTCTTCCGGCGTCGGAGTCGAACGGATGGGCATGGCCGTGTCCGGCGCGAGCCCCCAAGCGGCCATTGGGCCGAGGTGAGCAGGCGGGCGAGGCTGGCTATGGTTTCGGCCAGTTGAGAAACGTTGAGATTCAGGTGATGCCGACGGACCGGGAGGATCATGCTGGGATGGGCGGCCGATTCGAACTGTTGAAGTTCGAGGACGGTACTGCGATGGCACGCTGGGGCTCTGGTCTGCATGGAAAAGTGCTGGGAGAGACCTGACCGGCAACACCTTGGACGGGGCCGTGCCTTGCAGTGGTTCAAGAGTGGCTACAGCAGTCATGACGGCCCGGCATACGTCGCGGTGGCGTCCGCCGTTGGCACCGTCCACGTCCGCGACTCCAAGGACGTGCCCGGTCCCCAGCTCGGCTCCAAGGCGCAGGCATGGGCGGACTTCGTCGCGTACGCGGCCGGTGGCTGACCGACAGGCAAGGGCCCGCACCGCGCAGCCGGGGTGCGGGCCTTCGTCCTGGGGCCGTCAGTCGCCGGTGACCGTGACCTTCTCGTCGTTCTGGATCTGCTGGACCAGCTGCCGGATCTTCGCCTTGTCCCAGACCAGGTTGCCGCCCGTGCTGCCCTGGATCGGGATGTTCATCGACTTGCCGTCGCCCCCGCTGATGCCCTTCATCGCGAAGAACATCTCACCCAGGTCGAACAGGGACATGTCCTTGTCGACGATCAGGGTGTCCAGACCGGCGCCGAGGGTCGGGTAGAGCCGGAAGGGGTTCAGGAGCGTGCCGGGCGTGGCCGCCTGGTTCGCCAGCGTCGCCAGGAACTTCTGCTGGTTCTTCGTCCGGTCCAGGTCCGAGCCGGCGAACGCGTACCGGGTGCGGACGAAGGCGAGGGACTGCTCGCCGTTGAGGGTCTGCTTGCCGGCCTGGAAGTCGGCGCCGGACTTCTTGTCCTTGAAGGCCTTGGGGATGTCCATCTCGACGCCGCCCAGCGCGTCCACGATGTTCGCGAAGCCGGCGAAGCCGATCTCGGCGTAGTGGTCGATGCGCAGCCCGGTGTTGTGCTCGACGGTGCGCACCAGCAGCTCGGGGCCGTCCTCCGCGTACGCGGCGTTCAGCTTCACCCGGCGGCCCTGGGCCGGGAACTTCTTGCCGGACTCCGAGCCGACGAAGGACGGGATCTCCACGTCCGAGTCGCGGGGCAGCGAGATCATGGTGTTCCCGCTGCCGCAGGCGGCCAGGATCATCATCGAGTCGGTGCGCTTGCCCTCGGCGGAGCCGGTGTGCAGCTTCTTCTTCTCCTCGGCGGACATGCCCTCACGGCTGTCGGAGCCGACGATCAGGTAGGTGGTGCAGTCGCCCTCCGCGGGGCGCTCGATGACCTTGGCCAGGTCCACCTCGCGGCGCATCTTGCCGTCGGCCCAGAAGTACGTACCGATGGTGGTGCCCAGGATCGCCACCAGCGCGACGACCGAACCCACCTTCAGCCGCCGGCCCCAGTCCGGGGCGGCCTGCGGGGACGCGGTCGGTATGCGCGCGCCGCCCCGGCCGCCGCCCTGCGGGGAGCCGTAGACCTGGCCGGTGTTGTAACCGCTGTCGTACCCGGCGGCCCGGCCGTCCCGGCCGTAGCCGTCGTCGTAACCCTGGGTCTGCTGGGGCGGAACCGGGGGGACCGTGGGCCGCCGCACATGGCGCATCGCCCGAGCGCCCTCGGGTTGGGCGCCGGCGCTGCCGCGGCCGTACTGCCCCTCGCCGTCGTCGGTCCATCGATCAGGCCAGTCATTCATGCGGACCAGTGTGCAGGCCCCCTCCCGGCGCCCGACAGGGCGGGTGGGAGATCGGGCCGGGGCTGTAGCCAACCTGATGCAGAACGGACCCGGCGGACGGCCACGGGAGGCGGCCGGAGGACCGTGAAGACCGTGACGGACTCGGGCATAGGGTGGAGGGCATGACAGATCAGGCTCCCCGGCTGGAGGGAAAGCCGACCTCGGCGTCGCGCACCACTCTCAGCCACATCATGACCGGCAATGACACCAATCTCCTCGGTACGGTGCACGGTGGCGTGATCATGAAACTGGTGGACGACGCGGCGGGCGCCGTCGCCGGCCGTCACTCCGGCGGGCCCGCGGTCACCGCGTCCATGGACGAGATGGTCTTCCTGGAGCCGGTCAGGATCGGCGACCTCGTCCATGTGCACGCGCAGGTCAACTGGACCGGCCGGTCCTCCATGGAGGTCGGCGTACGGGTCATGGCCGAGCGCTGGAACGAGTCCACCCCGGCCCAGCAGGTCGGCACCGCCTACCTCGTCTTCGCCGCCGTCGACGCGGACGGCAAGCCCCGGGCGGTACCGCCGGTCGTCCCGGAGACCGAGCGGGACGAGCGCCGCTACCAGGAGGCGCAGATCCGGCGCACCCACCGGCTCGCCCGGCGCCGCGCCATCAAGGAACTGCGCGAGAAGCGCGCGGCGGAGGGCATCACCGACTGAGCCGGACGGGCCACGGGTCGCGCTCCGGACCACCGGACGGGCCACGGGTCGCGCTCCGGACCGCCGGACGGGCCACGGGGTCGCGCTCCGGACCGCCGGACGGGCATCCGGGCCGGCCGCCGGTGTCAGGAGCAGACCACCTGGTCGCCGGTGACGACGCCGAACTCTCCCTGGTAGGCGTCCTCGGCCCGTACCGGCAGGACACCCGCGAAGTTCCCGCCCACCGTCACCTTCAGCGTCGCGCCCTGCCCCTCGTTGGCCTTCAGCCGGCAGCCGGGCAGGGCCGTCGCCAGGGACCGGGCGGAACGGTCCCAGCGCGGATCGAACCAGACGATCGTCTGCCGCAGGTCCCGCCGGGGCCAGTTGTAGGGCGACCGGGTCGTGTTGAAGCCGGTCGAGCGCAGTGACGCGTCGACCTTCGCCCCCAGCCCGTGGACCATCGTCCCGTTGTACACCTGCACCCGGATCTGCTGCGGCGAGACCTCCACCAGCGTCTTGCGGCCGGCGCTCTTGGGCAGATACGGCGCCAGCGGCCTGTCCTCGCGCAGGGCCCGGAACAGCTTGCGCGCCTTGGGCATGTCCCACCGCACGGTCGAGCCGAGGCCGTCGACCGGGAAGCCGGTGTCCAGCACCGGTACGGAGGCGAACTCCGACGACGCCGCCGTGAAGCCGCGCATCGCCCTCGCCAGGGACAGCAGCTCCGGCGCCCCCAGCCCCTCGTCGGCCCGCACCGAGCCCATCATCGAGGTGACGACCTCCTGGAACCGCACCGGGTTCAGCATCATCCCGCTGCTGGTCGCCTGGTGGATCAGCGACGCCATGAACCGCTGCTGGCGCTGCATCCGGCCCAGGTCGGACGCCCCGTCCACATGGCGGGAGCGTACGTACTGCAGGGCCTGCCCGCCGTTCAGCCGGTGGGTGCCGACGGGCAGGTCCAGGCCGCTGTAGGCGTCCTTCATCGCCTTGGTGGTGCAGACCTCCACCCCGCCGACCGCGTCCACGGTCCGCATGAAGCTGGTGAAGTCGACCTCCAGGTAGTGGTCCACCTTGACGCCGGTCATGTGCTCCACGGTCCGTACGGTCAGGCTGGGCCCGCCCTCCGCGTACGCCGCGTTGAGCTTGACCGGATGGGCGTGGTGGCGCTTGCCGCTGGTGGTGTCGGTGTGCGGCGGGATCGTGGCGTACGAGTCGCGGGGCAGTGACACCGTGCTGGCGCGCTTACGGTCGGCGGAGATGTGCACCAGCATCATCGTGTCGGTGCACCGGCAGGGGTCGCCGCCCAGCCGGTACTTGACCTTCTCCGCCGGGGTGATCCGGTCCCGCCCGTCCGTCCCGACGACCAGGATGTTGGTGCCGTGGCCCGCCTCCGGGCGGTTCTTCATGTCCTTGAACGGGTCCACCCGGCCGATCCCCGTGTCCAGGCTGGTCACCAGGGCGTGCCCGATCCCGCCGGCCCCCAGGACCAGCACTGACAGGGCCGTGGCGAGGCGCGTCCCCCACCGGGCCCTGCGCGGTCTGCGCGGCCTCCGGGCCGCCCGCGACGCGGACGGCCGGGGGCGGGCGGGGCGGCGGGTCGGCATGGGCACGAAGGAACCTCCGCGGGCGACAGGGGGACCGGGAGCACAGTAGGCCCATACGATCTGCGGCCCCGCCCACCGCCCGGGCGGCGCGCACCGGTGTCCCCCGTTCGCGGTAACGTGGCGGGCGAACCGCCGTCTCCCGGGGCGGTCCCCGGGCCCCCGGGGCCGGCCTCCGGGGGAGCCGACCCCGTACCCCCGAGGAGCCATGCCCCACCCCCCGGTCTCCGTGATCATGCCGGTCCTCAACGAGGAGCGGCACCTGCGCGACTCGGTCCGCCACATCCTCCAGCAGGAGTACGACGGGGAGATGGAGGTGGTGATCGCGCTCGGCCCCTCCACGGACCGTACCGACGAGATCGCCGCCGAGCTGGTGCGGGAGGACCCCCGGGTCCACACCGTCCCCAACCCCACCGGACGCACCCCCGCGGCCCTCAACGCCGCGATCGAGGCCTCCCGCCACCCCATCGTGGTGCGGGTCGACGGCCACGGCATGCTGTCGCCGAACTACATCGCGACCGCCGTCCGCCTGCTGGAGGAGACCGGCGCGCAGAACGTCGGCGGGATCATGCACGCCGAGGGCGAGAACGCCTGGGAGGACGCGGTCGCCGCCGCGATGACCTCCCGCATAGGTGTCGGCAACGCGGCCTTCCACACCGGCGGCGAGGCCGGCCCGGCCGAGACCGTGTACCTGGGCGTCTTCCGCCGCGAGGCCCTGGAACAGCAGGGCGGTTACAACGAGGAGTTCATCCGCGCCCAGGACTGGGAGCTGAACTTCCGCATCCGCGAGGCGGGCGGCCTGATCTGGTTCTCGCCGGAGCTGAAGGTCCAGTACCGCCCGCGGCCGAGCGTGCGCGCGCTGGCGAAGCAGTACAAGGACTACGGCCGCTGGCGCCATGTCGTGGCCCGCTACCACCGGGGCTCCATCAACCTGCGCTACCTCGCGCCGCCGACCGCCGTCTGCGCCATCGCGGCGGGCCTCGTGGCCGGTGCCACGGTCACCCCGCTGGGCTTCGTGATCCCGGCCGGCTACCTGGCGGCGATCACCGCGGGCTCCGTCCCGGCGGGCAAGGGCCTGCCGCTGAAGGCACGGGTGCGGATCCCGGTGGCGCTGGCGACGATGCACATGGCGTGGGGCTACGGCTTCCTGACCAGCCCCCGGTCCCTGGCCAGGAAGGTCATCGCCAGCCGCCGCCCGGCGGTCCTCACCAACGACTGACCCGGCCCCCGGCAGTCCGCCCCGCGCCTGCGCGGGGCGCCCCCGTCCGCCCCGCGCCCACCGCGTGGGCCGGCCCCGTCGCGCGCCCGGGTGGGCGGCGTGACCGTCGTGTGCCGGGCGTCAGGCGCCGTTCCAGCGGTAGGGCGCGTACACGTCCATGCAGGACTTGTCCGTGGCGTTGAGGGCGTCGGCGTTCTCCGGCAGGTCGCCCGCCCGGGGCGTCTGTGCCTTGGGGTACGTGACGCCCTCGCGCCAGTCCGCGCCGACCGTGAGGGTCAGTCCCGCGACCTCGCCGGAGGCGCGGACCGAGGCGTTCGGCACACCGAGGACCTTGGCGACCGACAGCGCGTCCGCCTTGCTCCGGGCGCCACCGGCCTTCGGGTAGGCCAGGACGGTGTCCGTGGCCGGCGCGGCGGCCTGCGCGGCGGTGGCCCTGGTGAAGCCCCTGCTTTGGAGGAACTCCACGACGGCCGCCGCCCGGCCCTTGACGGAGCCCTCCCCGTTGCCGCCGGTGCCGTTGACGACCGTCACGATCAGGCTACCCGGCGCGGCGGCGGCCGGCCCGGTCGCCCTGGGGGCGGGCTTCCTCGCGGCGTCGGCGGGCTTGCCGTTGCTGTCGAAGGCGACGTCCTCGCGGAGCATCTTCCACAGCCTCGCCGCGTCCCGCTCGACCGGGACCAGGTGGTTCCGGTTCCCGGAGTACTCGTCCGTCGGCAGGGTCGTCATGGTGATGCGGTTGGTCGGGACGTCCTTCAGCTCCATGGCCAGGTCGAAGAGGTCCTTCACCGTGCCGAGTTCCGCCGAGACCTCCAGCGCCTTGGTGCCCGCCTCGGCCAGGTCCATGATCCGCCCGGTGTCGGTGAAGGCGTTCTGCTCCTTCAGCTTGCGCAGCAGCGAGTTCATGTACATGTGCTGGGCCCTGGCCCGGCCCTGGTCGTTCGCGAAGGCGTGCCGGGTGCGCAGCCACTTCAGGGCGTCCTCGCCGCGTACCTCGGTCGTGCCCGCCCTCAGCTTGAGTCCGGAGCCGCCCTTGACCATCGCCGTCGGCCGGTCCCAGACGCCCTGGTTCACACAGACCGGCACACCGCCCACCGCGTCGGCCATCTTCACCACACCGGCGAAGTCGACCATCATCCAGTGGTCGATGTAGACGCCGGTCAGGCTCTCCCAGGTGGTCAGGGTGCAGCCGGGTCCGCCACGGGCGAGGGTCTCGTTGATGATGATGGTGGTCGTCGAGCGGAACGTTTCCCCGGTCTTCGGATCCCGGCACTCCGGGATGGTCACCCGGGTGTCGCGGGGGATGCTGATGACGGAGGCGTTCCTGCGGTCGGCCGAGACGTGCAGCAGCATCTGCACGTCGGCCCGCGGCTTGCTGCCGACGCTGTCCCGGCTGCCGCCGAGTTCGAGGTTGGCGGCCGTGTTCCGGCTGTCGGAGCCGATCAGCAGAATGTTCAGCGGGGTGTTCCCGGCCGCGTTGGGCGCCGCCTTCCGGACGCCGCTGTCGCCGCCGCTGCGCTCACCGCTGCGTATGTTGCCGTTGAGGTGCTGGTAGTAGAGGTATCCGGCGCCGGCCGTCCCGAGTATCAGCAGCGACAGCACCGCGGCGCTCCAGCGCAGGACGCGCCGTCTGCCGCCCTTGGCGGCCCGCGGGGCCGGGCGGCGTCCGCCGGTGGCACCGGCCGGGGTGGAGCGGCGCCGCCGGCCGGGGCCTCCGCCCGCCCGCCCGGTCCCCGGACGGGCCTGCGCCCGGGCGGTGCCGGGCCGGGGGGCGGCGTCCGGGCCACCCGCCGCGCCGGCGTCGGAGGGACCACCGTCGCCGCTGCCGCCCTCGTCGTGCGGGCTGTCGTCCCGGCCGCGCTTCCGGGCGCGCGGAACGCGGTTCCGCGTTCCCTCCCCACGCACGCTGCTCTGTCCCACCCAGGTCCCCCTGTCCTTCAGGTCCGCGTCACTTGGCGCAGACCTGCTTGTCGGCCACTACCTTCTGCACGCCCTTCGGCGCCTGCGCCGGCCCGGTGATGGGCACACCCGCGCCCTTGAAATCCGCGCCGAGCGTCAGCGTCATGGCCTGGAGGCCCGCGGCGTCCGCCGTCCCCTGCTTCAGCGCCGCGGCGGAAAGCCCCATCATGTCCGCGAGCTTGCGGGCCTGGTCGACCTGGTTGGGTGCGAACTCCAGGGTGGTCCGGTCGAGTTTCCCCGGGGCGTTGCTCTTGTTGGTGGACTTGAGGACGCCCATGTCGTTCTGGAGCCAGTCGAGGGTCCGCTGCGCCGCGCCGGTCTGGCCGCTGCCGTTGTAGACGTCCACGCGTACGTCACCGGCCGCCGCCCGCGGCCCCTTCAGCAGCGCGGCCTGCGCCGTGCGGGCCTGCTTCTCCTTCTTCTTCACCTCGGTGAGCGAGACGTCGTGCTGCAGCATCGAGAACAGCGGCCCGGCCTTGGCCTGGTCGACCACGACCGTCGCCTTGACCTGCTCCGCCGGATTGTCGACCACCGGCAGGGTCGTGAAGGTGATGTTCTTCGGGTCCACCTTCGCCAGCTCGGTGCCCAGCTCCTTGAGTCTGTTGATGCTCCCTATCCCGCTGTCCACGGTGAGCGCCTTGGTCGCGGCCTCGGCCAGGTCCAGCAGCTTGGTGGGGCTGGTGAGCGTGTCGCTCGACTTCATCTTGCGGATCATCGAGCTGAGGAACTGCTGCTGCGTCTGGATGCGGTCGAGGTCGCTCTCGTTGCCGAAGCTGTGCCGGGTGCGGACGAAGGCGAGGGCTTGCTCGCCCTCCAGGACGTGCGTGCCCTTGGTCAGCTTCAGATGGGAGTCGGGGTCGTTGACGTCCTTGGCCACACAGACCTCGACCCCGCCGATCGCCGAGGTGAGCGTCTTCACCGCGTTGAAGTCGGCCATCATGAAGTGGTCGACGGTCAGCCCGGTCATCTCCTTGACCGTGCGCATGGTGCAGCCCGGGTCCCGCTCGGACTGGCCGAGGCTGGTGTTGAACCTGACGTTCCGCTGGCCCGGGATCACCTTCGTGCCCTCGGAAGTCCTGGTCTCGCAGTCCGGGATGTCGGTCATCAGGTCGCGCGGGATGGACATCGCGGTGGCGTTCGTCCGGTCCTTGGAGACGTGGAAGAGGATCGTGGTGTCGGCGTGGCCGGGGCTGTTCTTGTCGCCGTACCCCTCATTGCCGTCGCCGGTGCGCTTGTCCGTGCCGATGACCAGGATGTTGATCGCCTGGTCCTTCTTGAAGCCCCCGCTGCCCGCGCCCGCGACATCGACCGTGCTGATGTTGCCGTTCAGGTGCTCGTAGTAGGCGTACGCGGCGATCCCGGTGCCGACGACGACGAAGGCCGTCACACCACCCGTCCACATCAGCGCCTTCTTCTTGCGGGCCTGCTGCGGCTTGCGCTTGCGGCGACTCGCCGACGCCGCGGCCGGCCCGGTGCCCTTGCCTCCGGTACCGCCCTTGCCTCCGGTACCGCCCTTGCCTCCGGCACCGCCCTTCCCACCGGCACCGCCCTTCCCGCCGCCCCTGGCGCTGTCGCCGCGGCCGCCGCCCGTGCCGCCGTCCGCCGGACCGGCCCCCCGGCGCCTGCGCTGGCCCGGGACATCGGCGGTCCGGCGGCGGGACGACGGTGCTTGCGGTGACGTTCTGGGGGAAGGGGAGGAGGAGGCGCCGCGTCGGCCGGTGGGGGCGTTCGACTGCCCTGCGGAATGGTCCAGTCGCAATTCGTAATGACCGGTCTGCGGGTTGAGCACCCACTGGTCGGCGGGGTCGATATCGTCCGCCTGTCCACGGCTGTGCGCGTCCACGGTTGTTTGAGTCCTCCGTCGGTGCCACGCGAGGCGCCTCCCCCGTCAGGCGCTCGGTATTTCGATCCTTGAGTGCGCGACCTCGCGGCCGGAGCACTGGATCGCGTCACACTATCCGCCCAGTTCAGCGTGGGGCGACGCCCGTGACAAATTCCACGCCCCTTACAAGCGGGCAATCTGCCCAATCCGTGTAGACCGCCGCCTGCGGCCGGGCGTCGTCCTACTCACACCGCCCCACAGCGGCGTTGGTCCCGGCGAAGGTCGGGGTGGCGGAAGGGCTGGAAGTCGGGTCGCCGTCCTGCTTGCCTCTGCTCCGTTCCTCGTTGGCCTCCTTCGATCCCCGGTCCTTGTCCACGACGACGACCGGGGCGTCGTCGCGCAGTCGTTTGAAGAGACTGTTCGCCATGGGCTGCACCAGCTCGTCGCGGTTCGGGTCGCCGGCGTACGGCCTGCGCGGCACGGTCAGGAACTGCACCTTCTCCGTCGGCACGCTGCGCATGGCACGCGCCAGGTCGTACAGGTCCCTCAGCGAATCGAGGCCCGGGTCGGTGGTGAGGGACTTGGTCGCCGCGTCCAGCACCGGATAGAGCCGGGTGGGGTTCAGCAGGACCCCGTTGCTCTGCACCTTGTTGACCAGCGCGCCCAGGAACTGCTGCTGGCGGTCCATGCGTTCGGTGTCGCTGCCGTTGCCCAGGGACTTGCGGGCCCGCACATAGCCGAGGGCCTGCTCGCCGCGGAGCGTCTGCGCGCCGGCCCTGAGTCTGAGGTGCGCCTGCGGGTCGTCGATGGGATCCGTGACACAGACCCGCACCCCGCCGACCGCGTCCACCATGTCCTTGAAGCCCCGGAAGTCGATCACCATGTGGTGGTCGACGCGGATACCGGTCAGCTTCTCGACGGTACGGATGGTGCAGGCCGTACCGCCCTGCGCGAAGGCCCAGTTGAACTGGGCGACCTGCGCGACCGTACGGCTCCCGTCCCGTTTCCGGCAGCTCGGGACGCGCACCATCAGGTCGCGCGGCACCGATACGGCGGTCGCGCCGCGCCCGTTGGCCGCCAGGTGCACCAGGATCGTGGTGTCGGACCGCTCGGTGCCCCGGTCGCGGCCGTACGCGGCGTTGCCGCGCCCGGCACGGGTGTCGGAACCGATCAGCAGGATGTTCCGCGCGCCGCGCGCCACCGACGCGGGCCGCTCCTTCTCGTACCGCTCCAGCTCGGCGGCGGCACCGCTGTCGGTGGTGATGTTGCCGTCCAGCTTCTGGTAGAGCCACCAGCCGCCACCCGCGGCGGCCAGCACGACGACGGACGACGCCAGCGCGGTCCAGCGGGGCCACCGCCGCGTCCGGTGCCCGTCGCCCGGGGCGGCCTCCCCGTCACCGGGCCCGCCCGACCCGCCGGATCCGCCCGACCCGCCCCCGCCGTGGCCGCCCGGACCGCCACCCGGCCCGTCCGGTCCGCCGGGGCCGCCCGGCGTGCCGGTGCTCCCGCCCGCGGCGGCGGTACGGCGCCCGGTCCGCGGCCGGGCCGGGCCGGGCGCCGTGGCGGCGTCCGGTTTCGGCCGGGGCTTGCGCTTGCGCTTCTTCCTGCTCGACGTTCCGGCACCCGCACCCGCACCCGCACCGGCGGGGGCGGCGGCACCGGCGCGCGACGGCTCGTCCCCGGCCGGGGCGTCCGGTTCGGCGGGCGTGCCAGCGCTGTCCGTCACGTCTGAGTCCGTCCTTGCTGCCTGCGAGGGCGTCGGCGGCGCACCGGGCAGCCGACGCCGATCGCAGGGATGGACGGCCGAACCAGGCGCTTGGTTGTGCGAAAGCTGTGCCAATGGGGCGGTACGTAACGCCGATCATCCATCGGAGGCGGCGCCCACACCCTGGGGACTCGGCACGCCGTGCGCCGGACGGGTGGACTTCAGCGGCTTGTCACACCGCGGTGGCGGTGATCCGTTCGCTGTCGATCCGCTTCGCCAGCGACTCGGCCGGCAGCCGGTCGAGGTTCCGGCACAGTACGACGGAGGCGCCCGCCGCCAGTGGCGCGTACAGGCCCGCCGACAGGCCCTCCCAGGTGTCGTACCCGAGCCCCGACAGCAGCCGCGCGCCGCTTTCCAGCCGCAGCCGGTCGGCGTCGGCGCGGGCGAGCTCGACGAGCCGGGCGCCGGTCAGCTCCGTACCGCCGACGGCGAGCGCGGGGGAGTCGGGGTCCACCGGGGCGTACGGTGCGAACCGGTCACCCTGCGCCGGAACGACGACCGCGTAGTCGTCGTAACCCCCCGGCGGGGTGGCGAAGCGGCGGCCGAGCGGGGCCAGGGACAGCGCGAGCCGCTCACCCCGGCAGGCGAGACCGTCCTCGAACCGGCCCGGCCCGGCGACCACGAGGTCCGCGGCGGCCGGGTCGCCGTCCAGGTCGGCGACGACGCCCACCGAGGAGCAGGCGAGCAGCCAGACGGCGGTCTGCCAGTGGGCGGGCAGCAGCAGCGCGAGCCGGTCGCCGGGCTCGGCGGACAGGGCGTCCTGAAGGAGGTTGGCCGTCTTGGCCACCCAATTGGAGAAGGTGGCCACCGACAATTCGACGCGCTCACCGGTGGCGTCGTCGTAGTAGGTGACCAAGGGGCGTGCCGGGTCCGCGGCGAGCGCGGATCGCAGCAGGTCGGCGGGGGTGCGGTCGCTGGCGTTCACCCGGGCAAGGGTACGCGCGGGGCTCGCGCGGCAGCGTCCGTACCGGTGACGCCGTCCACCGGACGGACCGATGGGCCGTCAGTTTTCCAACAAGCGCGTTCAGTCCGGATTGTTCGAGTATCACCATATGCGTGCCTTCCTTGCTTCCTCGATCGGTGTCGCGTGCGCCGCGGCTCTCGTGCTTCCGCTCTCGCTCCCCGCTGCCGCCGCGGCGGACGACCTGTCGCTCTCCGGCTCCACCCAGTCCCTGCCCCTGCGGCCACTGTCCGCCGACCGGTCGACCGTCCGGACGGCGCAGGGGCTCCCGGAGCGCGACGTACGGCCGTTCTCGCTGGTCGGCGTCGTCTGGGACGATCCCGACGACGAACTGCACGGCACGGTCCAGGTCCGCACCCGCGCCACCGCCGGTGGCTGGTCCGGCTGGCAGGCCGTGGAGACCCACAACCACGATCACGCCCCGGACCCCGGGACGCCCGAGCGCGAGTCGGGCACGGTGCGCGGCTCCACCGCCCCGCTGTGGGTCGGCGCGTCGGACGGCATCGAGGTCCGCGTACGGGCCGAGGCGCCGCGCGCCGGCGCCGCCGTCGAACCGCTGCCCCAGGGCATGCGCGTCGAGCTGGTCGACCCCGGCGACGACCCGGCACCCGAGGACGACACCGCCGCGCACGGTCCGCAGCTCCCGGCCGCCACCGCCCCCGACACCGAACCCGGGGGCGAGGCCGGGACCGGGACGGAGGCCGGCGCCGGGGCCGGTGGCGGTGGCGAGACCGACCCCGAGGTCGAGACGGACCCCGACGCCGGGACCGGCACCGACGACGGGACCGACACGGACAACGGAACCGGTACGGACACCGGCACCGACGACGGGACCGATACGGACACCGGGACCGGCACCGACCCCGGCAGCGGAACCGACCCGGACGCCGATCCCGACCAGGGGACCGACACCGGCCAGACCACCAGCGCCGGGCTGACCCTGGAGGAGACGGCCGCCTCCGCGGTCAACGCCGACCTGGCCGAGCTGGGCGCCCTGGAGATCTCCGAACTCACCAAGGCCGAGACCGAGGCCGGCCTGGTGGGCTTCGCCAAGCCGTACATCGGCCCCCGGCCGCGCATCGTCACGCGCAAGGGCTGGGGCGCGGACGAGAAGCTGCGGGAGCGGAACTTCGTCTACACCAAGTCCGTGCAGGCCGCCTTCGTGCACCACAGCGCCACCGGCAACAACTACACCTGCAAGCAGGCGCCCTCCGTCCTCCGCAGTATTTACCGCTACCACGTCCAGAGCAGTGGCTGGCGCGACTTCGGCTACAACTTCGCCATCGACAAGTGCGGGAACATCTACGAAGGCCGGGCAGGAGGCGTGGCCAAGGCGGTGCTGGGCGCGCACACCCTGGGCTTCAACACCAACACCATGGGCATCGCCGTCCTGGGCACGTACAGTTCATCGACCCCGCCCGCCGCGGCCGTCACCGGTATCGCGAAGCTGACGGCGTGGAAGCTCGGGCTGTACGGCAAGAACCCCAAGGGCAAGAGCACCCTCGTCTCCGGCGGTGGAAACCGGTACAAGAAGGGCACCAAGGTCAAGCTCAACACCATCTCCGGGCACCGGGACGGGTTCGCCACCGAATGCCCGGGGGCCAAGCTCTACGGCAAGCTCGGCACGGCCCGCAGCGCGTCGGCCAAGTACCAGGGACGGACCTGACCTGGACGGCCGCACCACGCGGGCTGCATACACTGTCCGGTCAGATCGGTCATATGAACGGTCTCCATCGACCGGCCCCAGCAGGAAGCGAAGACGACAGGTGACAGAAGCGATCCTCCTGGTCGGCGGCAAAGGCACCCGGCTGCGGCCGATGACGGTCCACACGCCCAAGCCGATGGTCCCGGCGGCCGGCGTCCCGTTCCTGACGCACCAGCTGGCCAGGGCCCGGGCGGCCGGTGTCGAACACATCGTGCTGGCGACCTCGTACCTGGCCGAGGTGTTCGAACCGTACTTCGGCGACGGATCGTCGCTCGGCCTGCACATCGAGTACGTCACCGAACGCGAGCCGCTCGGCACCGGCGGAGCCATCCGCAACGTCGCCTCCCGCCTGTCGTCCGGCCCGGACGAACCGGTCCTCATCTTCAACGGGGACATCCTGACCGGTCTGGACATCGGGGCACTGGTGGACACCCACGAGTCCTCCGGCGCGGACGTCTCCCTCCACCTCACCCGGGTCGAGGACCCGCGGGCGTTCGGGCTCGTCCCCACCGACTCCACCGGGCGGGTCACCGCGTTCCTGGAGAAGCCGCAGACCCCCGAGGAGATCGTCACCGACCAGATCAACGCGGGCGCGTACGTCTTCCGGCGGTCCGTCATCGACACCATCCCCGCGGGCCGCCCGGTCTCGGTCGAGCGTGAGACCTTCCCCGGCCTGCTGGCGGACGGGGCGCACCTGCAGGGCATGGTCGACTCCACGTACTGGCTGGACCTCGGCACCCCGCAGGCGTTCGTACGCGGTTCCGCCGACCTGGTGCTGGGCCGCGCCCCGTCCCCGGCGGTACCCGGCCGCCGCGGCGACCGGCTGGTGCTGCCCGGCGCCACCGTCGCCGAGGACGCCAAACTCACCGGCGGGACGGTCATCGGCACCGGCGCCACGGTCGGCGAGGGCGCCCGGATCGACGGCAGCACCGTCCTGGACGGCGCGGTCGTGGAACCCGGCGCGGTGATCACCGACTCCCTGATCGGCGAGGGCGCCCGGGTGGGCGCCCGGACGGTGCTGCACGGCGCCGTCATCGGCGACGGCGCGCGGGTGGGCGCGGACAACGAGCTGCGCGACGGCGTACGGGTGTGGTGCGGGGCACGGCTGCCGGACGGGGCGGTCCGCTTCTCCTCGGACCAGTAGGCCGTCCGCGGGGGTCTACCCTCATAGGGAACCCGAACCGCAAGGACCCCGCCCGTGGCAGGCCGCTACGCCCCCCGCCCGACCCGCACCGCCGTGCGCGGCGGCCATGCCGTCGTACCCGCGCAGGCCACACCGCCCCGCACCAGGACCTGGACGCCCCCGTGGCCGGTCGACCTCGGACTGGCCCTGGGGCCCCTGCGGCGCGGCCCGGGCGACCCCACTTTCCGCACGGCGCCCGACGGCTCGGTGTGGCGGGCCAGCCGCACCCCCGCCGGCCCCGGCACACTGCGGGTCGCCGCACCCGGCGGGGTCGTCGAGGCGCAGGCGTGGGGGCCGGGCGCCGAATGGCTGCTCGACCACCTCCCCGACCTGCTCGGCGCGCGGGACGCCCCCGAGGCCTTCGTCCCCCGCCACCGGCTGCTGGCCGAGAGCCTCCGCCGCCGCCCCGGCCTGCGGCTGACCCGTACCGGACTGGTGCTGGAGTCGCTGATCCCCTCCGTCCTGGAGCAGAAGGTCACCACGGACGAGGCGTACCGGGCCTGGCGGCTGCTGGTACGCGGGTTCGGCGAGCCCGCGCCCGGCCCCGGCACCGGGATGTACGTGATGCCGGAGCCCCGGACCTGGGCGCTGATCCCGTCCTGGGAGTGGCACCGCGCGGGTGTGGACGCCAAGCGCTCCTCGACGGTCCTGCGCGCGGTCCGGGTGGCACGCCGTCTGGAGGAGGCCGCCGCCATGGAGCCCGACCGGGCCCAGCAGCGGCTGGAGCTCATCCCCGGCATCGGCCCCTGGACCTCCGCCGAGACGGTCCAGCGCAGCAACGGCGCCCCCGACGCGATCACCGTCGGCGACTACCACCTGCCCGGCATCGTCGGCCACGCGCTGGCCGGCCACCGGGACGCCGACGACGCCGAGATGCTGGAACTCCTGGCCCCCTACGCGGGCCAGCGCCACCGCGCGGCCCGTCTCATCCTGCTGAGCGGCCACAACCGGCCCCGCCGGGGCCCCCGCTTCACCCCGGGCGACATCGCCGCGCTCTGAACGCCGCCGGGCCCGGTCCACCCGCCCCGCGCCCCGACCGGCGTCCGGGGTCAGCGCACCTCGATGAAGGCGTCCGGCTCCCGCCCCGGCCGGGGCGGCGGCACCGCGGCCGCGTGGCCCACCGCCACCGCGCCCATCGGGTCCCAGTCCGCCGGCAGGTCCAGCGCGTCCCGCACGACATCGCGGCAGAACATGGTGGACGACACCCACGCCGAGCCCAGCCGCTCGCCCGCGAGGGCGACCAGGAAGTTCTGGACGCCCGCGCCCGCGGCGACGACGAACATCTCCCGCTCGGCCGTGTCACGGCGCGCGTCCCCGTAGCCGTGGGCACCGTCCATCACCAGGCACGGCACCACCAGGTACGGCGCGCGGCGCAGGACGTCACCGCGCCGGACGCGCCGGGCGACGGCCTCCTCGCCGAGACCGTCCCGGCGCAGATCGGCCACCCAGGCGTCGCGCATCGCGTCCAGCAGCCGCGTCCGGGCCGCCGGCGACTCCAGCAGCACGAACCGCCACGGCGTCGTGTGGTGCGGCGCGGGCGCCGTCACGGCCGCCGCGACCGCCCGCCGCACCGCGCCCGGGTCGACGGGTTCGCCGGTGAACTCCCGCACGGTGCGCCGCTGGGTGACCGCCGCCCGTACGGCCTCGGACGTACCGAGCCGGAACATGTCGTCCGCCGCGTCCCGCACCAGCGCCCGCGCGCCGTCCGGGTGCTCGCCCACCAGGTGCGCGAGGCCGCGCACCACGGCGACCGGAAGACCCGCCGTCTTGCCCTTGACCAGGTCACCCGCCGCGGCCAGCTCGTCGGCGCCGGCGACCACGGTGGCGACGAGCGGGTTGCCGTACGCGTCGGTGCCACCGCGCAGGTCGTCCAGCACCCGTACGCCCGCCGCGCCGATCGCGATGTCGGTGACCCCGCTGCGCCAGGGCCGCCCGGAGGTGTCCGTGACGACGACGCCCACGTCCACGCCCAGGGTGTCCCTCAGCCCGGTGCGGATCGCCCGTGCCGAAGCGTCGGGGTCCTCGGGCAGCAGCAGTACCGTCCCGGCGGGAGTGTTGGAGGCGTCGACCCCGGCCGCCGCCATGACCAGGCCCTGCCGGTTCTCGACGATCCGGAGCGGGCCGCGCCGCGCCACCACCCGTACCGTCTCCGCGTCGATGGCCGCCTCGCGGTCGCCGGCCGCGACGATCCGGCCCTCCGCCTTGCTGACGACCTTGGAGGTGACGAGCAGCACGTCACCGTCCACCAACCCCGGCTCGGTGGCCGCGATCAGCTTGGCGAGGTCGTCGCCCGGCCGCACCTCCGGCAGCCCGGGCAGCGCCCAGACGCGGTACGAGGTCACCCCCGCACCTCCTCGGCGAGGGCCAGCGCCTCCCGCGCCATCTGCGCCGCCGCCCCGGTGTCGGTCATCATCAGCGGCACCGCCCGGCAGCGGATGCCGTGCGCCTCGACCTCGCCGACCCGGCCGGCGTCGACGGTGTCGACCAGCCAGCCGTCCAGCAGGCCGGAACCGTAGTGCTGGGCGACGGCGGCGGCCGTGGACTCCACGCCCACGGCGGCGAGCACCTTGTCGGCCATGCCGCGCACCGGGGCGTCCCCGACGATGGGGGACAGGCCCACGACCGGGACGCCCGCCTCGGCGATGGCCTCACGGATGCCGGGCACGGCCAGGATCGTGCCGATGCTGACCACCGGGTTGGAGGGCGGGAAGAGCACCACGTCCGCCTCGGCGATCGCCTCCAGCACCCCGGGCGCGGGCTTGGCCTGCTCGGCGCCGACCGGCACGACGGCCTGCGCGTCCACCGAGGCGCGCAGCCTCACCCAGTACTCCTGGAAGTGCACCGCCCTGCGCTCGCCGTCGATCTCGACGGCGACGTGCGTCTCCACGCGGTCGTCGGACATCGGCAGCAGCCGTACGCCCGGCTGCCACCGCGCGCACAGTGCCTCGGTGACGGCGCTCAGCGGGTAGCCCGCGCCCAGCATCTGGGTGCGGACGATGTGGGTGGCGAAGTCCCGGTCGCCGAGCCCGAACCACTCGGGCCCCACGCCGTACGCCGCCAGCTCGCTCTTGACCTGGAACGTCTCCTCCGCGCGCCCCCAGCCCTGGTCCTCGTTGATGCCACCGCCCAGGGTGTACATCACCGTGTCCAGGTCGGGGCAGACCTTCAGCCCGAACAGATGGATGTCGTCACCGGTGTTGCCGATGACCGTGATGTCCGCGTCCGGCGCGGCCTGCTTGAGGCCGCGCAGAAACCGGGCACCGCCGATGCCGCCGGCCAGAACCACAATGCGCATGGGGACAGTCTGTCAGCCCGGCGGTGATCGTTCGGGGGGTGGTGGGCCGGCCGGCGCCGGGGCCGGTCAGCCGACGACGGCGTCCTGGGTGGCCGGCGCGCAGGTGGGGGCGGTGTGCATCGGCATGTCCGTCAGCCCGGGGAAGTAGACGTGCAGGCTGACGGCCGGCTCCAGCGAGTCGTTGACGACCTCGTGCACGTAGCCGGGCGCGAAGACGTGCTGCGCGCCGGTGCCGAGCGTCCGCACGCCCCCCTTCGCGTGCTCCGTCAGCTCTCCCTCCAGGACGGTCAGCAGGCCGGACGAGTGGCCGTGGCCGTGCAGGCCGGTGCCCTGGCCGGGCACCCAGGACAGCAGCCACACCTCGTAGCCGGGGCCGGTGCGCAGCCGGTGGTACCAGCGGGTGGTGGCGTCGTACCGGACGAGCGGGGCCCACCGGGCGCGGTCGGCGGCGACGGACCGGGCGAGCCCGGCGAACTCGGCCACCGTGGCCGGGTGCTCCCTGGGGGGCTGGAGGAGGTGCTGCACGGCGAGGATGTCGCCGGCGATCTGGAGGTCGCTGTCGCTGTTGCTGGCGCTGTTCATGGGTGCGGTGTTCCTCGGCGGAAGGAGTGCGGGTGTCGCGAGCGGTGAGGCGATGAGGCGAAGAAGCCGCGGGGTCCCGAGGACCGGCGTTCAGCGGGCCGGGATCAGGGAACCGAGCGGGAAACGCTGGGAACCGGGGCCGGACGGGCGGCGCTCGAGCGCGGGGCCGTCAACAGCCGCGACAGCGACAGAGACAGCGACAACGGGCCTGTACGAGGGCCTGGACAGCGCGGCGGAACCCACGGGTGCGGGTCGCGAAGGGCGCTGAGGTCGCTGGCATGACATCCAAGGTGGCTGGATCCGTATCGCTCTGTCAACCCAATGACCGGTTTGGGGGGCAATGCTTCACCTCATCCGGTTGCCCGATCCGGAGAAAGGTTTGTGCAACGGGGATGCGGGACACATGGCGCAGCAGCCACGCGCGCGAACGCGCCATGCCCTCGTGCGCCGACTGTGATCCGGATCGCTTCCCCGACCCGGCCGCAACAGGACCGGGGGCGGGGGCGTCCCTCTGGGGGAGGCGCCGAAAGGGGGGATGCGGGTGGGGCTGTGGCTTGTGTCGCGATTTTACTTATTTGAACACTTTCCGCATAGCTTTGGTTCCGCAGAGTGAATACCGGGCCCAATAGCAGATCTCGGCTTGACTGGCCCGGATCCACACACTTGTAATTTCACTCGTGTCGTTCGGTGAAATCGACTAACGGCGACACCACGGGGACGCGATGACAGACGAGGGGCGCACATGACCGAGTTGTTCCAGGAACTGCTGGTCGAGGACGCGGACGAGGAACTCGGCTGGCAGGAGCGCGCGTTGTGCGCCCAGACCGACCCCGAGTCCTTCTTCCCCGAGAAGGGCGGATCCACCCGGGAGGCCAAGAAGGTCTGCCTCGCGTGCGAGGTCCGTTCGGAGTGCCTCGAGTACGCCCTGGCCAACGACGAGAGATTCGGCATCTGGGGCGGCCTGTCCGAGCGTGAGCGCCGACGGCTGAAGAAGGCCGCCGTCTGACCGTCGGGTGACCGCCGACCGCCGACCGACCGCCGGCGATCGGCCGCCGTTCACCGCCGACCGGTGTTCACCGCCGACCGGTGCCGTCAGATGCCGGTCCGTCACCGCCCGCCGTGCCGCCGCCACCCGTGCGCCCGGTCCGGCGAACCGCCGCCCGGCGAACCGCCGCCCGGGCCACCCGTCCGGGGCACCGGGGCCGGGCCGCCCTCCGCACCTCCCCGCCCGGCCACCTCCCGCGGACCAACTCGTCCGGGCTCGTGCCGGACCACCACGCGGCCACGTTCCGGCCGCCGCGGACCGCCGACCGGCCAAACCGCACACACGCGTACGTAAGGAACGGTCCGCCGCCCGTGCTCCGTCCACGGGCGGCGGACCGCTGTTCCGCCAGCCGTTAGTGTGGGGCGTCGTCCGAGACGCTCCAACGCCCCCCGCGGGCGACCCCCGGCCGGAGGGCCCGTACCTCGATGTCCGCCACCACAGCCGCGTTTTCCCCCGCATCACCCACGCACCAGCCAGAGTTCCCGCGACATGTCGTCACGGCCGTGCTCGTCTCCCACGACGGGGCCCGCTGGCTGCCGGACGTCCTCGCCGGACTGCTCGGCCAGGAACGCCCCGTACAGAACGTCATCGCCGCCGACACCGGCAGCGCCGACGACTCCGCGCGGCTGGTCGGCGAGGCCGTCGGCGACGACCGCGTCCTGCACCTGGCCCGCCGGACCGGCTTCGGCGCCGCCGTCGAGGAGGCCGCCCGCACCGCCCCGGTGCTCGGCCCCGAGGAACTCCCCTACCTGCGGCGGCCCAGCGGCTGGGACCCCGTCAGCAGGACCTGGCAGGACGACGCCTACGACCTGCCCGAGCAGCCGCACGGCGAACCCGTCCAGTGGCTGTGGCTGCTCCACGACGACTGCGCACCCGAACCGGCCGCGCTGGCCGAGCTGCTGCGTGTCGCGGACGGCGACGAGTACGCCGCGATCGTCGGCCCCAAACTGCGCGGCTGGTACGACCGCAAACAACTCCTCGAAGTCGGCGTCTCCATCGCCAACAGCGGCCGCCGCTGGACCGGACTGGACCGACGCGAGCAGGACCAGGGACAGCACGACCAGATCCGCTCCGTCCTGTCCGTCTCCAGCGCCGGCATGCTGATCCGCCGTGACGTCTTCGAGCAGCTCGGCGGGTTCGACCGGCGCCTGCCGCTGATGCGCGACGACGTGGACCTGTGCTGGCGCGCCCACTCCGCAGGCCACCGGGTCCTCGTCGCCCCCGACGCGGTGCTGCGCCATGCCGAGGCCTCCGCGCGCGAGCGGCGCACCGTCGACTGCGCGGGCCGCTCGGTCGCCAGCCCCCACCGCGTCGACAAGGCCGGAGCCGTCTACACGCTGCTCGCCAACGCGCGCGGCGCCGCCGTCCCGTACGTCCTGCTCCGCCTGGTCGTCGGCACCCTCCTGCGCACCCTCGCCTACCTCGTGGGCAAGGCGCCTGGCCAGGCGGTGGACGAAGTGATGGGCCTGTTCGGCACCTTGCTGCGCCCCGAGCGGATCGTCGCCGCCCGCCGCGGGCGCGCCCGGCGGGCCGTCGCCCCGGCCGAGCTGCGTCCGCTCTTCCCGCCGCCCGGTGCCACCGTCCGCGCCACCGTCGAACAGGTCGCCTCCAACTTCGCCGGGACGGACGCCGATTCGGGCGGCTCCCGGCACGGTGCCGTCGAGTCGGGGCCCGGCGGGGACGACGCCGAGTACCTGGAGGTCGAGCAGTTCGCCCGGCTGAAGAAGGTCGCCCGCAGGCCCGGCCCGGTGCTCTTCGCGCTCCTGCTGCTCGTCTCGGTGGTCGCCTGCCGCGATCTGTTCGGCGGCGGTTCCCTGGCGGGCGGCGTGCTGCTGCCCGCGCCCGACGAGGTCGGAGAGCTGTGGGGGCGGTACGCGGACGCCTGGCATCCGCTGGGCACGGGCGGCACCCAGCAGGCGCCCCCCTACCTCGCGGTGCTCGCCGGCCTGTCCGCGCTGTTCCTCGGTTCCACCGGCTTCGCGCTCACCGTGCTGCTGGTGTGCTCGGTGCCGCTGGCCGGCTTCACCGCGTACTTCGCCTCCCGCCCGCTCGTGGAGTCACGGCTGCTGCGCGCCTGGGGCGCGATCGCGTACGCGTTCCTGCCGGCGACCACCGGCGCCCTGGCCACCGGCCGGCTCGGCACCGCCGTCCTCGCGATCCTGCTGCCGCTGATCGCCCGGGCCGCCGTCGCGGCCCACGGCCTGCGCGGCGGCGGCGCCGGCGCGCCCCGCGGCAGCTGGCGCGCCACCTGGGCGTACGCCTTCCTGCTCACCGTCACCATGGCGTTCACGCCGGTCGTCTGGCCGCTCGCCGCCGTGCTGGGCCTCGCCGTCCTGGCGCTGCGGCGCGGAGACCTCACCGCGTACGGACTGCGCTTCCTCGCCGCGCTCGGCACACCGCTGCTGATCCTCGCCCCCTGGTCGCTGACCCTGCTGACCGACCCGGCCGCCTTCTTCACGGAGGCCGGGATCCGGACCGGCGCGGGAACGGCGAGCGCGCTGGACCTGCTGGGCGCCGGCCCCGGCGGCCCCAAGGCGGTCGGCGGAGCGGTCCTCGCCGGCCTGGTCCTGGCGGCGCTGGCGGCCCTGCTGCGCGGGGAGCGGCAGTTCGCGATCCGTACCGCCTGGGTGGTGGCCGTGGCCGGCCTCGCCCTCGCCGTGCTCACCAACGCGTCCGCCTGGGCGGGACCCGCCACCCTGGTCTACGGCATCGCGCTGCTCGCCGCCGGCATGCTCGGCGCTGAAGGCGGCCGTACCCGGGTCGCCGCGCAGAGTTTCGGCTGGCGCCAGCCGGTCGCCGTCCTGATCGCCCTCGCCGCCGCGGCCGGTCCGGTCGTCTCCGCGGCCGGGTGGATGATCGGCGGCGCGGCCGGCCCGCTGGAGCGGCGCGACCCGGTCCAGGTGCCCGCGTTCGTCGCCGAGGAGAGCGGCACCCGCGACCAGCCGCGCACCCTCGTCCTCGCAGGCGCCTCGCCGGCCAAGGTCTCCTACACCCTGGTGCGCGGCTCGGGCGCCCGCCTCGGCGACGCCGAGCTGGTCGCGGCCGGCGGCGGTGACGCCCGGCTCGACAAGGTCGTCGCCCACCTCGTCGCCGGCTCCGGCGCCGACCAGACCGACCAGCTGAGCGGCTTCGCGATCCGCTACGTCCTGGTCCGCGACGGCGCGCCGCGCCAGATGAGCCGCGTCCTGGACGCCACACCGGGACTGAGCCGGCTCAGCCGGCTGGACGGCAGCGCGCTGTGGCGGGTCGACCGCCAGGTCGCGCGGGCCACCATCGTCCCGGGCGGTGGCGGGGGCGAGCCGCTGCCGGTCGCCTCAGGACCGGTCGAGGCCCACACCGAGATCCCGTCCGGTGGCTCCGGCCGGGTGCTGCGCCTGGCCGACCGCGCGGACGACGGCTGGCAGGCCACCCTCGACGGGCGGCCGCTGAAGAAGACGGTGGTCGACGGCTGGGCGCAGGGCTTCGAACTTCCCGCCGACGGCGGTCGCCTCGACCTGACGTACGAGGAGCCGCTCACCCACACCGCGTGGATCTGGGCCCAGTGCGCGCTCGCCGTCGTGCTCCTCGTGCTGGCCCTGCCGGGGCGGCGCCGGGACGTCGACGACGACCTGCCGGAGGAGACCGCCCCCGCCGCACCCACGCCGGACGACCTGGCGGGCGACGGGCGCCGGGCACGCCGGCTGCGGGCGGCTGCCGCGGCCGAGGCGGACGCGCGGGCCCCGGCGCCCCCCGAGCCGGCCCCGGCGCCCGCCGCCGCGCCGGTACCGGACGCCGATCCGTACGCACACCCGTCGGCGGAGGTGCCGGCGCAGCCGGCGTACGGCGAATGGGACGACCAGGCGTATCCGTACCAGCAGCCGTACGGGCAGCCCGAGCAGCGGCAGTCCTACGATCAGCAGTCCTACGAGCGGCAGCCGTACGAGCAGCAGCCGTACGGCGACCCGGCGTACCAGGCGGACCCGTACCAGCAGCAGTACCAGCCCTACCAGCAGCCGTACGGGCAGCCCGGGCAGCAGCAGCCCTACGAGCAGTACCCGGGGCAGTACCCCCAGGAGCAGGGCCAGGAGCAGGGCCAGGAGCAGGGCCGGGGCCCCTACGACCCGGACGACCCGTACACCCCGTACCACCCGTACGGCCAGGAGAACGAGCAGCGTCCCGACGGGAGCAGCAACCAGTGAAGCGCACCACCCTCTCCCTCCTCGCGGCCGTCACCGCCCTCGCCGCCGTCACCGGTTTCGCCGCGCTCACCGCGCCGGAGGGCGACGGCGCGGCGGGCACGCGGGCCGCCGCACCGGCACGGCTGCCGGTCGAGCGCTCCACCCTGCTGTGCCCGGCGCCCAGCACCTCCGAGGTCGCCGAGACGGAGTACTCCTCCTTCACCCCGGCGGGCGGCCCGGCGGCAGGGGGCGGGGCGGGCGGCCAGGCGGGCACGGCGGAGCTCAAGCCGTCCGCCACCGTCACGAACGACACCACGGCGGCCACCAAGAAGGACGAGAAGAAGACGCCGCCCGCCTCGGACAAGGCCGTGGTCACCCTCACCCAGCCCGGCAGGCCCGTCGCCGCCGAGGCCGACGACGGCGACGCGCCCGCCCTGATCGGCAGCGCCACCGGCCGCCTCGCGCCCGGCTGGACCACCCAGCAGACCACCACCGTCCCGGCGGGCGGCGCCCGCGGCCTGCTCGGCGTCGGCTGCACCGCGCCCGACACCGACTTCTGGTTCCCCGGCGCCTCGACCGCCAAGGAGCGCCAGGACTACGTCCACCTGACCAACCCCGACGACACGGCCGCCGTGGCGGACGTCGAGCTGTACGGCCCCGGGGGCGCCCTGAAGTCGCAGCTGAGCGAGGGCGTGCCGGTCCCCGCCCGGTCCAGCGTGCCGGTGCTGCTCTCCACGCTGACCGACGACCCGGCCGCCGCCGACGTCACCGTCCGCGTCACCACCCGCAGCGGGCGGATCGGCGCGGTGGTCCGCTCGGCGGAGGACCGCGCCGGCAGCGACTGGTTGTCCGCGTCGGCCGACCCGGCGGGCACGCTGGTGCTGCCCGGCATCCCGGCCGACGCCACCTCCGTACGCCTGGTGGCGTTCGCACCCGGTGAGAACGACGCCGACCTGAGGATCCGGCTGGCGGGCCCGACCGGCACGATCACCCCGGCCGGAGCGGAGACGCTGCACGTCAAGTCGGGCATGACCGCGTCGGCGGACCTCAAGGACGTCACCAAGGGCGAGGCCGGGTCGCTGATCCTGTTCCCGGCGCGGGCCGGACGCGCCACTCCGGTGGTCGCCGCACTGCGTGTCGTACGCGGCACCGGCGACAAGCGGGAGGTCGCGTTCATCCCGGCGACCGGGCCGGTGGGCGAGCGGGCGACCGTCGCCGGCAACCTCGCCAAGGGCACCACCCTGTCGCTGACCGCGCCGGGCGGCACCGCCCAGGTCAAGGTCACCGCGTCGGCGGGCACCGGGGCGGGCGCGCCCAGCAGCAGGACCTACACGGTCAAGGGCGGTACGACCCTGGCCCTCGCCCCGCCCGCCCCCACGGGCCTCGAGGGCTCGTACGCGCTGACGGTCGAGTCGGTCTCGGGCGCCCCGGTGCACGCGGCGCGCACCCTGGCGGTCCCCGACGACGGCATCCCGATGTTCACGGTGCAGACGTTCTCGGACGACCGGGGCACGGTCGAGGTCCCGGTGGCCGAGCAGGACCTGTCCGTACTGGAGGACTGACCCGGCCGCCCGGGCCGGCCGCCCGGGCCGGCCGCCCGGGGTACGCCGAGGGGTGGTGCCGCTCAGTCCTGGTCGTACCTCGGGTCGACCGACTCAGGGGCCAGGCCCAGCAGTTCGGCGACCTGCTCCACGACCACCTCGTGCACCAGCAGCGCGCGCTCGTCGCGGCTCTTGGCGCGCAGCTCGACCGGGCGCCGGTAGACGATGATCCGCGCCGGCCGGTCCCGGCCCGCCGGGACCGAGGTGCCGAGCGGTACGGACTCCTCCGGCGCCACCGGCACCTCCAGGACGTGGAAGTCGACGTCGGCCAGCTGCGGCCAGCGCCGCTCCAGCCGCTCCACGGAGTCCTGCACCAGGTCGCGGAAGGTGTCCGCGCGGCTGATGGAGAGCGGGACCTGGGGCGGCGCGACGGGGCCGCGCATGCCGCGGCCGTGCCGGTCGCGGCGGCGGGTTCGCGGCTCGGCCGGGCGGGGCGGTACGGGACTGTCCATCACTGACGCAGGGTAACTCCCGGGCGGCCCTTCCCGGCGGACGGCGGCCCCACTGCCGCGGCACCCGTCCGCCACCCCGGCGGCGTGTTAAAACTGCGTCGAATATTGAGCGTTTCAGGTTCTCTTGGGGTCGATTTGGCGCGTCGTCGCGATCGGTCGGGTCGCCTGGAATGAGCGGATTCGCCCCCTCGGCTGTTCGGCGCGGCGGCCCCACGGACCCCTGTTTCCGTCCTTTCGCGCAGGTCAGGAGAGTTGTCCGGGAGGGCGCTGTGCCCGACGTCACACCGCGACACGGGGGAGTGACCTGGCGGAGAGTCGTCGCGGCCCGCTCAAGAGTGCGGTACCGTCCAACGTCGTGAGCCCTGTACGTCGCTGTTCGCGCACCGCGTGCGGCCGCCCTGCCGTCGCGACACTGACGTACGTCTATGCCGACTCGACTGCGGTCCTCGGCCCGCTCGCCACCTACGCCGAGCCCCACTGCTACGACCTGTGCGCCGAGCACAGCGAGCGCCTGACCGCGCCGCGCGGCTGGGAGGTGGTCCGGCTCTCGGACGGCTCCGCCCCCGCCCGCCCCAGCGGCGACGACCTCGAAGCGCTCGCCAACGCCGTACGCGAAGCCGCCCGGCCACAGGAACGGGCGGCACAGGCCGGCGGCAAGAACGGCGGCCGCGGCGGCGACCCGGTGGAGGTCGGACGCCGAGGGCACCTGAGGGTGCTCCGCTCACCCGACTCCTGACGTTTGTCCCCAGCCCCTACGGTTAGCTTGTGTTCCGTTGTGTATTCCACACAGGGCTTGCAGGAGGGTAGGGCAGTGGCTGCTGATCTGTCGCAGATCGTGAAGGCGTACGACGTCCGCGGGGTGGTGCCGGATCAGTGGGACGAGGCACTGGCGGAACTGTTCGGCGCGGCGTTCGTCCAAGTGACGGAGGCGGCCGCGATCGTGGTCGGCCATGACATGCGCCCGTCGTCGCCCGGACTGTCCGCCGCGTTCGCCCGGGGCGCCGCGGCGAGGGGGGCCGACGTCACGCTCATCGGCCTGTGCTCGACCGACCAGCTCTACTACGCGTCCGGCGCGCTGGACCTCCCGGGAGCGATGTTCACCGCGTCGCACAACCCCGCCCAGTACAACGGCATCAAGATGTGCCGGGCCGGCGCCGCCCCGGTGGGCCAGGACACCGGCCTGGCCGACATCCGCAAGCTCGTCGAGACCTGGTCGTCCACCGGCGCCCCGGCCCCGGCCGCGACCCCCGGCGCGATCACCGGGCGCGACACCCTCACGGACTACGCGGCCCACCTGAAGTCGCTGGTCGACCTCGGTCCCATCCGCCCCCTGAAGGTCGTGGTGGACGCGGGCAACGGCATGGGCGGCCACACGGTCCCCACCGTCTTCGAGGGGCTGCCGCTCACGCTCGTCCCGATGTACTTCGAGCTGGACGGCACGTTCCCCAACCACGAGGCCAACCCGCTGGACCCGGCCAACATCGTGGACCTCCAGCAGCGGGTGCGCGAGGAGGGCGCCGACATCGGCCTCGCCTTCGACGGCGACGCCGACCGCTGCTTCGTGGTGGACGAGCGGGGAGAGCCGGTCCCGCCGTCGGTGATCACCGCGCTGGTCGCCGAGCGGGAGCTGGCCAAGCACCCCGGCGGCACCGTGATCCACAACCTGATCACCTCCTGGTCGGTCCCCGAGGTCGTCCGGGAGAACGGCGGCACCCCCGTGCGCACCCGGGTCGGGCACTCCTTCATCAAGGCGGAGATGGCCCGTACCGGCGCCGTCTTCGGCGGTGAGCACTCGGCCCACTACTACTTCCGCGACTTCTGGAACGCGGACACCGGCATGCTGGCCGCCCTCCACGTCCTGGCGGCCCTGGGCGGCCAGGACGGGACGCTCTCCGACCTGGTGGCCTCCTACGCCCGCTACACCGGCTCGGGCGAGATCAACTCCACGGTCGCCGACCAGGCGGCCAGCACGGCGGCGGTACGCCGGGCCTTCGCTCCCCGCGACGGCGTCACCATCGACGAGCTCGACGGCCTGACCGTGACGGCGGCGGACTGGTGGTTCAACCTCCGCCCCTCCAACACGGAACCGCTGCTCCGCCTGAACGTCGAGGCGCGGGACGAGGCGACGATGGCCGAGGTCCGCGACGAGGTCCTCGCCCTGGTCCGCACCTCCTGACCCCGAGGGTCCGCACCTCCTGACCCGAGCGGCCCGGGTACCGGCCGGGCCCCGGCGGCCCGACCGGGGGCGCCGCCCGCGCGACCGGCCGGCGGCCCGGCCGCCGCCCCGGACGCCCGGGAGCCGGCCGGCCCGGGAGCCGGACCGCCCGGAGGCCCGGCCGGCACCCGGCCACCGGGGCGCGCTCCGGCCGGCCCGTGCCGTGCGTGGACCGCACCGCCGGCCCCGTGTGCCCGCCGGGCGAACCGCCGGAGCCCGACCACCGCGGGGGCGGTGCGACCGCCGGCCGGGAGCCGTCACGTCCCCGCTTTCCGGGCCGGGGCCGGCGTGCGGCCCGGGGCGGACACCCCAGCGCCTGCGGACCCGGCCGGTACGGGTGACCACGGGTGACCGACGCGTGACGTGGGGCAGGCCGCGGTCAGGTACCGGGCGGGGCCGGGGAACCCGATCCACGCCGAGCCGCACCCGCCCATCCCCCGGCGGTAGGCTGACGTGGCCGAACCCCACCATCACCACCGCGTTCGAAGGGACCCACCCCATGCCGCTCGAAGCCGGCCTTCTGGAGATCCTCGCCTGCCCGGCCTGCCACGCGCCCCTCGAGGACCGCACCGCAGCCGAGGCCCCCGAGCTGATCTGCACCGGCGAGGACTGCGGCCTGGCCTACCCGGTACGCGACGGCATCCCGGTCCTCCTCGTGGACGAGGCCCGCCGCCCCGTCTGAGAACGGCCGCCCCCGGCGGCGCCCGCGCCGCCCGCACCCCACCCCGTACGGTGATCGGAGGCCCCACCCCATGCTCGACGAGTCGCTGCTCGACGACCCGGACGCCCTGGCCCGAGCCGACCGCCGCGGCCTCCTCCGCGGGGCCGCCGAAGCAGGCGCGCGCGTACGCACCGCCGCCCGGCACGCCATCGAGGCCGGCGTCACCGAGCTGAACCCCGAGGGCCGCCCCCGCGCCGTCCTCGTCGCCGGCCCCGGCACCGCTGCCGCCTGCGTGGCCGACCTGGTCGCCGCCCTCGCCGGTGCCGCCGCGCCGGTCGCCCGCCTGAGCCCCACCGGTGTGGCACCCGCCGCCGGGGCCCTGCGCTGGACGCTCCCGGGCTGGGCCGGCCCGGTGGACCTCCTCCTGATCACCACCACGGACGGCACCGAGCCGGGCCTCGCGCTCCTCGCCGAGCAGGCGTACCGCCGGGGCGTCACGGTCGTCGCCGTGGCACCCGCCCGCTCCCCGCTCACCGAGGCGGTCGACGGCAGCCACGGCATGGTCGTACCGCTGGCGGCCGCGCCCCAGGAACCGCACGACGAGGAGACACCGGCGGCGAGCCCCGGCGCCCTGTGGGCCCTGTTCACCCCGCTCCTCGTCCTCCTGGACCGCGTCGGCCTGCTCTCCGCCCCGGCCGACACCCTCCAGAAGGTGGCCGACCGCCTCGACCGCACGGCGGAACGCTGCGGACCGGCCGTCGTCACCTACAGCAACCCGGCCAAGATGCTCGCCGGGGAGCTCGCCGACACCCTCCCCCTCATCTGGACCGAGGGCACGGCCACCGCCCCGGTGGGCCGCCGGTTCGCCGCCGTACTGTCCGAGCTGGCCGGCCGTCCGGCGCTCGCCGCCGAGCTGCCCGAGGCACTGGCCGCGCACGCGGTGCTCCTCGCGGGCGACTACGCCTCCGGCGCGGACCTCGACGACTTCTTCCGCGACCGGGTCGAGGAGGCCCAGGCCCTGCGGGCGCGCGTGGTGCTGCTGCGCGACCGGCCGGCCGGCGGCCTGACCGCCGCCCCGGCCGCCCGCGAGCTGGCGCTCGGCCACGACACGGGTGTCAGTGAGCTGGAACCCGAGGAGGGCACCGACATCGAAGCCCTCGCCGAGCTGCTCGCGGTGACCGACTTCGCGGCCGTCTACCTGTCGCTGGGGACCGGAACGCACGTGTGACCGCCCGCCCACCGGCAAGAAGGACCCCCCCCGCCCATCAGCGAAAAGCACGAGGAACGCACGCCCATGGACCGCCTCTCCAACACCGTCCGCCCCTACGCCTGGGGCTCCACGACGGCCATCCCGGACCTGCTCGGCGTCGCCCCCACCGGTGAGCCGCAGGCCGAGATGTGGATGGGCGACCATCCCGGCGCGCCGTCCCGCGTGGTCCGGGCCGATGGCGAACAGCCACTCCCGGCCCTCATCGCAGCCGATCCGGAACGGATGCTCGGTCCGGCCGCCGTCGCCAGGTTCGGCCCCCGCCTGCCCTTCCTCCTCAAGCTGATCGCGGCCGGCTCGCCCCTCTCCCTCCAGGTCCACCCCGACCTCGCGCAGGCCAGGGAGGGTTACGCCGCCGAAGAGCGCGCCGGCGTCCCGGTCGACGCCCCCCACCGCAACTACAAGGACCCCAACCACAAGCCCGAACTCCTCTGCGCCCTCACCCCCTTCGAGGGCCTGTGCGGCTTCCGGACGCCCGACGAGACGGCCGACCTCCTCGCCGCCCTCGACGTCGACTCCCTCAAGCCGTACGTCGACCTCCTCCACGCCCACCCGCGCGAGGCCGCGCTGCGCGAGGTCCTGACGGCCGTTCTGACCGCCGACCCCGCCGACATGGCGGCCACCGTGCACGAGGCCGCCGCCGCCTGCACCCGCCTCGGCGGGGCGCACGCCCCGTACGCCGTCCTCGCCCACCACTTCCCCGGCGACCCCGGCGTCCTCGCCGCCATGCTGCTCAACCACGTCCGGCTCCAGCCCGGCGAGGCCATCCACCTCGGCGCCGGCGTCCCGCACGCCTACATCGGCGGCCTCGGCGTCGAGATCATGGCCAACTCCGACAACGTGCTGCGCTGCGGCCTCACCCCCAAGCACATCGACGTTCCCGAGCTCCTGCGGGTCGTCCGCTTCGAGGCCGACGACCCGACCGTGCTGCGGCCCGAGGCGTCCCCGTCCGGCGAGGAGCTCTACGAGACGCCGGCCGACGAGTTCCGCCTCTCCCGCTACGTGCGGCCGGAAGGAGCCGCCCCGGTGGACATCACCGCCACCACGCCGCAGATCCTGCTGGCCACGGCAGGCAGCCCCGTGGCGGACGGCATCCGCCTGGGGCCCGGCGAGTCGGTCTTCGTCCCGGCGGGCGAAAAGGTCGAACTGTCCGGATCCGGCACCGTCTTCCGCGCCACAGTGGTGGCCTGAAGCCGCGCCGGCCACCGCTGCTGCAACAATGTGCGGCCGTACGAACCACCCCCCCCAAGACCCTACGAAGGGACACCCGCACGCATGAGCGCGTCAGGCGGAACCAAGGCGATCGTGGCGGCGCTCGCCGCGAACCTCGCGATCGCGGCGAGCAAATTCGTGGCGTTCCTCTTCAGTGGTTCGTCGTCGATGCTCGCCGAGAGCGTGCACTCGCTCGCCGACTCCGGCAACCAGGGCCTGCTGCTCCTCGGCGGCAAGAAGGCCCAGCGCGAGGCCACCCCCCAACACCCGTTCGGATACGGGCGCGAGCGGTACATCTACGCGTTCCTCGTCTCCATCGTCCTGTTCTCGGTCGGTGGCATGTTCGCCATCTACGAGGGCTACGAGAAGATCAAGCACCCGCACGAGATCGAGGCCTGGTACTGGCCCGTCGGTGTCCTGACCTTCGCGATCATCGCCGAGAGCTTCTCCTTCCGGACGGCCATCAAGGAGTCCAACACCGTGCGCGGCAACCTCTCCTGGAAGGAGTTCGTCCGCCGCGCCAAGGCCCCCGAGCTGCCCGTCGTCCTGCTGGAGGACCTGGGCGCGCTGGTCGGCCTGGTACTGGCCCTCGTCGGCGTCAGCCTGGCGTTGGTCACCGGCAACGGCATCTGGGACGGCATCGGCACCCTCTGCATCGGCATCCTGCTGATCCTGATCGCCATCGTGCTGGCAGCCGAGACCAAGTCGCTCCTGCTCGGTGAGTCGGCGGGCATCGACGAGGTGAAGAAGATCGAGGCGTCGCTCGTCGACAACGACACCGTCACCGGCATCATCCACATGCGCACGCTCCACCTCGGCCCGGAGGAGCTGCTGGTCGCCGCGAAGATCGCGGTACGGCACAACGACACCGCCGCCCAGGTCGCGGCCGCCATCGACGCCGCCGAGCAGCGCATCCGCGTCGCCGTGCCCATCGCCCGGGTGATCTACCTGGAGCCGGACATCTACAGCGAGACCAAGGCCGGCTGACACAGCCGGACGTAAGGGCCCCGGACCCCGCGGTCCGGGGCCCTTACGCACTCCGTCCGCCGCCCGCCACCCGCCCGTCACCGGGCCCCGTGCCGAACCGGCGCGGGCACCCCGACACCCCGCTCCCGGCCCACCCGGCTCACGATCCGGCTGGAATCCGTCCCCGGACGGGCTGTGGGTCGCCGGACCGATCGGTGTAGATTCGTGACCAGAGCCAGACGTCGCTGCTGATGGCGGTCGGGCGGTCCCGACGGACCGGCCGAGGGAGAGAGGGCCTCCGACGACTGCACTGCGAGTGCCCCGGGCATTCTTGTGCCCCGCCACCGCAGAGCCTGCCGTACCCACCCTCGACCCCTACCACGAGGAGCACCTCCCGATGACGACTGTCGACAGCCGACAGGACTTCAAGGTCGCCGACCTCTCCCTCGCGGAGTTCGGCCGCAAGGAGATCAGCCTCGCCGAGCACGAGATGCCGGGCCTGATGGCGATCCGCAAGGAGTACGCCGAGGCCCAGCCCCTCGCCGGCGCACGTATCACCGGCTCCCTGCACATGACCGTGCAGACGGCCGTCCTCATCGAGACCCTGGTCGCCCTCGGCGCCAAGGTCCGCTGGGCCTCCTGCAACATCTTCTCCACCCAGGACCACGCCGCCGCCGCCATCGCCGCCGCCGGCATCCCCGTCTTCGCCTGGAAGGGCGAGACCCTGGAGGAGTACTGGTGGTGCACCGAGCAGGCCCTGACCTGGACGGACAGCCCCACCGGCGGTCCGAACATGATCCTGGACGACGGCGGCGACGCCACCCTCCTGGTGCACAAGGGCGTGGAGTTCGAGAAGGCCGGCGCGGTCCCGGACCCGTCCACCGCGGACAGCGAGGAGTACGGCCACATCCTGAGCCTCCTCACCCGCACCCTCGGTGAGAACCCGCAGAAGTGGACCCAGCTCGCCTCGGAGATCCGTGGCGTGACGGAGGAGACCACCACCGGCGTCCACCGCCTGTACGAGATGCACCGTGACGGCACGCTGCTGTTCCCGGCCATCAACGTCAACGACGCGGTGACCAAGTCCAAGTTCGACAACAAGTACGGCTGCCGCCACTCCCTGGTCGACGGCATCAACCGCGCCACCGACGTCCTCATCGGCGGCAAGGTCGCGGTCGTGTGCGGTTACGGCGACGTCGGCAAGGGCTGCGCGGAATCCCTGCGCGGCCAGGGCGCCCGCGTGATCGTCACCGAGATCGACCCGATCTGCGCGCTCCAGGCGGCGATGGACGGCTATCAGGTCACCACGCTGGACGAGGTGGTGGAGCAGGCGGACATCTTCATCACCACCACGGGCAACAAGGACATCATCATGGCCTCGGACATGGCCAAGATGAAGCACCAGGCCATCGTCGGCAACATCGGCCACTTCGACAACGAGATCGACATGGCCGGCCTGGCCAAGATCCCGGGCATCGTCAAGGACGAGGTGAAGCCGCAGGTCCACACCTGGACCTTCCCGGACGGCAAGAAGATCATCGTGCTGTCCGAGGGCCGCCTGCTGAACCTGGGCAACGCCACGGGCCACCCCTCGTTCGTGATGTCGAACAGCTTCGCGGACCAGACGCTGGCCCAGATCGAGCTGTTCACCAAGCCCGAGGAGTACCCGACCGACGTCTACGTGCTGCCCAAGCACCTCGACGAGAAGGTCGCCCGGCTCCACCTCGGCGCGCTCGGCGTGAAGCTGACCACGCTCCGCCCCGAGCAGGCCGCCTACATCGGCGTCGAGGTCGACGGCCCGTACAAGCCGGACCACTACCGCTACTGACGGCGCCCGTGCACTGACGCACGCCCGTAGCAGGCACCAGGCAGGCCCCCGCACCCCCGTGCCGGGGGCCTGCCCCGTTGCCCGGCCCCTACCGCCGATCCCGAGGACCCGAGGACCCATGCCCCGCGGCCGCTATTCGCTCCATGATCCGCACGATCACACCCCCCTCGGTGAAGAGCACTTCCACTGCGCGCCCGGCCCCTCCGGCTGGCGCTACGTCTCGCAGACCACCACCCCCTCCGGCGACCACGCCGGCTCCGTCGACCTCGCCCTCGACGACCTCGGCCGCCCCATCCGTCTCGAAATGCACGCCGCGAGCTGGCAGGTCCGCGGCGCGGCCCTCGACGGCGTCACCTGGGTCCGTACCGATCCCACCGGCACTCACGCCACCGAAGGCAATGTCCGCGCGCACGCCTTCACCGGCACGTCACCGGCCTTCCTCGTCGCCACGTCCCGGCTCCTGCGCCTCACCCCCGCTTCCCCCGCGACGCGCGTCCGCCTCGTCGCCTTCACCGACCCCGTCCTCGCCCCCCGCACGGTCGACCAGTCGTGGGCGCTGGTGAAGAGTGAAGCGCACGCCACTGACAACGGCCCCCTGACTGTGGACGAATACCAGGTCAGCGCCCTGGACACCGGGGAACGGCACACCGTCCACATCGCCGGCGACGTGGTCCTGGCGGCCCCGGGGATCGAGCTGGAAGACCTCGAATCACCGCCATCGGTCTTCCCCTGACCGCCCCCGGGCCCGGTGTCAGGCAGGCGGCGCGAAACCCGTGGCAGGCCGCTGCCGCTGTCCGGCACCGACCGCCCCCGTCCCGCCCCCGTGGCTCCCGGCCCCGGTGCCCGTCGCGGCTTCCGCCCCCGTACCCGCGCCCGAGACCTCACCCGGGCCCGGGTTCGCGACCGCGGCCCAGCCGCCACCGCCCGGCCCTCCCGCCCCACCCGCTGTTCGGGAGGTACCGGCCGGCTCAGGGTCCACCGGCGCCCCGCCCGCCCCATCGGCACCGCCCGCCCCGGGCATCACCTCGGAAGGGGCCGTCCCGCCCGGTCCTCCGCTGAACGCCCGCCGCGCCTCCCGGGCCTGCCGCTCGTTCACCACCCCGGCCAGGTACTCCGTGGCCGGCACCCCCGGCGGCGGGGGCGTCCCGGTCCGGGCGACCAGGTCGTCGGCCAGCCGCTCGGCGAGTCCGCGACCCACCTCGGGGTCCAGTTGCCGCATCCGCGTCAGGTACTGCCGTATCGCCAGCCACAGGTCGTCCGGCACGGCGGAGAGATCCAGCTGCGCGAACCGCCCCACGAGCCAGGGCGGCGGGGGCGGCACCACCGCCGTGCGCGCGGCCGGCACCCGCTCGCGTACCACCAGCGTGCCGGCGAACACGTCACCGATCCGCCGTCCACGCGCCGACACCAGCGAGGCGACGCACGCGATGGTCCCGAAGGACATCATGATCTCGACCATGCCGATCGCCCCACGCACCAGCGCGTGCCGGAACCGGATGGGCCCGCCGTCGTCGCGCACCACCCGCAGCCCGCACGCCAGCTTCCCGAGCGAACGCCCATGGCTCAGCGTCTCCACCGCGATCGGCGCGCCCACCGGCACGAGCAGGAAGGTCGCGATCGACACGGCCATGACAGCCGCTTCGTCCAGCGCGGCGGTCGCGATCGCCAGCCCCATCGATATGAGCAGATAGGCGGTCCACACGACCGCCAGATCGATGGCCAGGGCCAGCGCCCGGCTCGGCAGCCTGGCCGGCTGCAGCCCGAGTACGACGGCGTCCCCCGTCATAACCCCGCTCACGGCGCCACCCTTCTTCGGCCTTCCCCAACCCCGTCGAACGCCAGTCTGCCAAGCTGACCCACAGCGCGCCGCAGTAGTACGAGCAGTTGCACGAACCGTACGGACCCAGTGCCTGGAGCAGCAGCCGATCATGGACCTTGACGTCTACGTCACCGCCCACCGCGCCGAGTGGGAGCGCCTGGACCACCTGCTGCGCCGGGGCAGTCACCTCACCGGCGCCGAGGCCGATGAACTCGTCGCCCTCTACCAGCGCACCGCCACCCACCTCTCACTGATCCAGTCCAGTGCTCCCGACCCCATGCTCACGGCCCGGCTCACCCAGCTCGTCGCCCGGGCCCGCGCCACCGTCACCGGTACCCGCCGCGCCTCCTGGCGCGACGCCGCCCGCTTCCTGACCGCGGGCTTTCCGGCGGCGGTCTACCGCTCGCGCCACTGGTGGATCCCCACCGCTGTCCTGTCCACCGTCCTGGCCGCCGTCATCGGCTGGTGGATCGGCACCCACCCCGAGGTCCAGTCGGCCATCGCGGCCCCCGACGAGCTGCGCAGGCTGACCCGCCCCGGCGGCGACTACGAGACCTACTACTCCAGTCATCCCGCCGCCTCGTTCGCGGCCCAGGTCTGGACGAACAACGCCCAGGCCGCCGCCCTGTGCCTGGTCCTGGGCGCGTTCCTCTGCGTCCCGGTGCTCTGGATCCTCTTCCTCAACATGCTCAATCTCGGCGTCGGGATCGGCCTGATGTCCTCGGCCGGCCGCCTCGACACCTTCCTGGGGCTGGTCCTCCCGCACGGCCTGCTCGAACTCACCGCTGTCTTCGTCGCCGCCGGCACCGGGCTCCGCCTCGGCTGGACGCTGATCGACCCGGGCCCCCGGACCCGCCGCGCCGCCCTGGCCCAGCAGGGACGCGCCGCCGTCGGCATGGCAATCGGCCTCGCGCTGGTCCTGTTCGTATCCGGCGTGATCGAAGGCTTCGTCACCCCCTCCGGCCTGCCGACGTGGGCCCGCATCTCCATCGGCGTCGCCGCTGAGCTGGTCTTTCTCGGGTACGTGTACGTGCTCGGCGGCCGCGCCGCCAGGGCGGGCGACACGGGGGACGTGGAGTCCGTCGACCGCAGCGCCCAGTTGCCCACAGCGGCCTGATGTGCGTACGGCCCGTCTGGCCTGATAGTGTCCTCATCGCCCACAAAACCCGTTGACACGGTCTGCGTGGGGAGGTAGATTAGAGCAGTTGCCTCGGACTGGACACAGGCCGAGCGGGACTGTTAAAGTCTCCCTTGCTCCGGGCGGGAATTCGATTCCCGTGGAGCCCATCCGATTCTTTATCCGAATCACGAAGCCGATTAGGTCGGCGGAAAAGCTTCTGATAAAGTCGGGGCAGCCGAAAGGCAAAGGTCCTCCAGCGGCCACCGGATACGAAATCCAGACCGGAAACGGAACGGAAAAAGGATCTGGTAGAGTTGGAAACACGAAATACCGAAGGGAAGCCGCCCGGAGGAAAGCCCGAGAGGGTGAGTACAAAGGAAGCGTCCGTTCCTTGAGAACTCAACAGCGTGCCAAAAATCAACGCCAGATATGTTGAT